>JAQULT010000041.1 GCA_028718545.1 Fidelibacterota bacterium | reverse complement strand
GGATCTGGTCCGCCAGCTGCAGGTAGATCGCGCGTTCACTGTCAAAGTTGATGCCCATATGCCTTCGCTTTCCTTTCCTACCGGCTTCCCTATTCCGGTGTTCTACATAAGTATAACACCATTACAGGAAAGTGTCAAGTGTTTTTTTTATTTTTTTTGAAATATTTTTTTATAATCTTTAAATACCCTTTATTTATGCGGATTTCTGGGGTCATATAAAAATTAAAATATTTTTATCTTTTTGGGGGGAACGGCGTTTTTTACTGTGTTGGGACTAAAATACAATTCCGGTATTGATGCCAATAACAAGGGCATTAAGGGAAGTGTTATAACCCAGAACGATCCCTAAATGGGAAAGGGGCAGTATCTGCAGGCCAAAGTCCGCACCGGGATGGTGCTGAACACTTCGCTCCTGTGTACTATAAAAACCGTCATAACTTAATGTATATGTGGGGTCATACCAGGTATATTCCCGTATAGAAATTTGCCTGCCGTTGCAATATCCGCCATAAAGATACAGACCGGGGAAAAGCCGCAATGTAATGCCGCCGCTTAAGGCGCCCCAGTATTGATAGTCTATCGAGAATGCCAGTTCGTCTCCCGGCCACACTTCAAGATAATCCGGGTAGCGTGTGGACCCGATACCGTAGAAATTGCCATAGAATCCCAAAGGTCCGTATAAATCCAGCAACATGGCATATCCGGAAAGATATTCGCGAAAAAGCGCAAATTGATACCCTGTCGTCAGCTGCTGTCCGCGCGTTGTTGCGGCAGCCAGAACACATAAAAGCAGTATCCTTGCCGGAACCCGGGATCTCATGGCGCCTCCATACTTTACGGAGACTGTAAAAAAGTATTAAAAAGTCAGTTTTACGACCCGGCCGTCCATACCGGTAACGATCATCGCATCATCCAGGAGTACCGGAGTGTTCAACAAATTTCCGCCGAGACGCTGTTTCCATTCGATCTCGCCGTCTTCAGCATCCAGGCAGAAAACATAACCGAACTGCGTACTGAAATACAGGTTCCCGTCGGATTCCACCGGCCATGAGGGATCGATCTCGAAACCGTAATTTGCCATGGTGCTCCAGACGGTTTCGGGATTATCACCTTCCGTGGATATGGCACAAACAATATCCCACATATTTTTGGCATAGACCGTGGAGCCGTCTTTGGAGATACCGATATTTTCACGGACCCGGAATTGATCCGAGCGCCATACCGTTTTCCCGTTCCTGATATCAATGGCTGTCATGACACGATCCGGAGCGACAATAAAAACCTTTCCGTTTGCATAGACCGGATGTACGACCGCCGGCGAATACAGCAGTCCCGTATTCGGTCCCCGCCAGCGCCATTCCATGCGTCCGGTTTCCGCATCCAGGGCATAGAGGTAAGTGTCCCAGGCGCCAAAGATGACTTTTCCGTCCGCGATCAGCGCTTTGCTTTCCACGTAGGTATTGATCTTGCCGAAATCCCATATCAGCTTGCCGCTTTCGGCATCAAGAGCGCGGAATTTACCGTCGCTGGCACCAAAATAGACTTTTCCCCGGTGCACGATCGGATGGGCGACTATTGCAGCATTGCTGCGGTAAGACCATAATTTCTTCCCGTTTTTCAGGTCCAGACAATACAACAGTGAATCCGTCGATGTCACATAGACCCGCTCATCTGCTATCTCGGGCTGGGTAAACACCGGTCCGCCGGTCTTGAATGTCCAGATGACGGAGCCCTTGTCCAGTGAAAGGGCGTATATTTTTCCCGAGCGGTTGCCGAACAGCACCATGCCGCCACTTACAGCCGCGGCCGCCGTGATGGAATATTCCGAATCGAAAGACCAGCTTTCCTGAATTTCGGGGTATTCCCGGTTGACGGAAAGGTCCGGTTTCAGTTCCTTATGGGAGTCGCTGTAGGTGTTTTTGATCAGGGGGATTTGGACCCAGGGCTTCAGGTTCTGCTTTTCCACGGGACGGCGTTCCTGCCAAAAAATACTGTCACGCGCTATCGTAACGATATTATAGCCGCCGGGGCCCCCGCGGCTCAGATTGGAGCGACCCATGATCCCGCGCAGGTCGGAATAGTTGTTCTGCCGGTTCCCGTGCCCGTGTCCATGCAGGATCGCCTGAACATTATAATGCTTGAGGATCTCTAAGAAATCGTAGGAATTCGTTACCGTGTGATCAATGGGATAATGTGTCACGATAAAGACCGGGCGGCTTTTCGGCCGGATCTTTTTAAGCTGTTTCTCTGTCCAGTTCAGATCTTCGCGGGCGATGAAGCCCTCGCCCATACGCATCAGCGGCCCTTGGTTTACACCGATAAAATGAAAACCCTTGTATTGAACATGAAATTTATCGTCGCCGAACAGTTTCCGGAATTTTTCTCCTCCTGAGGCGGACCATTTCAGTTCGTGGTTTCCGGGAATAATGTGGTAAGGGACCTTGAGTTCATCCATAATCGCTTTGACCGTATCCAGTTCCCCGGCCAGATCGTATTCCGTCGCATCGCCGGCAAGGATAACAAATTCTATTTCTTCCAGCCGATTAATATCACGGACGCTATTTCTCAGATCCTCAGCCCCGATAGCCGTACCGATATGCGTATCCGCCAAAAAAGCAAAAGTCAGCGGCTGCTGCGGGGCAGGTGAACAGGAAAAGAAGCTCAGCAGCAATACGGCGGACAAAAAGAGTGTAAAAAAACGTTTCATGGGATTACTCCTTGTGGTTCTTATACGTATCAGTAACGCACAATACCGGTCATTGTTTCTTTTTCCGGCAGACAGCGGCGGATCTCCGTACTGCGACGGGAGGCAAAATCGGCAAGGGCCTCTTTGGCCCGGTAAGGCTGATAGAGGTTATCTTCGCTTACTGTACTGCCCCCGGATTCCAAAAAGTACAGGGTTTCGTTGATCTCAACCAGGATACCCATGTGACCGGAGCGCAACACGACATCGCCGGCCTGCATCATTGCCATCTGTGCGTCGGTCGGGGTACTGCCGGAGGCGATCGTGGTGATCAGCGTTCCGACCTTGTACATGTCCGATACTTCCATGCGGTAATTATTGGTACTTCCGCCGCGGCCGCCGCCGTCGGAAACGGCAGGATCGTTTTCGCAGATGTGTTTAAAGCCAAACGATGAAAATGCGGATTCGTCCAGCGTGGAGTCCAGGATACCCAGAAGCACCGCAGCTTCGAAGGGCGACGCTCCGAAACCCGAACAATCCATTCCGTAACGTTTGGTGGAGGTGGAATGCGATTCGGCTGTCTGCGGCTGGTCACGATCGGTGATGTCCCCGCCCCAGCGGTAAAAACTGTCCCCGAAAAAAAGCTGGTAGCTTTCATAGATGAACAGGGTCAGCGCATTGACCGCTTGATATTTCTGGATTGTTTTCAGGGAATCCGTACGGGGCAGCAATTCCGGCAGAAGCACGGTTTCATAAAAGTCAAAATTATCCGTAACATAGCCATCCAGCGTATCTGTCAGGTCCGGCTGCGTATAGGCCGGAATAAAATCGCCGATCGCGGAAGCATTGTAAACGGCACTGCGCTCCGGGCTACGTTCGGGGATCGGCAGGGCGCGGGTGAAATCATTAAAGCCGATACGCAGCGGAGATTCTGTGAGCAGTGTAAATTCTGGCTCGCCGGATCTGACTCCCGCCTGCGGGTATTCGCGATTGCCTTCCGTTTCAGGAAAGAGCAGGGATTCTTTGCAGGAAAACAATCCTGCAATAAGGATAATGAGAATGAGTGTGTGTGTTTTCAACGGTAACGGATACGTCCTTCAATTTGTACGTGAATGGTTTTCTGTTTGCGGGCCGCCTCGACCAGCACGTCGCGGTCTACCAGTCCGAGTTCCTGATAAGCCGGGATTTCCATGCCGAAATAGTTGGGCGCCTGGCCGGCCGTATAGTCATTGGTGATAATGCTGTAAGTCTTTTCGGGATCGATCTTGCTGCCGTTGATCTCGGCTTCGATCAGCCCTTTGCTGCGGTCAAGCAATAAGTGGATGCCGGAGAATTGCAATGAACGGTTTTTTAGAGCCATATTGTGCAGTGCCTGCTGCAGTTCCCTGCCGCTCCATTCAAAGCAGACCAGCATATTGCCGAAAGGCGCGATCTCCCAGACATCCCGCACCCGCAAAGTTCCGGAAGGCAGATCTTTGCGGATACCGCCGTTATTCATAATGGCAATATCCGTGCCGGGAACCGTTGCGCGGAAAGCATCTGTGATCCAGTTGCCGATATTGGATTCTCCCCCGCTGCGCGTCCAGGCTGTCTGCAGATAGGCGATCTCTTCATCCATGATCTCCGTCATTGCATCTTCATAGCGCATGATAAGCGCTTCCACATCCGGCGAGGGTCTCAGTTTTCCGGCAATGGTCTCAATATACTGCATTTCAAGGGAGACGATATTTCCCTTTTCCGCCTTAAAGCGCGTGACGCCCACATAACGGCCGCTATCGTCGGCTTGTACGATCCAGACCCCGTTCACGTTTTCGGCTTCCCGCATATAGGTATGGCTGTGCCCTCCGACAATAAGATCGATCTCCGGGACGGTTTTTGCCAGTTCTCGGTCCAGGTCGATCCCCATATGCGATACTACCACAAAGGTATGCAGGCCGCGTTTTTTCAGATTATCGATCAAATCCTGGATCGAGCTGACAGGATCGGCGACCTGTATCCCTTCAAGATTTTTGGCCATCGTTAAAAAATCCAGCTGCGGGTGGGTCAATCCGATCAGCACAACAGGGTAACGGTTGATACGGAAAATCTTATACTGCGGCAGTGCGCTTTCACCGCTTTCGGCATCGACCAGATTGGCAGCATACATTTCAAATTCCGCCAGATGCCTGCGCAGGGAATCCACATGGTGCCAGCCGTAATCAAATTCATGATTCCCGATCGTGAAAAAATCGGGCTTTACCAGATTGAGGATCTTGATCTGCGATACGCCTTTGGTCACCGCACAGACCGGGCTGCCCTGGAAGTCGTCGCCGGCATGCACACGGAGCGCGCCGGGATACTCTCGTTGCAGACTGTCCAGGTATGCATCGAAAAGCGCATAGCCGCCCACGCTGTGATTCCCGGGATTGTAGGATGTCGGCACCCAGGGCAAATTTCTGCTGTGAAAATCGTTCCAGTGCAGAAGCGTGATCTCGCCTGCCGGAGCGGTACAGCTGCTCAAGACGATGATCAGGAGCAATATGAATGTATTAAAATATTTCATCCGGGATCATTCCTTTATGATTTTCGCTGAAAAATAAAGTATTTATAACCGTAAAGCGAGCTTTCGCCGCCACCGGGAAGAACAAAGACCTCGTCCATCTCCCAGCCGTTTTTATCAAAGTAATTCAATACGGCTGCCGGTGAATTGAAGAGCATTTTTTCTCCATGTTCATCGGTCAGCAGCCGCTTTCGTTCCGGATCGCTTTGTCCGTAATCGACATAAGCCCGGGTTTTACGGAGATCGTCATCGATCTCAACGATCAGGTAACGGCTTTGTGTGCTGTCGATCGGCACTCCGTTGACATAGATCCCGCCAAATGCAAGTGTTCCCAGCATTAAAATGACAAGCATCTTTTTTATCATTACTTTGTTTCCTTTTATTTTACCAAAAATGCCGCAAAAGCGCGGTACATCATCCAGATATCGGCCTTTGAGGTGATCTCGAAGGGAGAGTGCATATCGAGAACGGAAACGCCGGCATCGATGACGTTCATACAATAATAGGACATGAATTTTGCGATCGTTCCACCGCCGCCTTCATCAGTCTTGCCCAGTTCCGCAATACGCCAGATAATGCCGTTGCGGTCAAAAAGGTCACGCAGTTTTGCCACATATTCGGCCGCAGCCTCGTTGGAGCCACCCTTACCGCGGACGCCCGTGAATTTGGAAAGGACCAGGCCACCGTTGATGAATCCCGCATTCCGCAGCTCGTGGACTTCCTTCCAGTCGGGATGCACTCCGGCATTGACGTCTGCGGAAAGGCAGTCTGCATTGGCCAGAAGCCGGCGGATCACTGCAGACTGATCGAGGCCGTGCCGTGCAAGAATATAGCTCAGGACCAGTTCGGCGATCCAGGTGTTGGCTCCGGTTGCACCTTCGCTGCCGATTTCTTCCTTATCCAGCAGCAGGACCAGCGAGGAGACGTCCGGTTCACCTTCGTCAATAATGGCTCGGAGTGCTGCATAGGCACAGACCCGGTCATCCTGGCCGTAAGCACCGATCATGGAGCGGTCCAGGCCCACTTCGCGGGCGCGGCCGGCCGGCACGATCTCGAGGTCCGCCGAAATAAAATCGTTTTCCGTAATACCGTAAGCCTCGTTCAGCAGGGACATTACCTGCAGTTTGACGCGTTCTTTGAGTTCCTTGTCATTATTGAAAGGCTTTCCGCCAAAGAGAACGTTCAGTTTTTCGGCCGGGATGAATTCGTTGGCCTTTTTATCCATCTGCGCCTTGCCGGCAAGATGCGGCAGCAGGTCCGCTACGGTAAAGACCGGATCTTCTTCCGCCTCACCGATCATGATGCTGTCCACCGTACCGTCGGGAAAGGCGATAACTCCGTGCAAAGCCAGCGGACGGGAAACCCACTGGTATTTTTTGATGCCGCCGTAGTAATGGGTCTTGAGCATGGCCAGCTCTTCGTCCTCATACAGCGGATACTGTTTCAGATCCAGGCGCGGCGAATCGATATGCGCAACGATAATCCGCAGATTTTTTTGAATACCGCTTTTCCCCTGGCGGAATACGGCAAGCGCGCGGTCTAAATGATTGTAGTAAATCTTTGACGTATCTTTCGTGGTGCGGATATCACTGAATCCGGCTTTCTGCAGAATTTCAACGGCTGTTTCAACGGACTCGCGTTCTGTTTTTCCGTCATCCAGAAAGTTCCGGTAATCCTTCATATAGGCTTCAAGGGCTTTCAGCTGATTTTCGGGAATATGATCCCAGGCATTTTGCCGTTCGTAAAACAGCGCTTTTTTCAGTTCATTGGCATCGGTCTTTTTCCCTAACATGAATAACTCCTTTTTTTCTAACCTTTAATATAGGGCTTTAGGCCTGAAACAAAAAACGAAAAAACCGCATCGGTCCTTAGAGGCTAAACATACGGCGGCAAGGTTATTGGCATCGAAATTAATTTTTATGACGGGCGGCGCTGCGGCTGCGGTACATTCTTTCCGTAAAACCGCCCTGCCGCTCAAAATCCCGGGCCAGCCGGGAGACCTGGCGGTTGAGTAAATGACAGGCCAAATTTAACAAAGAAAGTGCTGCATTGGCAGCCAGGCAGGAAGAATTTAAGGTGTTACGCGGACCCACAGGGACTGCTACGGACGGCCCAGCGTCCGCGGGCGTCCATGACTGTCCGTGTTGGTTCAAAGAAATCGCTCTTTCCTGTTTCACCCACCCTTGTACTTCCTCAAGTGTTCTTGGTCTTATACTTTTAAATCTTTGTAAAGCAGGGTGCTGAGGGTCCAGCATTGTCATCCCCCGCTGCCGCAAAAAATCCTCATAATCCAATTTTAGCTCTTCCAGGCTGGCCCGGGCAACCTGCGTGAGCTTGAGCTCAAATTTATTCGAGGTAGCCGAACACTGCGACCCTTCGGCAATATTCTGCACACCCGAACGCGCGGCTTGCACCATCTGATCGTGGGTTCTGGAAAATTTTGAAATATACTGATCGCAAAAACGCACTGTCAGGTCATACACAAGCCTTGCGATCTGAAAGCTCTTGAGTTTACTGTAACCGCCATGTTTGGGAATGAGTTTTGATTCTGCCATGTTCGTCCCCCGACGAATAAGATATTATTAAATATTAGTGGCGCTGTTAATGGGAAGCAAGGGATAAATTTAAAGTGTGACGGGAAACACAACCGCAAGAGGGAGTAAGAAAGATTGAAATCAGGGACAGATATTTTACCCTGTCAATAAACAAGCTGCCTGCTTCCCGCTGCTTGCTTTTTCCCACTTCTTCACCTCTCAGCGCTCAGTGTTAATTGATCTTCTTCGAGTAATTCTCAAACCATTTATAGCTCACGACCTTCCCCTTTTCGTCCCGCTGAAAGGTGACGTATTCCCCCAATTCCCCGTTATCGCGGATCCTGCGGAAAGTATCGTTGCCGATGTGCTTCAGAAAGGTCATGTTTTTCACCGGATCGGTACAGGGCAGATCCAGGCAGACCAGCCTGCCGTACCAGCTGCCTATGTAGGTCTCGGCATACCAGGGCTGTTCGCTGTAATTGCCAATATAATCATTGAAGTTCACTTTTTCCTCCGAAGCCTTGGCAAAAGAGGACTGTGCTTTCAAAAGGATATCATCCAAAGCGTGGGCATATTCGTACGGAGACACGCCGTTGCAGTTGACCATGACGGAGTAGGCCATTTTGGTCTCGACATTGATCTGAAGCGTGCTGCGGTACCCGGGGCAGGAACCGTTGTGTCCCACCCATTTACAGCCGTCACTGCCTTTATGAACGCCGAAACCCAATCCCCAGGTCGTGGAGAAATCCGGGTCCACCCAGTGGATATTGTGCATATCGCGCAGCGTGGCAGGCCGCAGGATCTCGGGCTCTTTGGCTTCCCGAAGCCGCAACACCCATTTGGCAAATGTCGCCAGATCGCGGACATTTGAGGAGAATCCCGCTGCCGGCTTGATACCTTCGGCCTGAAAAAGGTTTAGCTTTTCGCGCACACCGGCACGGTTCAGCATGGAGTAACCCAGCGCCAGCTGTTTCCCGTGCTGCTTTTCGGGCAGACGGGTTCGCGTATCCTTCATCTCCAGCGGCCTGAGGATATTATTTTCGATGTAATCGTCATAAGGGATCCCTGATATCTCTTCCACAATTTCGCCCAGCAGGCTGAGTCCCAGATTGCTGTACTGATAATAGGTCGATGCGGGATACAGGGTTTCCTGTTCGCCGAGTTTCTTTTTTACCTCTTCACGGCAGGGAAAATTAAAATCCGGGGCAGTCCAGTACGGATAGGCGGATTCGCGGGGAATTCCCGCCGAATGGGTCAGCAGTCCCCTGACAGTAATGGGTCCGCTTTCGGGATACGCCTGTTCCAGATCAAACCAGGGCAGCAGATCACCGATCGCGTCATCCAAACGCAGTTTCCCCTCGTCGTACAGTTTCATGACCGCCACTGATGTGAACAGCTTGGAAATGGAACAGATACTGTAAAGCGTGGCGGGTTCCGTCCGGACTTTTTTATCCGGATTGGCATAACCGAAAGCGCCTTCCCAGAGCGTTTTCTGATCATCGACGATGATCGCCGAGATACCCGGCAGTTTCTCAAAATCTTTCTGTGCCTCAAGCCAGACTTCAATGAGCCTGAAAGCGTCACTGTGATCGGGTGTCTTTTCCTCCGCGCAAGCCGTGAAGGCAAGCGATATGATCACAAGAATAATGAGGATCCTCTTCATAGATTAACTCCTTCGCAATAATTAGTATTTTAGCAGAAAATAGACAAAGTGATTAAAGATGGCAAATATTACCTTGGATAAAATATTCGAACCCCGCCCCCGAACAACTGTAGTTGATTAATGTTTCTAAAAACCCTATATTTGAGCAAGTAATATTATAAATATCGTTTCAAAGGAGTAATTATGCTGCGGATCGACGGCAAATTGCTGACGCCGGATGATGTCGTTCTGGTCGCCCGTACGGACGAAACGGTGGCGCTTTCGGAAAGCTGCCTTCCTGCGATCAATGCATCCCGGGCATTTGTTCTGGAGCTGCTGGAAAGAAAATTACCGGTCTACGGCATCACCACCGGTGTCGGAGAATTATCCAACCACTATATTCCGCCGGAGCAGGCGGAACAGCTGCAGGAAAATCTGATCCGCAGCCACGCCGCCAATGTGGGCGAGCCGCTGGAAAAGGAGGTCGTGCGCGCCACGATCCTGCTGCGCGCCAACGCACTGGCAAAAGGCTATTCCGGCGTGCGCGTTGAACTCATTCTAATGCTGCTGGACCTCCTGAATCATGATATTTATCCCTATATCCCGGCGCAGGGATCCGTGGGCGCCAGCGGCGATCTTTCTCCGCTCGCGCATCTGGCGCTGATCCTCACCGGCCAGGGCGAATGTCTGGAAGACGGGAAACGCGTTCCCGCAGAGACCGTCCTGAAAAAACACGGCCTGCGCCCCCTGAAACTCCAGCCTAAGGAAGGCCTGGCGTTGATCAACGGCACGCAGGTCATGGCCGCCATCGGCTGCCTGCTGATCGAAGATGCGGAGGTTCTGCTGAAACACGCGCAGATCGCCGGTGCCATGAGCCTTGAAGCGCTGAAAGGTACCGCCCGCGCCTTTGATGCGCGTATCCATGCCGCCAGACCGCATGCGGGACAGATCCGGATCGCGGCGAATATGCTCAAGCTGGTGGACCGCAGCGCCATCATCGCTTCGCATGTCCATTGCGAAAAAGTCCAGGACGCCTACACCCTGCGCTGTATCCCGCAGGTGTACGGCGCGGTCTGGGATACCGTTCAATATGCCCGTTCCGTGCTGAAAACCGAGATCAATGCGGCCACCGACAATCCCCTGATCTTTGCCAAGGAAAAGGATGTGATCTCCGGCGGGAATTTTCACGGCGAGCCGCTGGCCTTCGTGCTGGATTTTCTGGGCATCGCGCTGTCCGAGATCGCCAATATTTCCGAGCGCACCGTGGACCGCCTGGTGAATCCGCATGTGTCCGGACTCCCGCCCTTCCTGGCGGAAGGCAACGGCCTGAACTCGGGCTACATGATCGCGCAGTACACCGCCGCGGCGCTGGTCTCCGAAAATAAAGTGCTGGCACACCCGGCCAGCGTGGATTCCATCCCGACCTCCGCCGGACAGGAAGACCATGTGAGCATGGGCTCCATTTCCGCCAAGCACGCCAGGTTGATCCTGAAGAACGTGATACAGGTCCTGGCCATCGAAATGCTGGCGGCCGCGCAGGGCATCGATTTTCAGCAGCCGCTGAAACCGGGCAAGGGTACTGCCGCCGCGCATGCGCAGATCCGGAAAAGGATTCCGCACTGGAAAGAGGACCGGGTCATGTACCCCGATATCGAACACATGGCAAAGATGATCCGCAGCGGAGAAATCCTGAATGCGGTTGAAGCAAAAGGGATCAAGTTATGACAACAAGGCCGATGTTTTACGAATTTAAACCCGAAGGGCCCATCCGGGCCGCGCGCGGCAAACACCTTCATGCTAAAACCTGGGAAAGCGAGGCGGCGCTGCGTATGCTGCAGAACAACCTTGACCCGGAAAATGCGCTCATTCCCGAAGAGCTGATCGTGTACGGCGGCTCCGGCCGCGCGGCCCGCAACTGGAAATGCTACCGGCAGACCGTAGACGCGCTGCTGAATCTTGAAGCGGACGAAACCCTGCTGATGCAGTCCGGCAAACCTGTGGGTGTCGTAAAAACTCATCCCTACTCCCCGCGCGTGCTGATCGCCAACAGCAATATCGTGCCCAAATGGTCCACGCAGGAGAATTTTGACCTTTATGACCAATTGGGACTGACCATGTACGGCCAGATGACGGCCGGCAGCTGGATCTATATCGGAACGCAGGGTATTCTGCAGGGCACCTATCAGACACTCGCCGCTTTGGCCGAACAGCATTTCGGCGGGGACCTGCGCGGAAAATGGGTCCTGACCGGCGGTCTCGGCGCCATGAGCGGCGCCCAGCCCCTGGCGGTCACCATGAACAACGGCGTGATCATCGACGTAGAGGCCGATCCCGTCCGCGCCAAACGCCGCGTGGATGAAGGCTACTGCATGAAATATACGGAATCCCTGGACGCGGCGCTGGTCTGGATGCGGGAAGCGGTCAAAAGCAAAACACCACTGTCGATCGCCCTGGCAGGCAACTGCGCAGAGGTGCTGCCGGAATTGCTGAGGCGCGACATTATTCCGGATGTGGTAACCGACCAGACCTCCGCGCACAATCTGCTGGATTATGTGCCCGTCGGCGATCTTGACGAAATGCGCCGGCTGCACCGGGAAGACCCGGAAAAATACAAGGCGCTGGCTATGGATGCCATTATCAAACATGAAGAAGCCATCCTTGAGATGCAGAAAAAAGGCGCCGTCGCCTTCGATTACGGCAATAACCTGCGCGGACAGGCCGAAGCCGGCGGATTGAAGGTGCGCGATGAACAAGGCAAATTTCTTTATCCCGGATTCGTGCCCGCTTACATCCGTCCGCTGTTCTGCGAAGGCCGCGGACCCTTCCGCTGGGTTGCGCTGTCCGGCGATAAAAGCGATATCGACAAACTCGACGATCTGGTGCTGGAGCTTTTCCCGCACGATGAGATTCTGTCAAGATGGATCGCGCTGGCGAAGGAACAGGTGCCGCAGCTCGGACTGCCCAACCGCGTCTGCTGGCTGGGACTCGGCGAGCGCGCCGAATTCGCCCTGCGCATGAACGCGATGGTCGCTAAAGGGGAACTGAAAGCGCCCATCGTCATCGGCCGCGATCATCTGGATTGCGGATCCGTGGCATCACCCAACCGCGAGACCGAAAATATGCTTGACGGCTCGGACGCCATTGCGGACTGGCCCTTGCTGAACGCGCTGGTCAATACCGCCTGCGGGGCCGACTGGGTGTCCCTGCACAACGGCGGCGGCGTGGGGATCGGGAATTCCACCCATGCCGGACAGGTTATCGTGGCCACCGGCGCCAAAGAGAAAGCCATCCGTCTGCAACGCGTCCTGGACGCCGATCCCATGATGGG
>JAQULT010000040.1 GCA_028718545.1 Fidelibacterota bacterium | reverse complement strand
AACGATAAAAGAGACCAGTATTATTTTTAAAGCATATTTTTTCATCATTTACCCATTATTTCTCTCTCACGCCATAATGTAAAAGAATAAGGGGTGTTTGTCAAGAATCTATTAATAATTTTTTAAGATATACTTAATTTTATTTTTATTCGTAAATATTCAAAAACCCGTAGACAACGGGCTTTTGCAATGAGAGAGAGATTTTGCTAAGCTATTTACAGTCCGCCCTCGAGAAAGACTTTTACATTCAGGATTATGGGCCTTACAGAACCACTGCAGCTAACGCTTCTGCTGACTTTGCCCGCTGAACTGATGGTAATGGTCTCGTCGTCGTACGATCCCGGGGACAGTTCCGCTTTCAGCCGGACATAGATCGTGGTGGCACTGAGCGTCCCGCCGCTTTCCGTCAACGTGATCGGGTTAGCGGCCGAAAAAGCGGCGCCGCTTCCCGTTGATATTTCGTAGTTGCTTGGCGGTGTCAGCGTGATATCGCCGGTCAGATCCTGTCCGCTGACTGTGAAATTTTGCTCGGCTGAAGGTCCGTTGCCGATATCATAATTAAAATTCGAAAGAGCAGATATACTTGGATTGATACTTTGCCGCACATCGCCGCTACAGGCGACCGTTTTGCTGATCTTCCCGGTGGAGCTGATCGTTATATTCTCACCGTTGTAGGATCCCGCGGACAATCCCGCTTTTAAACGGACATAGATCGTGGTGGAGCTGACCGTTCCGCCGCTTGGCGTCAGTGTGATGGGGTTTGCAGCCGAAAAACCGGCTCCGATTCCCGTTGATATTTCGTAGTTGGCCGGTGGTGTCAGTGTGATATCACCGGTCAGATCCGCTCCGCTGACGGTAAAACTTTGCACGGGCGACGCTGCATCAGGTTCGGCGATAAAACCGGATAGTGCCGTTTCACTTGATACAATACTTTGGGTCACCTGAAAAACATCAATAAAAAGATTTTTACTATTGCTATTTTTACCACCTGTGCGTTCTAACTGAAAATAATATGTACCGGACAAAGAGCCTGACACTATCCCTGAGATCTCATTGGCTGAAAGTGTAAATGTATTTTGACTGGTTGATGTGATAGTGGTTATATTTGTCCAAGGACCATTAATGTTTGTTGAATAACTAAGGTTAAAAGTTCCTTTATAGGCATTCACATTATCTGTACTATGATAGAAAGTGATCCTGTCCGGATCAGTGACGGGAGGCGTAACAATGGAAACTGCATAATCCTTTTCTTCTTGAAAATTCAGGGATTTTAAATCACCATCCTGAGCAATCGTCCCCTGTGTTGGTAGTATGGTGCCGTTAGACCAACCGACAGGCGGTACGGTACCAAATGATTCGTTAATTAGATAAGTCTGCCCAAACAGCGCACTTATCATGAATATGAAAACCACTATTCCCTTAAGCGATTGTTTCATCTTTTAACTCCCTCGATTGTCTCTCTCACAGCTCTCTATAATAAAATCAACGTAAAATAAACACGTCTTTACTGAATACAAATACTTTTTTAACATTTTCATAATAATTATAATGGAGTATATTTTTAGCTAAAGCTGTTCTCGGATCAGTATCATCAGTGAAAATTCAAAGATGAATTTTGTATTTCATCTTCCTGAAATATCAATTGCCTGCCCTGAATGGATTTAGCAAAGCAGGATCAATAAAAAATCCGCTTTTTAGCAGGTTTTATTTCACTATGAGAGTTTAAATAGTGTTTTTTACATCGGCCCTTCGAGAAAGACCCGGATATTCAAAACCAATGGAGGCGGCACGTAATACCAGCCGTAATCCTGCGGAATGCCGGAGCGTTTATCGATCAGGTAGTTATCCGTATTTTTAAAAGGTCCGTATATTTCACTGCTCCGGTAATAAAGCAGATTTTCCGATTGGAAATCCGAACTGATGCTTCCGTCGTCCAATGCCGTATTTCGTATTGTCGATGCACCTTTGCCCCGATTGTCCAGGCGAAATGATGAAATGCCGCCCGTGGTCTTTGTGTTATTCCAAAAAATACAACTGTCAACAACAACGCTCTCATGTTTCGCGATATAAACCGCCGCCCCTTCTGCTGCCGTATTCCCGGCAAAGGTACAATGCGTAAATCGGGGCGTTCCGCTTGTTTTATTATCTTCCCGTATGTAGACGGCGCCGCCGGTCTGCGCCCGGTTTTCCTCAAAGAGGCAGTATTCGAATACCGGGCCGCCTGTCGTGTAAACGGCAGCGCCATAGGTCGCGCTGCGGTTATCGGCAAAGCGGCAGTTGCGGATCAGCAGATCTGCCCCGTTGACCAGATACATAGCGGCTCCGGGTGTTTCGCCGTCCGCATTGCCGTCACGCAGAATAAAGCCGTCAATTACGGTCTCCTTATCCAAAATTCCATCATAATAAATAATGCTGAATACATTATCTTCAGAGGCTCCCTCAATACCGGTGTCTCCACTGAGCACGGTCGGGTTTTTTATCCAGTCGCGGTCTTCACGGGAGCTTTCTCCTCCGTAAAAACCCCCATAGATCTTCACACCCGGCTTCAGTTCAAAACGGCTGTCGCGCTCTTTACCGGGTTTATAAACTCCGGCCGCGACCCAAATTTCATCGCCATCTGCTGCCGCAGACAATGCTTCCGACAGTTCGGAATAGCTGTCTATCCAAAATCCGTCGCTTAAATTCTTATCCACATACAAGACTGCCGCATGCGCCGCAAGAGCATACACTAAAAACCCAATTACCATTATTCTTTTTTTCATGATTCTCTCTCTACCGGCTAAAAATAGATCACGAATATTATGTTAACAATTGAATTGTTGAATTTTCATAATATTTAACTGTCCCCTAAATTGATGTTAACGGTTTTTTGCCTTAACGATACTTTTTCTTAATTTTTCCTGTGCCGACAAATGGTATTATGTTTAATAAATATATTTTCCGGCACTTTTTTCATTTATTTCTGTAAATTGATCCGTAGCTTATTGCTGTAAATAAAAACAAGGGTTTTTATAGGTATGAAAAACATCGTTTCATTTTTTCTCCTCTTGCTGTTTTGCCGGGGGCTGCATGCCGAAACCGCAGAACAGGGGATCATTTTTAGCGGAAATAACCGCGGCCTCTTACTTTCCTGTGCCTGCGAGATCCCGGCCGGCGGCTTGCCCCGGATTGCAACGCTGCGGGATTCCCTTGGAAAGGGACCGCTGCTTGCCGCATGCGGTAATCAGTTCTTTGCCCGCATGCCGAAAGCCGGAGACGACCAGATCCTGGCACAGAAGCAGGCGCGTCTGCAGGCGCAGATCATGAAGGATCTGCATTACGATGTTATCAATATCGGGGAATATGACCTGTGCTACGGATTGCGATTTCTTCAGTCTCTGGAAGAAGATATGGGGCTTCCTCTGATCTCGGCAAATTTGCGGGATACGGAAGGCAATCCCGTATTTCCTCCCTTCCGTATTGTTATACGGGATGGTATACGCATCGCATATATTGGAATTTGCAGCCGTTCGGACGGTTTTAATTTCAGAGTCGCCGATCCCCTTCCCGTTCTGCAGGAACTGTTGCGGAAAGATCTGCATCGCGAAGCGGATTTTGTTATTCTGCTTGCTGACGCTCCCTTATCGGGCTTGAAGCCTTTTCTCGATAAATATCCGGGGATCGACTTCACGGTCTTTGCCAAGGAACTCTATGCGACCCCTTTTACCCGTTCTGCAGAATCGGGGAATTACGCACATCTGGGATTTCAGGGGCAGTTCTCCGGATATCTTCGGCTTATTTTCCGTGACCCCGACGCGAATTGGAAAGATTTAACACTGCAGTACCGAAATTGGCGCTCCGCGGAGAATCTGCTGCATGCTTCCTCACAGGAAACGGCGGTCCTTCAGCGCCAATACCGACGGATTCGCGACAAAGCAAAAAGTGCCTGCCGGGCGGAATCCCGGAAATCTCCGAACTATTATTATTGGGATCTTATTTCCATGACGATGGAAATTCCGGAACGTCCGGACATACTTGAACTGATCCAGAACCTCGTCCGGGAAGATAAAAAGTAAATTTGTATGAACTTGAGTCAAGTATTTTAATGATATTTTGTCTTATTTTAATTGATGCCAAAAATGTAATTCATATAATAACAAGCAGTTATAAAAATTATAAAAAGTCCGCTTGACTCAAGTTGTTTAATAAATTTTCGGTAAACTTGAATCAAGTAAATTAAAAATTTACATAAAATCTTGACTCAAGTGGAAAAGATATGCATTACCGGTCAGAAAGCGTCACAACACGGCTGCTGCGTCCTTTGCTGTTAAAGCTTGCGATCTTCACCGTCTGCCCCTGCCTGACGCCGACCGGCTCCGTATAAACTGCGGAATTCGCATCCGGTTCACTGCCGTCCAGCGTGTAACGCAGGATCAATCCGGGAAAACGGACATTGGCTTTCAGCAGGGAGCCTTCAATCACTGCGCCGGGAGGCGGTATACGGTAATGGACCTTTTCCGCATCCAAACGCGGGAGCATGTGCCGGCCTACCTTGTTGACGAAACGGTTCCATTCCTTTTCCCGTTCTGGCAGGCGTTTTTCCTCATCGTCCATTTGTGCCCATTGCGGCTGCGGACTCCAGGCACGCTCGGCAAGTCCCAGCATCTTCGGTAGCGCCATAAACTCGACCCGTTCCCAGGTCCGCAGATTTTCCGCCCACAGCGTGCCCGATAATCCCAGAATGTTCTTTTTGGCATCTTCATTCAGCCGGACCTTGTTCTGCATGAATTCTGGGGACAGGGGCTCGCCGTAGATGTTCTTATCGGCGCATTTGGTAATATCGAAGGGTGTAAATTCCCAGGCGCTGCGGGTATCGGTGTATCCGCCCCAGTACAGCCCGGGTTCATCCGGATGGCGGGTATAGGCAAAATCAAAGTAGAAGTTTGTTGCATTGATCATGACAATGGGGAATCCCGTATTGGCGATCCGGTAACCCAGATCTTCGGCACCCCAACCCCAGACATTGTTCCATATATAGGTCACGATCCCTTCGTCTACCAGGGAAGGATCCGGTGCCTGCAGGCCATTTTCTTCCTTGCATGCCACCTCTTCCCAGCCGGCGGTATGAATATCGTACTTCTTCAGAATGGCGGTAACGCGTTTGGTAAAATACTTGTGTAATTCCGAAACGGATTTGTAAACATCTTGGCTTTCCAGAAAGGCGCGACATACCGGAGAATGTTCAAAGGCTCCTCGGGGCACTTCATCGCCACCGATATGCAGTATATAGAGCGGAGCCGAGGCTTCCCGGTACATGGCAGCCAGTTCTTCAACCACTTTCCCGACAAAACGGTAAGTCGATTCCATGCAGGGATTGGCCGTATTGTCCTTAAAGCGCTGAGCGGAACTATAGGTGGAAGTATCACCGAAATCCGTCAGCAGGTATTGTTCCGCTGCTTCCCTGTCCCCGTCTTTCATATAGCGGTCGTAACGCAGCTCCATCGCCTTCACAGCCGAACGGATGTGTCCCGGCATATCGATCTCAGGGATCACGTCGATATGGCGGCTCTTTGCGTAACGCAGGATCTCGATATAGTCATTCCGAGTATAGTAACCGCTCCCTGCTCCGATATTGACGTCGGCATAGGGTCCCGATCCCAGAGCCGGCTGAAGATGGTCTTTTTCATCCTTTGTATAGCCCCGGAAGGCGCCGATCTCCGTTAGCTCCGGCAATCCCGGTATTTCCACCCGCCAGCCTTCGTCATCGGTAATATGGAAATGCAAGCGGTTCATTTTCAGTTCCGCCAGGCGGTCAAGAAAACGGAAGATGTATTCCTTCTTATGAAAACTGCGTGCAACATCCAGATGCATGCCGCGGTAGCCAAAACGGGGACCGTCGCTGATCGTGAGCGCCGGAATGTTCAGTGTTTCGGGAATTGCGTTTCCGTCTTTTGCCGGTAAAAGGGAAAGCAGGCTCT
This sequence comes from Fidelibacterota bacterium, assembly GCA_028718545.1. Taxonomy (GTDB): domain Bacteria; phylum Fidelibacterota; class Fidelibacteria; order Fidelibacterales; family Fidelibacteraceae; genus M50B103. Next base: position 9,425 of record JAQULT010000040.1, on the reverse strand, counting down.
GGATACCGTAAAAGACGCCGGCCGGATCAGTGCCTGCAATGCGGATACCTTTCTGAACATCAACTTCAAGGGTATAATGTTCCGGATCGCCCGCTTTTTGTTCGAGAACAATACGCGCAGGCTTATAATTTTTAAAATCCGCACTGCGGTATTTGAATTTCGGCACGGAAACGCCAAGCAGATCTTGCAACTTTTCCTGCAGATATGCAGCTTCGTTACTCAGATTCTCGGAGTAATAAAGTTCAAGATCCTTCTGCAGGCTTAGTAAATCGGGCCGGATTTCCCAGGAAATCGGTGTCGGGAATACCGGCGGCAATTCTTGTTCATCCAGAATATACAGATCATTGTTCATGGCATAGCGGTCCGCCGCCGTTTCAATACCGATTTTGTCCGCTGCGGAACGCCGGTAGGCTTCGTCTTTGGGAAAAGGTAAAACCGTCGCATCCCCCGTATTGAGGATGAGCTCCTTCCCCATGAGTCCCTTGATCACGAAGAATCCCCCGGTCGGTGCGTCGGTAAAATGCATGGCATAATGCGTACTGATCAATGGAAAGCTAATACTTTCTCCCGGCCTGAGTTTCGGGAATTTTTCGGTGGGATAGAGCCGGCTGAGGTCCCCGTTGATGGTTTCACCAGCCACAATATCGCTTTCCTGATCCCGGACAATGGTACGGAAGGAGCTGTAATAGTAGGTCCAATTGTCATTTTTCAGCGTATGGCGGGAATTGTTCGTGAAGGTGATCTCGCTCTTGTGGACGCCTCTGCCCTGATACTGGTTGCTGATCAGTTTCCAGGAGACTTCGATACCCTCGGCATTTTTATTGCAGGACAACATTGTCAGTGCCACTGTCATCAGCATGATCGCCGGCTTCTTCATGATTTTCCTCTCTTTCATTAAGCATTTTTCTTTTTCCTGCTGTACCAGGATGAAAATTTCTTCCGGATAAGCTTGTCCTGGTTTCGCACGGCAAGTTCGCCGACCTCAACCAGATCGTCAATATGGTCAAAATCGAAATTGTAGGCGCCTTTGTAGGCGGTCAGGCTGACGGTGGCATCGTCTTTCCGGTGCAGACCGTTAATGGTAATGGTCATCAGGCGGAACAGGACATCCATGCCATTCTTGATATTGACCCTGCTCACTTTACGCAGGGGCACTACGTTGACGGAAAGAATTTTTTTGAATCCCATTTCGCGTGCGATATGAACGGGAAGGTTATCGGAAAAGCCTCCGTCTACATAGAGAATATTATCTTTCTCATAGGGCTCAAAGAAGGGCGGAATAGCAATGGAACAGCGGATGGCTTCAGCCAGATTGCCTTTCGTAAAAATAATCTCCTTGCCGTTTAACAAATTGACGGCATTACAGGCAAAGGGGATCGGGGTTTCTTCGATATTGATATTCCCGGTGACTTCCCGAAGCCGCTTCAGGATCAATTCGCCGGATTCCGCTCCCAGTTTTGTCCGCAGATTCCGCAGCGCCTCGCCGGCTACCAGCGCCTTTACTACAGGTCCCTCTCCCCATTTGATCGTTTGCAGGCTTACAGCTTCACGGATATTAAAATCGTTTTTCAGATAATTGTATATCCAGTCGGCGGATTTTCCGCTCGCATAAACACCGCCCACCACCGAACCCATGGATGTTCCAACGATCAGGTCCGGCCGCAGGCACATGCGTTCCAACTCGCGCAGGACACCAACATGTGCGATGCCGTTACCACCACCACCAGAAAGAACGAGTGCCCATTTCATAGATATTTCCCACACTTAAACCGGATAAAGGATCCTCTTCCTTAACAGAACGCGGATCCGCGATCAAATAAAGATTCAGGCGGCGGTCCATAAAATCGCTGGTCGCCAAAAAGCGGCCGTCCGGGGATATCCCCAGTCCGGTCGGCTGATTGCCCTGTACCCAGGAAGTCAGGATGTTCATGGAATCCGTCTCTATCACCATTACTTCTCCGTCACGGGGACTGCGCAGTGTATAACCTTTTGGATTATTGGGTCCCCGGCAGCTGACGAACAGATAGCGGCCGTCCGGAGTAAGCTGGATGGTATTCGGGTGACTGTCCACTTCGACTTTGCTTAGGGTCTTGCGCCGGATCCAGTCGTATTTATACACAAGCGCAAAGCGCATATCGTCATAATAAAGCATTTTTGTGCGGGGATCGTAGCGGACATCCCGCATGGCCGAACGGTATTCCATAATACTCTGGACCATCTTTCCGCTGCGTACGTCAAAGATCTCTATGCCACAGTCCGTACTGTTCTCGCCCCCGTACAGGGTCACGGCCAGGGTATCGTTCCCGATCCAGGCCAGTCCGCGCGGGATCTGGCTGGTATTCAGGTTGCGGATCAGCCGGCGGCTGTTGACATCAAAGACAGAAACCCGTTTTGAAATCCAGTGTGACATGGCGATCTGCCGCTGATTCGGACTGAATTCCAGCGATTTGGTCCAGTCGCCGCCGGTAAAGCGTCCCGCTTCCAGAGAATCCGTATCCGGATGATAGACAAAATAATGATTTGTGGTCATGCGGGTAAACCAGAAACTGCCGTCAAGATCCCGGCAGACACCCTCTGAATATCCGTAATCCTTGGAAGGATCATCCGCTCCGGGGTACAAGGTGTTGACGATCTCAAGCGGATCCGTACTGAAGATCTGCGCTGCCACCCGGGGCTGACCCAACAGTGTGACATAGATCGTCTTTCCGTCCGGGGAGAAGGTGCAGCTCTTGGGAGAGCTGGCGGTCCTTGCTGTTTTCCGGAAATAAGGAAATTCCGTACGGTATTCCCATCCAGACTCCAACATGGAATCCTTGATCGCTTCGACGGTTTTCATATCCCCGTACATCAGTTCCAGAGCCTGAAGCGGAAACAGGTAAAGCAAGAAACAGAAAAGCAGAATGACCTTTACTCGCACAAATACTCCTTTTTATTCAACCGTCATAAAATAGAAGATTTTTCCGCGATTTATAAGAGTTTTTTTCTGTTCGCCGGACAGAAGTGGGACGCCAGAAGCGGATACATGTTTTATATCGATGTTATAAAACCTTAAATGCTTGTTTTCCTGTGTTTTCCATCACAATTTCCGAAGAATTGTTTATTATTCTTATAACAACCCGAAATTTTTTTTATTATATTAAAGCCCACAGAAATGGAAAGGGGTGATTGATCAATGACAGGTGTTTCCGAACTTCATAAGGCAAGACAAAGTTATCAGCCCAAGCTGCCGCAGGTCCTGAAAAACGGCCCCGGGGTCAAGGTCGTGAAAGGGAAATCCCGCGAAGCGGTGGAAGACCAGGATGCGATCCGGGCTTTATTCCCAAAGACCTACGGTATGGCGCAGGTCCATTTTGAAACCGGAGGCAAGCGAACATTTTCCCCATTCAATATCGGTGTGATCCTTTCCGGCGGACAGGCGCCCGGCGGACATAATGTCATCGCCGGGATCTTTGACGCCCTTAAAGCCTGTCATCCGGATTCGAAACTCTACGGTTTCCTCGGCGGGCCATCGGGACTGGTGGAAAACCGCTACCGCGAATTGCAGGAAGGTTTTATAAGTGAATACCGCAATAGCGGCGGCTTTGACATGATCGGTTCCGGCCGCAGCAAACTGGAAAAGCGCGAGCAGTACGATGCCGCGTTAACAAACTGCAAAGCGCTGTGTATTAAAGCGCTTGTCATCATAGGCGGCGACGATTCCAATACGAATGCGGCTGTTTTGGCAGAATACTACCGTCAGAAAGAAGAAGATATCAGTGTCATCGGTGTTCCCAAGACCATTGACGGCGATCTCAAGAATGACATGATCGAGGCTTCTTTCGGTTTCGATACTGCCAGCAAAGTCTACAGCGAACTGGTCGGCAATATCGGGCGTGATGCGAATTCCGCCAAAAAATACTGGCATATCATTAAACTGATGGGGCGTTCTGCCTCCCATATCGCTTTGGAATGCGCTTTACGCACACATCCGAATTATGCGTTGATTTCCGAGGAGGTTGCTGAAAAATCCATGACCCTGCAGGATATCGTGAACGAATTTGCGGACATTGTGGCAAAACGTGCCGATAAAGGCGATCATTTCGGTATCGCCCTTATTCCGGAAGGACTGATCGAATTCATTCCGGAAATGAAAAGCCTGATCGCAGAACTGAACGATCTGATGGCCCATTACCAGAATGCGGTTGACGCCCTGGGGGATTTCGGTGAAAAGCGCGATTTTATCTGTGAAAAACTCCGGAAACATTCTGCGGTACTTTACCGTTCCCTTCCCGCGGGGATTGCCGCACAGCTGATCATGGAGCGCGATCCGCACGGGAACGTACAGGTCTCGCTGATCGAAACCGAAAAATTGCTGGTCGAAATGGTAACTGACAAGCTGAACGCGCTGCAGGCGGAAGGGAAATACAAGGGAAAATTCAAGACCCATACGCACTTTTTTGGCTACGAAGGACGCTGCTCCTTCCCTTCCAATTTTGATGCGGATTACACCTATGCCCTGGGTTATACCGCTGCCGTACTTGCAGCCAACGGACTCAGCGGTTATATGTCCGCCGTCCGCGGTCTGGCCGGTCCCGCCGATGCCTGGATACCCGGTGGTATTCCCATGACCCGGATGATGAACATGGAACGGCGGCACGGACAGAACAAACCGGTCATCCGCAAGGCACTGGTCGACCTGCAAGGTGAACCTTTCCGGGTCTTTGCCGGAAAGCGGGCGGAGTGGGCGATCGGCACTTGTTATATTTATCCCGGTCCCATTCAGTTTTACGGACCCGAATCCCTGAGCGAGATCAGGACCTTAACACTGGAATTAGAACACAAATAAAGGAGTACATATGTCAAATAAACCTACACTGAAACCGGGTATCGTTACCGGAAAGGCATTACTTGAGACCTTTGAGTATGCAAAGAAGCACAAATTCGCGTTTCCCGCCGTGAATGTGATCGGATCGAGTTCCAGCAATGCGGCTCTGCAGGCTGCCAAAGAAGCCAAATCTGTCGTAATGATCCAGTTCTCCAACGGCGGCGCGGTCTTCAATGCCGGGAAACTCCTGGATAACAGTAATGAAAAAGCTGCCGTTGCAGGTTCCGTTGCCGGCGCACTACATATTCGTGAAATGGCCAGACATTACGGCGTTCCCGTGATCCTTCACACCGATCATTGCGCAAAAAAGCTGCTGCCCTGGATCGACGGACTTTTGGATGCGGGAGAAGCCTACTACAAAGAGCACGGTGAGCCGTTGTTCAGTTCGCACATGCTGGACCTTTCGGAAGAAACGCTGGAAGAGAACATCGCTATCAGCAAGAAGTATCTCGAACGCATGTCAAAGATCGGCATGCTGCTGGAGATCGAGTTGGGCGTTACCGGCGGTGAAGAAGACGGCGTCGACAATACCAATGTCGATAATTCCAGACTATACACCCAGCCGGCAGATGTTAATTATGCCTATGAAGAATTAAGCAAAATCAGTCCCATGTTCACGATCGCCGCTTCCTTTGGCAATGTGCACGGGGTCTATAAGCCCGGAAATGTCAAACTGACACCGAAGATCCTGGATAACTCCCAGAAATACGTTTCGGAAAAACACCGCCTCGGCGACAAACCCATTAATTTCGTCTTTCACGGCGGATCCGGTTCCGCTCCCGAAGAAATTGCGGAAGCTATTGCATACGGCGTGATCAAGATGAACATCGATACCGATACCCAGTGGGCCTATACCAAGCCCATTAAAGATTATATGGATCAAAATGATGCGTATCTGCAGGCCCAGATCGGGAACCCCGAAGGTCCCGACAAGCCCAACAAGAAAAAATATGATCCGCGCGCATGGGTGATCGCCGGAGAAAAGGGATTTACAAAGCGCCTGATCCAGGCCTTTCATGACCTGAACAGCTTTGGGCAGTTCGAATATCTGTATCGTTAAATCACAGCCGGATCGGCCTTTCCCGGGCTCGATCCGGCTTTCCGAATATCCCTTGACATCCACAAGTTAATGTCGTAACTTTCTTTCAGACACATTTTTTAAGCAGTGCCTGTATGTTTTTAGTAGGATTTGAGATGAAAGAATTATCCTTCTTTATCAAAATAATCGTATATCTGGTTGCTTTTGCCATCGTTGCTACCTTATTCCGGGGTGTGCATATCCAGGGCTTTTTCACACTGATCGCGGTCGGTGTGCTCTTTGCTCTTCTGAATGCATTTATCAAGCCACTGCTTGTCTTGCTTACACTGCCGCTTACCGCTGTGACATTTGGACTTTTCTATTTCTTTATTAACGGATTCTTGGTCTGGCTGACCTCCGCCCTGCTGCCCGGTTTTGTGATCGACAGTTTTGCCACCGCTTTCTGGGCCGCGATTTTCCTTTCCTTTATCAGCTGGATCATTGAGATGATCTTTTTGCAACATTATGAATAATTCATCATTATACCATGAAGCCCGTTTCTGGACAAAAAAGGGAGAAAGCATTCTCTGCGAGCTTTGTCCGCATGCCTGTGTTCTGCACGAAGGACAAAGCGGCCTTTGCGGAGTCCGGATTCATGAGGCGGGAAAATTGCGGAGTACTGTTTTCGCCTATCCTTCCGCAATCCATGCGGATCCGATCGAGAAAAAACCCTTATACCACTTTCTGCCCGGTAGCAGCACTTTCAGTATCGGCACCCAAGGCTGTAATCTTTCCTGTAAATTCTGTCAGAACTGGCATCTTTCCGCCCAGCACGGCCATGGTCATGAATACTTACCTCCCGCTGCGATCGTGAAGGCTGCAAAACAGAGCGGCTGCAGTTCCATAGCCTTTACTTACAATGAGCCCATTGTTTTTGCCGAATATGCGCTGGAGATACTCGAAGCGGCCGAAAAGGAGAAAATTCCCTGTATCTTTGTCAGCAACGGCTATATCAGCGATACGGCCCGCGAAACGGTATTCGGATGCCTTAAGGCCGTTAATATCGACCTGAAGGCCTTTTCCGATCCGGTGTACAAGCACTATACGGGAGGAACGCTTATGCCCGTTCTGGATACGATAAGCTGGTGTGTTGACAGGGGTATCCACACGGAAATCACTACATTGTTGATACCGGGTATAAATGACGATGAATCCAGTCTGAAAAAAAGCTGCGATTGGATCGTTAAGCACTGCGGTAATGATACGCCCCTGCATCTGAGCGCTTTTCATCCGGATTACAAAATGACGGATCGTCCGGGCACTTCGCGCGTTATTCTGGAGCGTGCGCGCAGAATTGCCCATAAAAGTGGTCTTTTGTATGTCTATGTGGGGAACTATCCCGGTTTTGACAACAACACCTATTGCCCTGATTGCGGTGAATGCGTGATCGAGCGCAACGGCTATCAGGTTACTATCCGCGGGGAACATCCGCATTCCCTGCCTATTATCAGGAGTATACCATGAAACCTGAAAAATTCATCCGTACGCTGTTGCAGAAAATGGACGCATTGCAAAAAGAAAGCGGGGATGCCTTCCTGGAGCTGATGGTCGATACCATCATTTTGAAAGACCGCAAGGGACAGGAAAACGGGATAATCTATGGTTTTGAATATAGCCTTACGCGTTCCCGGCACTGGGATAAAGATCAAAGCATTTACATTCTGCATGACGGTTTTACGGATGCGCATATGATGAATTTGTATGATACACTGTGCCGTTTTAAGCCAAAACCGCAGTTATTGACGATCAATATTGAGGGCATTGACGATCTTGATGAAGCTATTCACGGGACCATTGAGATGGAGTTCGACGATATTCATGAATAATTCTTTTCAATTTGATCAATTTATGGATCAAAAAGCCTTTTCCATCGGACATAGCAATATCGAGATCCCGATTACCCGACAAAACCTGTTTATGATGCAGCGCCAGTTCTCCGTCAAAGATCATATCAGCTTCTTTCCCTTTGACGTTATCGGTGCCATGAATCCCTCGAATAACGTGGACAAGAATTACCGCGTTCGCACGATTACGCTGAACACGGATGCGGGATTTACAATTGAAACGGATATTGTAGAAAAAACCTTCGTTTTCCGTAACCGCAGCACGGCAAAAGGCACTACGCGCTATATGAGCGAAAAAAACGTGAAACCCGGTGACACTATTGTCATTGAGAAAATATCTTCCTACGAATACAATATGAAACTGAAAAGAGGTGAAGCATGATCAATAAGATCAAATTTGAGCTGGACGACGACGAACTCGATGCCTTCCGGGAGCTGATCGGCAAACTTGAGAATGCCCGCGGTGAGGTTACGGTTAAAGTAGACGGAACCCTGCGCGGCGCCCTGCAGCAGATACGGCGCGAACTGCATGTCTTTGATGATTTTAAAAAACGTGATCAGTGGTAAAAGGAGTCCCATTCATGAGCAAGAAAACACCGTTTTACGATCGTCATATAGCGCTGGGCGCAAAAATGACCGATTTTGCCGGCTATCTGATGCCGGTTTCCTATACCGGGATCCGGCAGGAGCACCTCTGTGTCCGCAATGCCGTGGGCGTTTTTGATGTTTCACATATGGGCGAATTCCGGGTTGAGGGAAACAATGCGGAAGCCTTCCTTCAGAAAATCACCATCAACGATGTCAGTAAGATCGGCGACGGCCAGGCGCAGTACTCCGCCATGTGCTATCCGGACGGCGGTATTGTGGATGACCTGATCATTTACCGTTTTTCATCCAAACATTACATGCTGGTAGTCAACGCCTCCAATATCGAAAAAGATTTTGAATGGGCGAGCCGGCATTGTCCCGGGGATGTTCTACTGCACAATATCAGCGAATCGATCGCGCTTCTGGCCGTTCAGGGCCCCCGCTGTCTGGAAGTTTTGCAGCCTTTGACTTCGCTTGTTCTGAAGGACATCGGTTTTTATCACTTTGCCGAAGGCAAGCTGGCAGGAAAGAGCATGATCATTTCCCGTACCGGGTATACCGGAGAGCCGGGATTTGAGCTGTATCATGATCCCGCGGATTCAGAGAAACTTTGGGATATGCTCTTCCGCACCGGCGCGGCTACGGGCATTCAGGCTGTGGGACTGGGAGCGCGGGATACGCTGCGCCTGGAAATGAAATACGCGCTTTACGGAAATGATATCGACCAAAGCACCAATCCCCTTGAGGCGGGGCTGGGCTGGATCACGAAGATCGGAAAGGGAGATTTTATCGGCAGAGAGGCCTTGCTGAAAGTGCAGGAATCCAAACCGGCCCGCCGACTAATCGCATTCGTCATGGAAGAGCGCGGTATTCCCCGCCACGGGTATGACGTATATTGCTGTGATGCCTGTATCGGACAGGTCACCAGCGGCACCATGTCTCCGAGCCTGGATATCGGGATCGGCACGGCTTATGTCCGCAGTGACTGTGCCAAGACCGGCCAGGAGATCCTGATCGATACCCGCGGCAAAAAACTCAGGGCTAAAATCGT
>JAQULT010000039.1:4660-15684 GCA_028718545.1 Fidelibacterota bacterium | reverse complement strand
CTTCCTCCTCTCCGCTTCTCCCATACTCCGTTGCTCAGCGCTCAGTGCTCAGCGTTCAAAGCTCAAGGTTCAAAGCTCAAGGTTCAAGGTTCAAAAGAATGTCGAGATGCCTGCCCGCCGCTGTGCCAGGCCGAAGTGGGTACGAAGGCGGGTAGTCCGACGAAGTGGGGATGAAGGCGGATCGAGTCGTTAAGTTCTCGAGAATAAAAACAATATCCGGTATGTTTTATCAATGAAAACTATCCCTTATATTCTGTCTCCAAAAGCTATCCTGTACATCCTGTGATTCTGTCTATAAAGCTATCCTGTATATCCTGTGATCCTATCCTGTCCCAAAGGGATCCCTCCGGGATGACCCTGTCTAAAAAAAAATATCCGGTTTATCCTGCCGTGTCCGCCGTAGTCGGAACGAAGGCGGGTCGAGTCGTTTAGTCGTCGAGAAAAATCTGAACTTGGCTCGGATCTACGAGCGCATATATAATTGTTTGAACCCTGCTGCATCAGAACTTTATTGTCTTATCTACTATTTAATTGTCAATTGTCAATTAATCAGGGCGTGATCACCATATTTGCCCCATATTCAAGGCGCTTGATACTTTTTTCCGTTTCTTTGCGAACGCTTTCTTCGGGACTGTCTTTCAGGGGTCTCAGAGCGTCAATAATATCCGTATAATTTGCGTTCATGGTAAACCAGCCCAGTGCCTCGATGCCGGCACGGCGAACGGCGGGATCTTCTTCTTCGTTCAGAGCAAGAGCCAGCAATTCGGGAATGCCGGGAACAAAGTTATAATTCCGGAAGGTCCGTATCTTTGATATGCGCTTTGTGGCACTTTCGCTGCCATCCTTGAGGGTTTTGATCAGATCCTCATAAAGCCACTGATTCGAACGGTTTTTTGCATATTCCAGCCGTGCAACCGCCGTACTGTCACTGTCCGGATGTTCCGTAAAGGCCGCCAGTAAAGATTCTGCTCCCGGATTCGGCAGCAGAATATCCAGTTCGCTCTTCGCGGAGGCAACGACACGTTCGGAAATATCGCGGGTATAGCGTTCTACAAGCAGGGGAATATAGTCGATATTGCCGATCTTGCCCATCCAGTTGGCCGAAAAGCGCCGGATCAGTTCAGCCGGATCATTAATGCTGATCTTCAGCAAATCCCGGAAGGCGGGTGTACGCAGGGAAGCCAGGGATTTCAGTGCCTGCAGGCGGACATTGGCCGAAGGGTCCCGGCGGTAGATCTTCAGTAATTCCGCTTCCGCCGCCAAACCGCGTTCGCGGTACAGGCGGTATACGCCGTAGCTGCGCAGAGTAGCGTCATCCGAACGCAGAAGGCGGGTGCCGGGTGCGTTTAGTTTTGCCTGCGAAACGGGAGTAAAGCGCCAGGTCGGATCGCCGATAATGTGCGATTCCAGATAATTGCGGCTGCGGTGCCAGGTTCCCAGCGGTACTCCGAAACGCAGTAATCCGAGCAATTCGTTAGCCCAGATATCCTGTCGTACATTAACGGTATTTGCCACCCCGGCCACCACAGTGCCTCCGGTAAACAGATAAGTGCCGGAAATATAATCCTCCTTGAAAAATTGACCGTTATAGCACTGATCAAAAATAATGACCTCCGCCTGCGGCTGCATGCCGCGTACATCGGCGCTGTAAATGTCCAGCAGGGCATTGTACAGTGAATCCTCGCGGATCTTTTCCTCATTAAAGGTATCCGCGATCCAGTGCTCGGGGATATCGTAACTTTCCAGATAGTAGCTTTTAGCTTCCTCGTAGTTGCCGCGGCGTTTGGCCGTACGGAGCTTGCTTCGTACAAAGCGCCGGATCTCTTCCGCATTCTCTTTCGCCGTTGCGGCGGGGGGATAACCCATCAGGTACTGAGCGTCGTATCCGCCATGGGCATGAAAAACGGCCATATCCAATTGCGGATCCTGCATTTCGCGCATGATGATCTTTTTAATATCCCGGCTCATAGTATGGTAATAATGCCGTACATTACCGCCGGGAAGATACAAATGCGGGAACTGTTCGCGCAGCATGAGCGCGTGGGTTTCCCAGGAGCTCAGGGATTCGGAATGATAGCCGTGGCCGGTAAAGGTCAGCATCGTATCCAGGAGCTCTCCCCGCTTTTTCTGTTCCGCAACGCGGAAAAGATAATCCGCGATCATCGCGTATTTACGCTCGTCGTGGACCGGCGGGAAGATACGGCCGCTGTAGAAGTCCTTTTCGATATATTGAGGAGAATTTTCCGACAGGGAGTAATAAAAGAGCAGGGGATTGTTTTCATCCCGGGCGATAAAGTCAAATTGGAGATCGGGATCGTCGTAAAAACGGTCGCTGGCCACGGCGATGCGCTGCATGTCGCTGAAACGGTCCTGGTCGATCTTGAACGCGGATGTCAGGTGTTGCGCATCCAGGATCATGGGAACGGGGATATCGCCGATAAACACGGCGCCTTCCATATCTTTTCCGGATAGGTCCAAAAGGATCTGTTCCCGCACCGATTCGGGGTCTTTCCAGTCACCGACGTGATTGTTGACCCTGTAGCCCTCCTCTTCCAGAGCGGCGCAATAGGCCAGGACAGCCTTTTCTGCTTCGCGGTAACTTATTTCATCCGTAAAAACGCTGATCAGCGGTGCTTTTGCAAAGAGGATCACGCTGCTGAGAATTGCGATCAATATTCGGGATTTGTTCATTTATAGTTCCTTATTTGTTGGTTAGAAGACAAAGGTAAGCCCGGTTTCGGCATAGTGAAAACGTGCATCACTGTCTTGGGGTATTATATTGGTATAGGATCCATCAATAAGCAGCCGCCGGCCGTAGAAAGGAAAGCCGATCCGCATTTCCACACCCAGTTCACGGCGGTCTTTCAGGTAATAGGCCAGTTCTGCGGCGCTGATCCCGGCATAGTAGTCTCCGCTCAAATCCGAATAGACCACCGGTTCGCCGATACAGATATCTTCGGCATATTGCAGGTCCATTTCAAAGTCCGCTTTCATCCCGCTTATTTTATAGTTGATCTCCATCCGGAGCATGTGAGCGGGAACATATTGCAGCAAACCGAAGAAATTGTCCTCGCGTTTATAATCTTCGATCAGGTAGGAAATTGTTGCGTTCAACGATTCTCCGGGGCTGCTGCTGTAGGGCAGGCTGATCCCGCCTTCCATCGCGCGGTAATACAAAGCATAAATACGCTGATCCAGGGTCGGATGAAACCCGTTGCCCTTGCGGATATGCTGTTCGAAGAACAGTTCCGATATTCCGGAGCGCCGGGTTGTTTTTCGGAGAGCAAGGCGCCAGGAGAAACGGTCAAGATCCCAGTTACCCTGCGCTTCGGGATAGGAAGCGCCGTCCACGATCTCGGCATGCGATCTTTCGTAAAAGGTTTCGAGAAGCAAAATGCCACCCAGGTCCAGATTGGCCGATATGCCGTTTCCGCCGATACTCTGAAGGCGTTCTTCGCTGGTCTGCGCATAGGTCAGTACAGGCCGGTCCAGTCCGCGTATGCGCATAAAGACGGGGGAGCGGCCTTGTTCCAGCACATATTTACGGGTGTTCATCAGTTCGCGATAACGGAAAAAGGATGCTGTCACGCCAAACTGCAGGGATTCTCCCTGATAGGCAAGAGCGGGGCGCAGATGCACATCATTGCGCTTAATGTTCGGTTTCGGGAAAACGGTCTTGAATTGTTCATCCACATTATAAAAGACATCCACTCCCGCACGCCAGCGGGCAGAGAGGGGGTAGGAAAAGATCACGTTCCAGTCGATCCCGTTCAGATCAAAGCCGCCCGAAGTACTGTCGCCGAAATAAAAGGGCATATCCAGATAATTTTCTGCATTATGCAGGAAAAGTTTATCTCGGCGCTGTTCATAACGGTAAGAAAAACGCCCCGCAAAGAACATGCCGTTTTCCATTTCCGTATAGGCGGTTACGCCCAGGTTCTGATAGCGTTTCAGTGCCGGCGTATAGGGCAGGCGGTCTTCGCCGCCGTCATGCCGAAGACGGTAGGAAAAGGCGTAATTGAAAGGGATATTTTCGCGATGCAGGAAGGCCGGGTTCCGTCCGGGGAGTGCGTCTGTGATATCGGTGTCGATATCCAGAAAAAGGCGTTCGTTGTTGATATCCTGTGCAAAAAGGCATAGCGTAAAGATCAGGATCAGGAAGGTCATTCTTTTCATTGCGGCACCTCCTGATTGCAGAATCCCGGCGTCGGCTTGCTCAATATTATAAAATCCAGACTGCTGTTATTGTTGTCCATAAAGATGAAACGCCCCTCTTCCATTCTTTCGATACGGCGTTCCACCGACTTATTGGAATATCCAGGGATCCCGCCCGCCAGTCCGGCGTCAATGGATGCATCCAGGCGTTTCCAGTCAAATTGTGAGGTGTTTTCTCTGTATTCCACTCCGTCAATAACCCCCGACTTTGGAAGCATAAGCCGGTTAAATTCATCATAACCGAGAGCGTAAGGGTCCTTGACTTTTAAAATGACCAATGCGTCGTTGAAAACCGAATACAGAAAATCGATACCGTATTTATGGTGAAGCTGGATCATATTCGGAACTCCGGGATTGTCCACATCGCCCTGGTCCGAGACGTAGTATTCAAAATTCGCATCCAAAAGATTGACGCTGTTGACGGGTGCCTGCGAATGATCAATGGCATCCTGGGCGACAACAATGAATTCCCCGGGACCGATTGGGTAATCGCTGCCGCTGCCGGGGAACATATAGGCATGGATCGCATGGATCAGGCTGTCATCCTGAAACCCGGCTTCCGTATCACTGATGATCAGACTGTCCAGATACAGCGTAATGTTGCTGTTATTGTAAATTTCCAGAAACTGATCATGATAATACTGCGGTATGGGTTTCGGGGGAGCGCCGCTGTAATAGATCTCCGAGATCAGCAGGGCGCTGGTGCGGGAAGTCTGCGCGTAAATATCAAGGAACAGCGTATCGTTTTCCGGAACGTATAAGGCCGTATCCTGAAGCTGACCGTTGATCAGAAGCATTTCCGTCAGGCTTACCCGGCGTCCGGATACCAGCAGATTGTAGCGGTCCGGCAGGATATCGGTAAAATATGCCATTCCGGCGCTGTCGCTAATGGTCTCCAAACGGTCCCCGTAGGTAATGGACTGCAGGAGGACCACTGCATCGGCAACGGTCCGGTCCGCACCCGTTTCCGTTGTGTCCAGCACGCATATGGCCGCGTTAAAACGCATGGAGGCCGGCGGCAGGATCTGCAGACTGCAGTTGGGGGCAAGAAAGAGCGTCAGCAGCAATGCCGCTGCACATCCTTTTGCCCATTGAAAGCGGTTTCTCATATTATAAGGGTTTTGTTTCATTGGAAGGCTCCCTTATGATCTGCGTTTAAATTGAAAGAGTTCATCAATCTTGCTACTGATCTCGATGCCGAAATACAACTCGGGGTTTTCGCGCGTATAGGCTTCCGATGGACTGCGCAAACGGCGGTACAGGGGCTGGTAATTGAAGAAATTGTTGACAAAGAAGGAGAATTCCGAACTGCGTCCCAGCGATTTACTTAAGCGCAGATTAAAGACCCAGATATTTTTTCTGTTTTCATCAAGATACAAGTAATCGGCATATACGCGTTTGTAGGTAGAAGATGTGATCGCATTTCGTTCGGCATCCGTAAAAAAAACCTGTTCACCGTGGGCATTCAAGTATCCGACGGCCAGTGAATCATCCAGGCCGATTTGTCTGTCTTTGTCAAACACCACCTGCTGAGCTGAAACAGTCACCCAGGCACCCAATTCCTTGATCTTGAAATCCAGGTTGTAATTAATGTAAAACTTTTCACGTTCGGCCGTGACCGGTGAGAAAAAGGGGTTGACATCCTGACCCGTATTCGGGTCATATACATAGTCTCTGTAATCATAGTTTTTATCATCCCTGCTATAGGTATAGTTATAGGCGCCCTGGACCCTTAATCGCAAATTCAATGGTGTGATGGGCTTGGTTTGAAGTTCGATTTCCAGCCCTTTGGTTTCTGTTGTTAAAGAATTTTCATATATCTCATAGGTCGCAGAGATCGAATCGCGAATCGGCGGATCGGTTTCGGATACCGTATAGTCGTACTTATAAACAAAAATCGGATTTTTTCCCGAGCTGATGAAACCCCCGCAGGTTGTGCTTTGATAAGCCGTCAGACTTAATCCCACATCGCCGATACGCTGATCGATGCTGCCTTCCCACTTGATCTGGCGTGAACCTTTCAGGTTGGGGTTCTCTTTTGAGAATACATATGTTGAGACAATGACCAATGAGTCCACGATATTGTTCACATCGTCAACATCCAGATAGATGGGATTGGGGTGGAGCATTGCCATAGAGGGTGCTTTGGATGTTTCACCGTATCCGAACCTGACCTGCGTTGTCTTGCCCGGATACAATACCATGTTGATCCTCGGATTAATAAAGGTACCGTATTCGGCTGCGAATAATTTATCGTTACCATAGGATTCCAAACGTGCACCCAGATTTAATTGGAAGGGGATGAATAATTTACCTTTGATCTTATCCTCGATATAGAATGAGGTTGTGGTCAGTGCAGGTAATTCATCATAGCTTCGGGGACGTGTACGTTTGATTCCGGATCCGGCGGGAGGCGTGAGGGGATCAAAAACACGGCCTTCACCCAGATTGAACTCATCCCGGAAGGTGGCGCCGGCCAAAAAACTGTGTTCCATATTCAGCAGATCGAAATTGGCGGCATAGTTCAGGTTGGAATAAAAATTGTAGGCTTTGCCCAAAACGTAGAGTTCGGAAATATAATTTTGAACATATATCCCGGTGTCGGTGCCGGCTTCCATCAGATCGGTGACATAGGTGTGGTCTCCGGAAACAAGTTTTTTTGTATGGGAGTTCTGCCGGGTATAATTGGCTGAAAAATCGAATTCCAATTTCTGTTGCGTCGTCAGTAAATAGGTGCTTTGATGAGCAAAGCGCAGGGTGTAATCGCGATTGTACTTCTCGGTCATGTACAAATCATCCTCGCGCAGTTCGCGTTCATCAAAGGCCCGGGTGTAATACAGCCTGTTCTTCATTGTGTACAGGTTTTGCAGCAATTTACTGGTGAGTGCCAGCTGACCGGAAATACGTGAAAAGTTTTCCTCGGGAATTCTCATATCCCGGACCGAATAGGCGTAGTTCAGGTTGTAATCAAGATGGTGGATATCGTTCAGCTTGAATCCGCCACCCATGTTAGCTTCCTGATTGTAGAAATTATATTTGAATTTTATTCGGTGGTTAGAAACTTCGGACCTGGTCTTAACCTCGATGATACCGGAGGTGAGGTCGCCGTATTTGGAAGAAGGGATACCGCGAATGATCTCAACGGACTCGATATTGTCTGCCGGGATCTGACGCATATCAATTCCGGAATTTTCGGTGGTCAGCAAGCGTCCGCTTGCAGTCGTTGTCTTCGTATCCAATTGAAGATTGGCATTGTTGGATAAGGGAATATTATCCACCCGGATCTGCGTGCCGAAGTATTCGTTGTCGGCCGCATCGCCATCGATGTCAGTCGTACCGCCTTGCGTGTTAGTGCGGATGCTGACTTGTTTTTTTTCCGCCATGCCCGGGTTCTCAAAGCGGACACCGGGTGTCAGCTGCATAACATCGCTGAGATTGGAGGCCTGCATGTGTTCGATCTCGCCGCTGGAAATGCGGGTTTTTGTTTCCGCATCCGCCGGCAGCAGCTCTCTTTCAGCTTCCACAATAATGCCGCCAATCTCAAAATATTCCAGCTTCATCACATAGCTTTTTTCCAACGTTTGGCCCGCCCGGAGTCCCAGGGTTTCTTCAATGGTCTTATAGCCCATAAAGGAAATCTGCACGGTATAGGTGCCCACCGGGACCCTGACGGAAAAATAGCCGTCCTTGTCCGTTGCCGCGCCGCTCATGGTTTCTTTGATCAGCACATTCGTTCCGGGCAGTGCTTCCTGCTCTTCGTTCAACACATAACCTTTTAACAGTGCGTACTCATCGGCGGCGAACAGGGACAGGGCGATACTCCAGATAATCCATAATTTTCGCATGATCGGTCATCCTCATTACGTTTCATCGGGAAAATACATCATTGAGTTTCAAAAAGCAAAGTATTGAAGAAAATGGACATATTTTTAAGGTTAAGGTTGAGGGTTTAGAGTTGAGAATCGAACTGTCGATCCCCTTCGTTCCGACACCCCGGAGCTTCGGGGATCAAAAAGTTGTCTAGGTGTTGAGCCGTCTAGTCGTGGAGATGTTCATTTGTCGAATTGTTCCTTTGCTTGCCCGACGCAGTCTCGACGAAAGCGGGTTGATTTGTTGATCTGTTGATATCTTGGGATAATGGAATAGTTAAAAAAGCCTTTTTATCCTGTTATCCTGTCTAAAAACAATCCGGTTGATCCTGTTATCCTGTCTAAAAACATCCAGTTGATCCGGTTATCCCGTCTAAAAAAAACATCCAATTGATCCTGTCCCAAAGGGACCCCTCCGGGGTCATCCTGTCTGTAAAACCTGAAATCCAGTCCGCAAAAAAAATCCCGCCGAAGCGGGATATTTTGCAGGCTTTCACTGATCGTATCAATCTTCGGGTTTGATCAGCAGCACGCCGATCAGTCCGAAAACGCCCGTCAGCAGGACCAGCACATAATCGGTCCAGGGACGTTTGCGGCTGAACAGAAAAAGGGCCAGCAGCGATGCGGTGATCCCTGCGAAGGCCTTCCAACCGAAATGATGCAGCTGCAGTTTGACAAAATTCGTCGGTGTGCTCGTAGCAAGTTCAAAGGGAAAGAGGAATTGTTTGATCACGCTGGCGCTGCGCTTGTCGTAGGGTGTCCAGGTCTCGACATGTTCCGCGACCGCTTGGAAATCGTTGTCGATCACGATCATTCTGACAAATCCGTCACCGCTGATAAAGATGTGTTTGTTGATGGGATAGGTATAAAAACGGTAAACCGTTTTATCGGCGTTGTAGTCATATTTTTCATCCTTGCCGGCCGTCGGCAGCTCGCGGACCTTATAATCGTCGTAGGTGATCAGGAAAACCCGGTTATCGTTGGTAACGAACCATCCGTAGAACTCCCTGCGCAGATTTTCACTGACAAAGATCTGGCGGATATCCAGTGCCGGATCAATGCCGGTCTTTATGCAGACGGGCTGATCATGGATCATTTTGAGATGGAACACATTGCCGTTGGCATCGCCGATAAAGTAGCCTTCGTCAAAAGGCTTGCGGTTCGTGGGATTCCCGGCAATGATCTTGGCGGGGAAGCGGAAGCCGGCGTCCTGTAATGCCCGCTGAAAGCGTTCGCTTTTTTCCGGGATCACGCTGTTGGTATTCGGATCGATGAATTCGATCTTGTTTCCCAGCCGGAACAGATCTTCGGGGATCATCAGCTGGGCGTAATCGGGTTCGGCCTCGAACATCAGGTACAGCGGCACGAAGGGAAAATCGATGTCTTTTGCCTGGATGCGGAAGACCTGGGTGTTTTCCCGGATATTTTTGGATGACAGTTCAACCCCTTTCAGTGTGGGCGGCAATTGCTGCCACTTTTCCAGGGTGGCGTAGTACATAAAGGGCAGCAGGGCAAAATATTCCCGCTCGGAATATTCGTTACCCTTGATATCCCGGTATTCGATCTGTCCCATTCCCTGATACAGGGTATAAACAAAATCGTCAATGACCGCACTGTAATCCATTCGGGGCGTATTGACTTTTTTGTCGAAGAGCATGGAATAAAAGTCCGGGAGGTAGAGGGCGGCGACAAAGATAATGAGCAGGATAATTACGTATCGTGATATTTTATTTAACATGGCACCGGTTCCTTTTAATTATTTGGTTCCTCGCCGGAAACGGTGACCGGCGAACAGGATCGTCAGCGGCATCAGGGCCACGATCAGAATAAATGCCCACAGTGATTGGTATTGGTCGTAGGTTGACGCCTGGAAATACAGGCTTACCAGTCCGGCCGAAACGATCCCGTAGATGATGCGATAGATCCAGGAAGGTTCCAGAATGATAAAGGAAGTCAAAAAATAAATGGCACTTCCGCCCAGGAACCAGGGGACCATTGACACAAGCGCTTTTTGCACGATCTCGGCGGGATAGTTGATCGCCACCACCAGCCAGAGTCCGAAAAAGAGAAAGACGATCTCCGCCAGCAGAAAGGCATAGCCGATACCGACCGAGGAAAGCAAAAGTTTTTTCTCGGAAATCGGCAGATGGTAGGAGAGGCGCATGCGGTTACGGCTCATTTCCGGCACGAACTGCAGCAAGGCAAAGGTCAGTCCGGTGATCAGCGGCAGGTACTTGACGAATACGATATTGCGGAGAAGAAGGCTTTTACTGATCACATAAAGCCAGTTGTTCAGCGCTCCCTGAAATTCGATGTAATAATTGATCATCCCAATGCTGTATGCCAGCGTCAGCAGGGACAAGCCCGCAATGACGATAACGGCCCAGCGCAGTTTGATCCATTCTTTGTATAAGATCGCTTTTAACATGATTGCACCTCTTAATATTTCCCGGTCAGGCCGATGAAGGCTTCTTCCAGGCTCATGGGGATCTCGCGGATATCGTCGTGGGTAAGTTTGAGCGCGTCAAGGAATGCGCTGATCTCCCGGAGTGATTTAAAGGAATAGATCGTGACCTTATTGCTGACAAATTCCAGATTGGTGATAAAATCGTCATCGATCTTCAGATAGCGTACCGCTTCGGCGTTCCGGAACTCGTAACGGTGGAAATTCTTTTTCAGTGTCGCCAGGGGCATATTGAGCAAGAGCTTCTGGTGTCCCATAATAATGGTATCGTCAACGACTTTTTCCACATCCTGAATAATGTGCGAGGTCAGGAAGACGGTCTTGTTCTTTTCCCGGACGTATTCCTGCAGATAATCGATAAACAGCGCCCGGTAACCGGGATCTAGTCCCATGGAATAGTCGTCCAGGATCAGCAATTCGGGATCCTGTGCAAAGATCAGGCCCAGCACCACCTGGGAACGCTGGCCGCAGGACAT
>JAQULT010000039.1:0-4560 GCA_028718545.1 Fidelibacterota bacterium | reverse complement strand
CCGCAGAAGGGAACGGCTTTCAAGGCGCAGACCATGACGGACGCGGACGGCTTTTTCGAGTTTCGCAACGTTCCTTCCGGGATCTACAAGATCGGGGGAATGAAGGAGTGTTTTTACAGCAACAGTCTTTTTGATTTCAACGTCAGCGCCGACGGGGTCTATGAAGTCAGTATCCGTCTGATCTTTAACGACAAGGGTGACGACATGTCCTATTGCTTTATGATCGGCGGCATTGAAGTGGAGGCCATGGGACGCAATATTGTTCCCGACGAGATCGCCACCACCCGCAAGATCGGCTCCGGCGAGATCGACCATTTGCAGGCTTCCAATCTCGGCGACGTGCTGACCCTGGTGCCGGGAGTGGAAAAATCCGGACAGATGGGACTGGCAAAGCAGCAGAATATCGGTCTGCGCAAAGTCAAACGCAGTGACACCGGCTTGTACGGGTTCGATTCTTTCGGGACCAGTATTATTGTTGACGGCAACGAGATCTCCGGAGACGCCAAAGCGGTCGGTTATATCAGCGGTTCCGGAGACCAGAGCGGCACGGATCTGCGCATTATCCCCGCCGACAACATTGCCAGCGTGGAGGTCATTACCGGTATCCCTTCGGTCGAATACGGCAATTTTACGGACGGCATAGTTAAGGTGGAAACCAAGAAAGGTCAGGTCAGCCGCCGATTTAAGGCCAAATTCAATCCGGACACCAAAGGCTTCAGCTATAACGGCGGCAACAAATTCGACAAGTCGGTCTTTGATTATCATGTGAATTACAGTTACAGCGAACGCAATCTGCGCAAGATCGGGGATGAATATCAGCGCGTCTACGGCAGCGCCAACTGGTCGCGCCCCTATTTCGACAATAAGCTGGATATGCGCCTGGGCGCCACCTATACCCGCATCTTTGACGATGAGGAGCCGAATGACGAATACCGCATACAAAATACCAACCGCGGTTACCGGGCTTCCGGGAAAGTGGATTTAAAGTATAAACCGGTCAAGAATGTCAGTTACGAATTCTTTATCGGTGCGGATATGAACAAGGAAGACAATATCAAACAGAAGATGGTTGTGGACCAGCTGTTCCTGCCTTACCATACGGACATCAGTTCCATCGACACCGGCTATTGTTCCGTTGTAGGCCTGTTTGACACCGTTTACGTAAGCGGCACGGATTCCATCGACTATATCGACAGCATGCTGATGGTCTATCCCTACAACGCTACCGCATCGCAAAAAGGCCGGGAATGGGATTACTCCCTGAAACTGAAACGCAAGTCCAGCCATACCTGGGGAAAAAGCAAACACGACCTGCTTTTCGGTTTTGAAGCGGACTATGAAAAGAACAGCGGCGAAGGCGTTGTACTGGACTCTATCTTTAATTATTACGGACGTTCTTCAACGCGCCGTTCCTATTCCTTTGACGATTATCCGCCGAACATGAAGATCTCGCTCTATGCGGAAGACCAGTTTTCTTTTAATCTCTTCGATCGTCCCCTGGATGTTCTCGTCGGCCTGCGTTACGATCTGTTCAACCCGGAGCGCCTGCAAATCGGCTTTGAAGACGGGTTTTCGCTTTTTGATGCCAAACAGGGCGATTTTTTCAGTCCGCGCTTCAATCTGCGTTACCGGCTCAGCGACGATCTGACCCTTCGCGCCGGCGCGGGGCAAAGCGTAAAATCGGTGTCCCTGAGCCAGATCTATTACCTGCCCAAGCACGTTGCCTATTACGATACCGTTGCGCAAAAGACAACGGAAAAAGTGTTTTATCAGGTCAATGAACAACTGAAATCCTATGTTGCACAAAAGGCCGAAGCTTCCCTCGACTGGAAAATGAGCGATCTGATCGGTGTCTCGCTGACCACTTATTATACCCGCACCAAAGACCGCCCCGGCACCGTAAACTACCCGGAAGGATATGATGTCAATCCGGACACGGTGAATATCGAATTTAGCTATGCCAGGTATGAGAACAACGGCTGGGAGGACAATTACGGTGCGGAATTCACCTTGCGTACCCAGCGAATCCGGGACCTGCGTTTTGCATTGAACGCCACCTACCGCTACAGCCGTCAGGGTTCCGAGAAGCTGATCTACGATGCGGATTACCGCCAAACCTCGGCGCAGTGGGAACTCTGGTATCCCAACAAAGTGGATTGGCAGAGCAAGCTTGTCCTGGATGCTCAGGTCAGTTATATCAACCAGCGCTTCGGTGTCTGGGTAACGATGGATGTACAGTATACGCCTTTTTACCGCAGACAGTACGTCTATTCAAGCAACGGCTTTGAAACCCTGAATGATGATGGGGATCCTTATACCTATTACCAGGGAATGTCCTACTGGTACGATACTGAGATCATGAACTATACCGGGCAATGGCTTATCAATCTGCGTATTTCGAAATCCCTGACGCCCAATGCCGAGGTTTCCCTGTATATCAATAACTTTTTTGATAACCGCGCCCGTTTTATCAATCCCTATACCGATTCGGAAATAAACCTGAACGCTCCGATCTATTACGGGCTGGAAATGAGTATTCAACTGTAAGAGAAAGCCATGAGAAAAAGCCAATACCCGATCATTTGCCTGCACGTCATCTTTTTACTGGCCGCATCCTGCTTTCTTTTTGAAGAAAAACCGCAGGCCGTCGACGGCAATGTTTCCATCCGTCTGCGCTTTACCGTTCCGGCGCAAGCGGATACCCTCGAAGCGCTTCCCGTACCCGGAATACCCGTCCGGATCTATACCGAGGATTACAGTATACCGGAACTGACGGAGATAACGGACAGCTCCGGATTTGTCCGTTTTGACAATCTGCCCTATGCCCGCTATGTGGTGGAGTCGCATGCCCTTATTAAGATCAGTGAGTTTGAAGAAGCGGAGGTTGTGGGCGCAAAAGCCCTGCAGCTGACAGCGGATTCTCTACGCGGCGAAATGGTCTATACGGATACGCTGTTAATGGAACAGTCAAAGCGCGGACTGAAGATCAATGAGATCTATACGGCAGGTCCCCCGAACAACATTTTTTATTTTTATGACCAGTTCATGGAGCTTTACAACGGTCTGAGCGAAACCGTTTATCTGGACGGCATGATCATATTGCGGCTCGGGACCAGCGGCCTGTTTGCTGACACCCTTTCGGTGACCTATATCTATCAGTTCCCCGGCACGCCGCTTAGCGGCCGCCAGTATCCGGTGGAACCCGGTCAGTTTGTCGTGATCGCCGGCAATGCTTTTGATCATAACACGATCGGGCCCATTGCGGGAAAAACGGTGGACCTGAGCAATGCGGACTGGGAATTCGTGAACCTGCAGGAAGCCAACGGATACGATAATCCCAATGTGCCGAACATTACCACCAACAACGGACGGGTTACCCAGGCAAGCAAAGTGGATTTTCTGCTTGGCCTGACCGGGGACGGACTGGCTTTGTGCGACGGCAGCGATTACGACCAGACGGACGGCATCGATATCCGCACCGTGATCGATTGCGTGGAATCCAGCTCTAGCCCCACCCATATTAAGGAAGTTCCGTATTCGCTGGACGCAAGCTTCGGCGGTATTGGCATGCAGCGCTATTCCGGACAGTCACTGGAGCGCATCCGGCCGGGTTTTGACACCAACAATTCCGCCGTGGATTTTGTCGTTATCAGCAAGCCGACACCGGGGTATCATCATGAATAAGCGTCCATTGATCCTCGTTCTGGCATTGATGATCCTTGTTTGCGGCGCCTTTGCCTTTGAACAGGCAGCGGTCTGGGCGGCGGATTACCGCAATCCCGATACGGAGCTGCCCGATATGTATGCGCTGACGGGCAACCCCGCAGGAAAATTGTATGCCGGAAATATCCAGTACTACCGAATAAAAGGGACTTTTAGTGACGCCGCGTACCGCCGGATCTACGATCCCGCCCGCACACAGCTCTATAATGCCGATTATACGGCTTTGATGCAGATCAATCACGTCTCCTACTTTTCAGCTTCCATCATTTACGAAGACCTGCGCCTGCGGGAGATCTTCGGATCCATGGATAAAGATTTTTACGACGATTATTTCAGCATGGTCGATTCGACGAGCGGCAACGTGGCTTTCTACGGTCCGCAGCTGAAACTCCTTTATAATGTAAAGCTGAGCGAAAAGCTTTTTTTCGGGCTCGAAGGGAATTACGGTGTAGAACGCAGCCTTAAAGATACTTTTCCGCAAACCGCTACCATCATGCGGAACAGCGGATACCGTGCGGGACTCGAGTACCGCGGCAAAGCGGCTTCACTGGGGATCTTTGGCCGCTATTATGACAATCAGGTACATTACGAGGCGGTGAAACAGTACATGGAGGTAAAACCCCGGACCTATATGGGGTATAATATATTTTACAATGAACTTGCAAGTGCCACCGCCAATAAGGTGCGCACGCGGAACGGACTGGAATACGGAACGCATTTCAGTCTGGGGCGGCAATCGCGCATATCGGCGCAATTCGGGATCTCGGGCCTGCACCGTATCTCCCGCGCGGATGTGATACGCGGCTCCTATACCCGCGAACGCGGACTCTGGCAGCG
>JAQULT010000038.1:3140-17557 GCA_028718545.1 Fidelibacterota bacterium | reverse complement strand
AAGGAATCCAAAGACCAACGAGATCATCTATGTTCCGCCACGGAAAAAGATTCATTTTAAAGCCGGCAAGATCCTGAAGGATTTTCTTTCCAGGGCGCGTGTTTAGCAGGACGAAGAACAAGATGATGCAGCGTATTCTTGCAGTGGATTACGGTGAGCGGCGTATCGGTGTGGCCGTTTCCGATCCATTGCGTATAATTGCAACTCCGCTGGAAACCCTGATCGTTAATTCTCCCCGCGACGGTATTCGTAAGTTAACGGCTTTGTGCAGGGAATATGATCCGGAATGCATTATTGTCGGATATCCGATCGGGATCTCCGGCCGCAAAACCGAGCAGACCCTCCGGGTTGAGAATTTCATCAAAACCTTAAAAGCCGAGCTGAATATCCCCGTCATTCCCTGGGATGAACGTTATACCAGTGCGGAAGCGCGAGGGATTTTATATGATCAGGGGATCCGCACCCGGGGAAATAAAGGGAAGATCGATCAGATGGCCGCACGCATTATGTTACAGGAATATCTGAATACAAGGGTAAAGCGATGAAATTACGATCCGGTGATATTCTTCTTCTTCTGCTTTCGGCGGCCTTGCTGGAGCTTTCCTTTGCACCCTTCAATCAGTATTATACGGCATTTTTTGCGTTGATCCCGCTGTTCTGCATCCTGGATAAATATGAAAAAGGTTTTTTGACCGGATTGCTGTGGGGCTTTTTCTACGCGCTTTTTTCTATACACTGGCTGGCCTTCAATTCGGGGACTTACTGGTGGGTGGCGACCCTTTCCATGTTGTTGGCTTCCGCCTTTCTGGCATTGAATTATGGTTTTATCGGTTTATTCTATGTATTTATCCGGCGGCGGAATCCGCGCTACGCCGTTTTGTTTTTGCCCTTCATTTGGGTAGCGGTGGAATTTCTGCGCTCTTTTGGAACACTGGGATTTCCCTGGCTGGCTCTGGGGCATTCCCAGGCCTATCATACCCTTTATGTCCAATGCGCCGATATCGGCGGGGTGTATTTTGTTTCTTTTCTATTGCTGCTCGCCAATCTTTTGCTTTACCGGCTGCTCCGGAAATTTGATAAACGCTGCTTTGCGGCTTTGCTTGCCGTGATTCTGATCCCTTATGCTTATGGGGCCATCATGCTGAATCTTAATTTACAGGAGGATACGCGCACCCGTTTCCGCATCGTCCAGCCCAATGTGGCGGCTAAAGAAAAGTGGAAACCTGAAAACCGCATTCCCATTATTGAAATGATGGATTCCCTGAGCCGCAGTGAAAGTGATATCCTTCCGCAGGTCATTGTATGGCCGGAGACTGCCGTACCGTACTATCTGCGCTCCTCGCATTATTTTTTACATGTGATCCACCGGACTGCCGCCGATATGAAGAGCACGCTCATTACCGGAGCACTGGATTATTATTTCCCGGATTCCGCTTCGCATTACGAAAGTACAAATACATTGTTCATTTTTGAGCCTTACCTTCCATCGATCAGTGAAACGGTCTATGACAAGATCCATCTGGTGCCTTTCGGCGAGTTCACACCCGGAGGCACGATGTTCTCCTGGCTGAACAATATGCAGTACGGCCAAAGCGACTTCCGCTGCCGTGATTACCGGAAGGTGCTTTTTATGGGCAGGGACAGTATCCCCTTTACACCCATGATCTGTTACGATTCGGTTTTTCCGCATACCGCCCGGCGTTTCACGATTCAGGGAAGCAAGTATATTATATTGATTACCAACGATATATGGTTTGGACGTTCACTTGGCCCGCACCAGCATGCCGCGATGGCATTGTTACGTTCGGTGGAATGCCGCAGGCCACTGATACGTTCGGCGAATGCGGGGATTTCCATGTTCATTGACGAAAAGGGGCGGGTACTGAAAAGCCTGCCGCTGTATGAGCGCGGTATACTGGATGAAGAACTGCCGGCAGTACAGTACCGGTCCCCATATTTAATCCTGGGAAATGCCTTTTCCGTATTGGCATGTATTCTGGCCTTTCCCGTCGTACTTCTGCTTTTATGGATAAAACAAAGAAAGGCCTGATCGCAATCAGTTTACTGATCGTTTTTTTTTCTGCTTTTGCGGAGGAATTTACGCAGGATGTTTATTTTCAGCCGCAGACACCGTATTTGCCGCAAATAGAGAAAACACTTGCGAAGCATGAACTGCTTCTGAGCAGCGATTCGCTGAATGCCCGCTATCGCGGAGAATTGCTGTTTTACCGTGACGGCGACTCGATCCGTTGCGAAATTCAGCTGCGGGAAGCGGAGGAGCTGCCTTTTGTTCTGGATGCATTTATGACGGAACCTGCCGATGTCCGTAACGTAAGAAGGTCGTTGCTGAATTTTTCAATTTGCTTATTGATTTTAAACGCGATAACGGCGATATTATTTTTGCTGCGATCAAGCTGAAAAGGATCACAATGAAGAAACGAACGATAATTGGACTGCTGCTGCTTCTGGCGTTGTTTCCGGCAAGAGGGGGAACCGCTTTCCCGGTGCTGAAAAGTCTGGTACTTCCGGGTTGGGGAGAATATTCCTACCGTTCCGAATCCGCCTATATTTTTTGGAGCAGCGAGGCTGCGCTTTGGATCGGCTTTGCTGCCTTACGTTACTCGGCGCATACCCAGAATAACGATATTCAGACTTTTTCCACTCTGCACGCGGGAATAGGTATTTATCCCCAAAGCAACCAATACTGGGCGGATCTGGGAAATTACAGCAGCTATCTGCGGCACCGTGAGCGCATGCTCGAAAACCGTACACCGGAGAAGATCTGGACCGAGGATTACCGTTGGGAATGGGATTCGGAGAGTGCCAGAGAGATATACCGCAGTTTGTACCGAAAAAAAGAACTGACCCTGCTCAGTTCGGAGTTCATGATCACCGGATTGATCGTTAACCGTATTGCCAGCATGATCAACGTGCGCTATTTAAAGCAGAAAGATCTGCAAGTCTCGGCTTTTGCACTTCCCGTAGCCGGCGGCGGAGTTCTGCAGTTCGGGCTGAATTTCTAATGAAAACATCCCAGCGACAATATGCGTATTTCCTTGTCCTTCCGGGCCTGATCCTGATCTTTGTCCTGAATTCCCTGCCGGCACAGACCCTGCTGCTTTTCCTGCTGCTTCTTTTTACACTGATTAGCTCCCGGCGCGGGGATATTCTTCGCTTCTTTTCCCGCTTCTGGCTTCTGATCCTGATCACCCTTCTGGTGCACCTTTTTTTACGCTTTGAGGGAAGCGGCTACTGGCGGGCCTTTGGAAGCAAAGCTCTCTGGATACCCGCGTTGTTTTTTACGATTCGCAATATCAATATACTCCTCTTGATGAGCTATGTTCTAAAAAACGGAACGGCGCTGTCTTTCCGCAGGATCAGCATCTTTCTGGAAAAGCAGGGTCCCTCATTTCTGGCTCAGCCGCTGCTTTTGGCAATGCGCTACAGCCTGTTGATCCGGGAAGAATTCCGTTCCTTACAGCAGGTACACCGCATAATGGGAATCGCCCGTCCGCGGCGCCTGCCTGCACGGGTGAAATACTATATTGATCTTGTATTTCCTACGATCATTGCGTCGCTGGAGCGTGCCGAGCATTTATCCATTGCCATGACCAGCCGCGGATACAATAAAGAAATCCTATGAAACGCATTGTCCTGTTGATGGAATATGACGGCAGTGCATATGCCGGTTTTCAGCTGCAGCCGGATTTGCCCACTATCCAGGGTGAACTGGAAAAAGCGCTGAAAGCGATCTACCGGACTCCGGTCCGTGCCATTCCCAGCGGACGCACGGATGCCGGCGTGCACGCGCGCTATCAGGTTGCGCATTTTGATCCTCCCGCTGAACTTCAGAAATTCAATCCGAAAGCCGCCTTAAATTCCTTGCTGCCGCCGGATATCCGAATCCGGGACTTCTGTTATCGCGAGCAGGATTTTCATGCCCGTTATTCCGCAAAGGAACGCCGCTACCGTTATCTGATACGCCTTGAGGAAAGCGCACTGGACCGCGAGCGTGTCTGGCAGCTTTTCCGGCCGCTGGATTTTGCCACGCTGCAGGCCTGTGCCGCTTTATTGCCGGGAGAGCACGATTTCACGTCCTTCTGCTCCGCCCAGGCGGAAGTTGAACATAAAAGATGCATGATTCACCATTCGCTGTGGCAGCGAAACGACGGCCAGCTGATCTATGATATTCACGGAAATCGTTTCCTGCACAGCATGGTCCGCTCGCTGGTCGGAACGATGGTAGAGGCGGCCAGAGGAAATACCGGGAGCCGGGACTTTCAGCGCATCCTGGAGGCGAAGGACCGACTTGCGGGAGCCGTCAGCGCGCCGCCGCAGGGTTTGTATTTGATGTATGTTGCCTATGATCCGCCGTTGGAATGGGAAAAGGAGTCAGTATGAAAAAAGGTTTTTTCAGTATTCTTGCTTTGATTGTCAGTGTGATCCTGCTCATTCTGTCCTTTCAGCTTTACCTGGATACCCGGCGGCATCTTCTGTTCGAAGAAAAGCTTTCAGAGATCCGCGTTCCCGGGACCCTGCCGGCAGACAGCATTATCCCTCAACGTGAAACGTCAATTACACGCACCATCCGGAAGGTTTCGCCTGCGATTATCGGAATTCATGTTACCCAAATTCAGCAATATTCCGCGAACCCCTTTTTCAATGATCCTTTTTTTCGGCAATTTTTTCCGAACAGCATTTACCGGCGCAAGATCCAGAGTCTGGGAAGCGGTGTGATCATTTCTCCGGACGGCTATATCGTGACCAATAGTCATGTGCTTGGCGATAATGCGCTTGAGATCTATGTGACCCTCCCCGGGGGCAAACGTTACCAGGCTGAACTGGTCGGTTCGGACCCTTTGACGGATATCGCTCTGCTGAAGATCGATGCCGAAAATATCCCTTGTATCCGGATGGGGGACAGCGATGATATTCTGCTCGGGGAATGGGCGCTTGCCCTGGGAAATCCATTCGGACTTTTTAATCTGAGTAATCAGCCTATTGTCACGCTTGGTATTATCAGCAGTCTGCATATGAATTTCGGAGAGACGGAACAGGGATACATATACCAGGATATGATCCAGACCGATGCCAGCATCAACAGCGGCAACAGCGGGGGAGCGCTGGTTAACATGAACGGAGAACTGATCGGGATAAATACCTTTATCTTTTCGGGGAACAACAATAGCGGCGGCGGATCCGTCGGAATAGGATTCGCCATTCCGATCAACCGGGTAAAGGGAATCGTTCAGGAGTTGAAGAGCGAAGGAAAGATCGAGCGTAACTGGAACCTGGGCATCTCCGGTCAGCCGCTGACACAATCCATCATCAAATATTACAATCTGGATACGGACCACGGAGTGATCCTGATCGACGTACAGACCGGAAAAGCCGGCGATAAGGCGGGACTTAAGGTCGGCGATATCATTCTTTCGGTCAATGATCAGGAGATCCGGCGCAATCAGGACGTGATCGATATTATCAATACCGCATATTTAAAGGTCGGAGATAGCGTAAGACTGCTGATCCATCGCGACGGACGCGAATTCTCGGTTGAGATCAAATTAGAAAGTTCCGGCAGGAGTTGAGTTTTTAGCGCAGGATCTTCAGTAGACGTTCCGCAATACCCGTATTGTCATAAAAAGTCCCGAACAATTCGGAACCCGTGCCAAAAACCCGGACCGGGACCGGTGCACCGGTATGCGAATAGGTTGTCCATCCAATACCGGCCTTGCGGGACAAGGTCCGGCTGACCGCCATCATAAAAGGATCATATCCGCCGTAAAGAATATACTCGTAAGGATCGCTCCAGTTGCGTTCCTTAAAGGATTGTTCATAAGCCTCAAGAAGATGCTTTTTCTCGTATTCATTAATGGCAAGACCTTTATCCGGGTCACCAAGACCGGTATATTCGCGGGCGAATTCAAAAGCCCAGTCCGGATTTTTCATCAGAGAATCTCTGCCGTTTTTTTCAATGTTGTATTCGCGGATATCCCGGTACTCCCGGATCAGCTCGGTAAAAGAAGCCTTTTGCCATTGCAGTTTGCTGAGATCAACAAGATTGTCTCCGTAATTTGTGCCCATGCTCATACCGCCGGTCTCATGATCTGCAGTGATCAGGATCAGAGTATTCTTGGGATTCTTTTCGTAAAAAGCCAGAGCGGTCTTTACCGCTTCATCCAGAGCAAGGGTCTCGTGAATGCTTGCCGCGGCGTCATTTCCATGGCAGGCCCAATCGATTTTTCCACCTTCGATCAGAATGAAGAATCCTTCCGGGCCCTCCAGCATCAGGAGCGCTTTTTCCAGCATTTGACTCAAAGTAATGCTATGCGCGTCTCTGTCCATACTGTAAGGCAGGGCTTTCTCATGATTACTGTCAGGATGAACGAACAGCACCCTGCCCGCACCCGGTTCCAGATAATGGAATGCTGTGGCATTATTTACGTAGATCAATCCGTTACGTTTGACAAGGCTGATAATACTGTCCCTTTCGTTTCCCGTTGCCTGGAAATCGGCGCCGGCAAAATAATCAAAACCCGAATAAGCGAGTTGAAGTGCAATATCGGCATAATTACTGCGTTTTGGCTGATGGGCATACATACCTGCAGGCGTTGCATGATCAATGCCTACCGTACTTATAATGCCGATTTTCATCCCGCGTTCCCTGGCTGCTTCCGATACGGTTTTTAAGGGATAACGGTGTTCCGCATCCATATTGAGCGTGCCGTTCGTGGTCTTTTGTCCGCAGAGGATCGCGGTAATGCCGGCGGCAGAATCGGTGATATAGCGGTTAGCAGAATAGGTGGTTATCATACCATGGACGGGCGCCTGATTCATGGCCAGCGGAACGATCCCGCATTTGCCTTCCATTGCCGCAAGATAGCGCTCGGCAGCATTCATTTGGATGGTTCCCATTCCGTCACCGATAAATAAAAAGATATATTTCGCCCGGGGTTGTCCGCAGGCAGAGAGCATAAACAACAGAATGAAGATCCAGAGATATTTATGGTATTTGAACGGCATGTATAACCTCCAATTTGAATGCGTCGGCCAATAAAATTCCAGCAAAATTATAATGAAAAAGCGGATGCTTTCAAAATATAAATAAATCTTCTTTTCAAGAAAATTCTACGATAAGACAAAAACCTGCATTCGCAGGTTTTGTCGGGATGAGAGGATTTGAACCTCCGGCCTCTTCGTCCCGAACGAAGCGCGCTAACCGGGCTGCGCTACATCCCGAGTTGAAAGAAAAGCAGGCTAATATAAGGACAATCATCAACTCATCACAAGATGAATTTTGAATTTTTCTTTGATAATATTGGAGTTATTCGACGATAGTGCTGAATTGCCGGGCCACCCTCAGATATGCCTCGGCTTTTTCTTCGTCGTATTTTTTATAGGCGCGGTAAGCCAGGTAATATCCCTGCGCTATACGCGCGGAATCCGTCTTGGTCAGCTGATAGGCCTTTCCTTCCAGCTCCGGTATGATCAGCTCCCTTCCCACGATCAGCAGATCCGGTGTGCGCACGGTTTCCACATTCTTGCGGTAGATATTCGGCCATAAGGTTGCCCGCGAATAGTATTGCTTTGAAATGCCCCAGAGGGTATTGCCGTTCTTGATGATGTGAATAAAAGTATTTTCTTCATTTCGGGTTGTATTAACGGGAGCTTCCTCTTTTACGGGTGTCGTTTTGATCTCCAAAGATTGCGGTTTGGGAGCTTCCATGAAAACTTCTTCGGGAAGCGGTGCGGGGCTTTGAGCCTGCTCTGCGGGAGTTTTGGTAAACAGCGAATTTTTCCGTATCTGGATCTTTTCAATGGAATCGTATTTGGTGGGAACGATATAGAGGATAATAAAGATCAGAATAATAAGGATCAGCGGGAGGATCCAGCGCCACGCGGATTTTTTCTTCTTTTCCTCAATAATAAAGGTCGGCATTTTCTTTTTTTCGTTGATCGGGGGAGGTGCAGGGATTTTGGAAGCAGGGGCGCTTTCTTTCAGGGCGCTGTCCTGGATGAGCAGTACGGGTTCCTTTGGGGTTTTCTTTACTTCCGCTTTTTCCTCGGGAAGTGATTCGGGCGGTATTTTCTTCGCTGCTTTTTTCTTGATCGGTTTGGGTTTCAGCTTTTCGTACTTGGAATTGACCCGTTCGCGCAGGTTCTTTTCCGGGCGGAATACGATGCGTTTATGTGCGGGAATGGTACTGGTTATCCCGGTGCGGGGATTCAGGGTTTCGCGTTCTTTAACTTCCTGGAGCTTAAATATCCCCAAACCCTTAATATTGACATTCTCGTCTTTTCGCAAACCTTCCTGAATGGTGACAAATACATCTTTGATGAATTTTCGTGAAAAGACCTTTGTGCGACCGGTAACTGCGGAAAATTCGTCCAGCAGTTCCTGAAATGTAATTTTATTGGAGGCCATAATGAGTATCCTTATTTAAGATCCTCTTTTAGCTGTGATGCGGGGGTAAAGCCGAGAACAAGTTTACGGGGCAAAAGAACATGCTCACCGCTTGCGGGATTGAAGGATTGCCGGCTTTTTTTCTCTTTAACGGTAAAAGTACCGAAATCCGGGACCAATACTCCGGTCTCGTTATCAAAATAGGATTGCATAATCGAAGTCAGGGTATCAAACAGTTCCCGGCACTCGCTTTTGGGAAGCTCAGATTTTTCAGACATATAATCTATCAGTTCGGATGTGTTCATAAAGACTCCTGACGGCTAAACATGGATAAAATTACCCGTTTATTCCTGAAAATGCAAGAATTAAGGATAAAAATTCAGGAATACGCCGCTTTGTAAGGATTTATCTTGTTAGTTCGGAAATTTATTGAAAAATTATTCCATGATCCGGAGTCTGAAAAATCTAAGTTACGAAGAAATGCAGCAATGGGCCGTTGATGAAGGTTTTGCACCTTATACGGGACGTCAGCTTTTTGAATGGCTTTTCCGGCATTTCCTTGAAGATCCGGCGGAAATGCACAATATTAAAAAAGAGATCCGCAGCCGCATTGCCGGATACGGTCCTCTGCGGCTTCTTGAACTATTACGTCATAAAAACAGCGGAGGAAGCGGAACGGAGAAGTTCCTTTTTCAGTGCCTGGACGGCAATGCCCTGGAATCGGTGCTGATCCGCTCGGGCAAACGCGTCACGCTTTGTGTCAGTTCTCAGATCGGCTGTGCCATGAACTGCAGCTTCTGCCGTACCGCCGATATGGGGTTTATCCGCAATCTGAGTGCCGCCGAGATCATTGAGCAATTTATCCAGGTAAAAAAAGCAAGCAACGAAAAGATCAGCAATGTGGTATTCATGGGAATGGGGGAGCCGTTCAATAACTTTGAACAAAGCATTCGTGCCGCAATTGTTCTGAATCATGAAAAAGGACCGCAGATCGCTGCCCGTCATATTACCCTCTCCACATCCGGTATTGTACCGAAGATACGGGAATTCGCCCACCTTCCGTACCAGTTCAAACTTGCGATTTCCCTCAACGCCTCTACAAACCGCGTTCGTGACAAACTGATGCCTGTCAACCACCGCTATCCGCTGGAACAGCTGCTGGATGCGGCAAAATACTACAGCGATACCACGAGGCGGCGCATAACCTTTGAATATGTACTGATCAGGGATGTTAATGACAGTGAACAGGATGCCGCAGAACTGAAACGGCTGCTGCGGCATATTCCCTGCAAACTCAATGTCATTCCCTTTAATGAAACCGGAGCTTCTTTCCAACGGCCGGACGAAAAGGATATCGAACGCTTTATCGGGGATCTTGAGAATGCGGTCTTTCCGGTTACTTTACGTTTGAGCGGCGGCCGTGGAATTAATGCGGCCTGCGGTCAGCTTTATCATGAGGTATTAAAGACATGATCCTGGATTACCGGCATCCCGAAGCAGTTCCCCGGGCTATTGCAGCGTTGCAGCTAGGGCAGGTCTTTGTATATCCCACGGATACCTTGTACGGATTCGGTGCCGATGCCGCATCCCTAACGGGTATACGCAATGTCGAAGAACTCAAAAAACGTCCCGCACAAACGCCGTTCAGCCTCCTGGTCCATGATCTTGCCATGCTGAAGAAATATGCCCGTGTCAGCAATCTTACTGCAAGGCTTGCAAAATTATTCTTACCGGGAGCGCTGACACTGGTCCTTCCCGCTATACGCGGCAAGGTTCCGGATGTTCTTTACAGTGAAGGTAATTACTTGGGTTTCCGTATTTCCGGTCATCCGTTTTGCAGGGAATTAACGGCAAACTACCCGCGTCCCGTTCTCAGTACCAGCGTGAACATATCGGGACAGAAAGCCCTGAACCGTATCCGGGATATCGAAATGCAGTTTTCCTCCCGGGTCGAATTGATGATCGCCGATGCGGAACTGGACCGGCGCCCGCATCCCGCGGGCAGTACGGTGATCCGTATTGACGATGCCGGTCGAATAAGCCTGCTGAGAGAGGGCAGCATCCCTTTCGCCGAAATTCTGAAGGTCTGAATTCCCTTAATCATTCTCTGTAAATTATTCTTGCATGAAAAATCAGGCAGATCCGGGAATTCCGCGAAATCTGAAATCAATCGAAAATACTATAAATGTAATTATTCTGTACGAAGGGGAAGGATTTATTCGTTATAGTTCATTTCCACTTCATCAAAAAAGGATTCGTGCTGGGGTGCCAGAGCCCGGTAAAAGGGGATCAGACCGGTATCCTGAAAAATCCGGGTAAAATAATCGCTGTCTTTATAATGCTGTTCGATGAAGAAATTCAGGAATTTGTTTTGTTGATCGAGTTTCCTGGATTCCAGCAGGTATTTCAGAGCTTCCTCAAGGTAATACCAGGCTTCGGTTCCGTTCCCGTCATCAATGGCCCAAAAGGCTTGATTATAAAGAAAACGTGCTCTTCGCAGCCGGAAATCCCCGGTCAGTTTGTCAAGATCCTCTTTCCGGGTGTTCCAGCCTTTTGACCACTGGGAACTGTTACCCCGGGAATAGATCTCCGTGGCCAGCCCAAACAGGGAGTTGCCGCCCAGGTCCTCGATGCCGTCCATTTCCGTGGCCATGATCAGATATCCGTAATAATCGATAATATCGCGCAGCGGATGGTACATCATTTCCCGGTACAGTGCTTCCCCTTCGGCAAACTCAAAGGTCCAGGAATTGTCAATATAACGCTGGTCGTATTCATTGGAGAAAAAGGCATTGACCGAAAAGACGATCTTTGAACCGCTCGGGGATATCTGGGTCACGTTCATGGTAATGCGGTAAGGAACGATAAAATCATAATTCTCATTGCTGAAGCTGTTGGAATAGATATAGCGTTCGATCGTATTCTTCAGTTCTCCGATGATGCGCACTTCCTGAGCGTTGAGATTCTGTCCTTCGATCGTAATATTCGGCGTAAAGGTTTGCGCACTTAAGAAAGAGAGGATCACAAGACAAAGAAAACAGATTTTTTTCATACCTTTCCCCGGTTTTTCTGAATGTATTAATTTGAAATTAAGAATTCAAGGCTTTACAATGCAAAGTTCATGTATTATTTTCCACGACGGATTAAAACGATGAATCGGAGTATTCATGACAAAAATTTACCGCTATTCAAAACTGCTGCTATTCCTGACAATGAGTTTTCCGCTATGGGGAGCTTATTCCGTACACAGCTATAAAGACGGATACCTGTATACGGATCTTTTACGCTCGTGTATCTATGCCTTTGAAGACAGTGCCCGGGTTCTCCTGGAAGGACCGGGCGTGGGATATTATTATACCGTTTCGCAGGATCAGCGGTACATCGGTTTTAAATGGCGCGAACAGCCCGGCGGATTGGAAGCGCCGGCACTGTATGATAGGGAAAGCGCCAAGACACGATTATTGCATGAACCCGTCGCGCTTGCCGGTCAGGTCTCTTTTTCCTCCGGGGGCGATATTGCCTACACCATTGCAAATACCCTGTATGTTATGAGCGGTGCATCTGTACGTTCTTACGATCTTGGTACTTATGCCGCTCTGGTACCGCTTTCTCCCGACGGAAAAAAAGTGGTTTATAACGACTGGCAGGATCAACTGTGGATACTCGATCTGGAAAGCGAAAGCAGAGAAGCCATTACCCGGGGCAATTACGGTAAAGTACTGCCTTCCTGGTCAGCAGACAGCCGTTATATTGCCTACAACCGGCTGGACGGTATTCTGTTCATCTACGATACCGAAAACCGCAGAAGCCGGGAAATCGGCCGTGCGGCGGATCTGCGCTGGTCGGAGTACGGGGACAGCTATCTCTATACCCGTATTGAACTTGACGATGCCGGAAGCATTGTCAACACCGATATCGTTTTTGCCAATGTGAACGGAGAACTGCTTGCGGAAACCCGGACCCCGGATGTATTTGAAGATAATCCCTGGTTTATGCAGGACGGCAGTCCGGCATACCTGCGGGATCATGCAACGCTTGTCCGCATGGAAAACCCATCACTTAAAAAGCAAGCGCTTCAGCGGGAGCTTCCGGATCACTTTCCGACGGAGCCGGTATCCTTTGAAAAACAGGTGCCGGCGGAAGATCTTATCCTGGATGTTCCTTACATTCATCAGGTATACGATACTCCCGGTCCCCGGGGTTACAGCAGTTGTGCCCCTACCACAGCCGCTATGGTGATGGCCTATTACGGGATTCTGCCAAAATGGCCATTCATGTCCGGATTCAACTATATGAGCGATTACGGTGCCTATGTGCATGAGCGCTATTATTATAACGGTACCTATTTCAATCAGAGCCGGCAGGATTGCAATACGGCCCAGACAGTCTGCTATACGAATTACGGCGGTTACGGCTATATGTGGACCGGCGGCAGTCCGAATTCCAGAATGAACAATTATTACGGTTTGCACGGAATCAGCGGAAATCAGACCTGGAACACCTCCTGGTCTACGGTCGCGGCCGAGATCGATAAACGCGTACCCTTTTCCATCTGCAATTATCTTTCCAGTTCGGGACATCTGGTGGCGGCTATCGGCCGCAGCGCCTCGGAACAGCGCAGCGTTATCGTTAACGATCCCTACGGAGACCGCAACAGAGCCAGCTGGCCGAATTATTACGGAGCCGGTGTCTATTACGACTGGCCGGGCTACAACCACGGTCATGTCAGCCTGAACTATGCCAACAGCAGCTACAGCAGCATGCCCTGGTGTATCGCCACCCAATTCACGCCACCCGCAGCAGCGGATTCCCTGGTCGAAGATAAACATTTTACCAGCGGTTTTTACATCCGGGCCGAGGGCAATACCGTTCCCATGCGCTATTATCACAGTGAGAACAGCGGACACGGCGGGCATCACTGGTGGACCTATACGGAAAGCGGTGAAAAAGATATTTGCTATGTAAGCTGGACACCGCAACTGGATAAAAGCGGCTATTATGAGATCTTTGCCTACGTTCCGTCCAATGCAAGCGCGGTATCCGCTTCCTACCGGGTCCGGCATGCCGCAGGAGAAACCATGCAAACAGTGGATCAGAACAGCATTGACAACGATTGGGTCTCCTTAGGTAAATATTTATTCTCGAACGACGGCAGCGATCATGTCTATCTGGGCGACAGCAGCGCCCTTGCCGATCAGATCCTGGCTTTCGATGCCATGAAATGGGAATCGGCAGACACCGGTGTAATGGATTTCTTGGCCGATTATACGGTCGGGGTACCGGATTACGGTATTACCTTTACCGCAATAACACCCTTGCCGGAAGGCGAGTACCGCTATCTCTGGGATTTTGGCGACGGTCAAAGCGGGAGCGGAGAAAGCGTCAGCCATGCCTATACTTCTGAAGGCACCTATCATGTGACCTTGAACATTGAAGCAAAAGATGCAGCGGTCCAAATATCCAAAGAAAATTATATTTGGATTATATCCAATATCAAAGGTGACTTTTCCCTGGTCAGTCCCGACAGCATGGAACTGGTCCGGACGCAAAAGCCCAGGTTGATCTGGGAGGAGGTTCCGTCTGCAGAGCGCTATCTGCTTTATGTTGGCGAAACCCTGGATTTCGGCAGTATGCTTCCTATTGTTTGCGATACGAATTTTTACCGTCTTACAAATGCGCTGGCGGAAGATAAAACCGCTTACTGGCATGTACGGGCGGTTACGGCCGCGAATGATACCCTGCGATCGACATTCTGGCGCTTTGAGGTCAATAGCATCAATAGTCCACCCCATAGCTTTGCATTACTGGATCCCCCTTCCGGTTCCATCCGGGATACTTTAAGGCCTTCATTCTCCTGGGATTCCGCGGAGGATCCCGATCTGCGGGATAGCCTCTATTACCGTCTGATCCTGGGAACGCACCCCGACAGCATGTTCTGTGTCTATACGGGCAACGCCACCGCCTACACCATGACGGAAAACCTTAAGGAAAACGCTTACTACCGCTGGTATGT
>JAQULT010000038.1:0-3040 GCA_028718545.1 Fidelibacterota bacterium | reverse complement strand
ACCCGAATTTGATGAAAATACAGGCATAGCGAACCGGAATATAATTTTATAAACTATTATTATACCTCAAGATAGATTCGATTGCGCATTGTTTAGGTTTAGTAAACTTGACTCAAGTTAATATAAGCAATTAAAACAGCAAGGTCAGCGCCGCATTAGGCTCGAGCCGGGGATGGATCTTCCATGTTCCCTCATCTTGTTCGTAACCGATCATGATCTCGCTGCCAAGGCGCAGACCCATACGGAGTTTTTGTCCAAGTTTGCAGGAAGCGTGCAGTGCCAAGCCGGGATTGGCAAAAAAGTAATAATCGTAATAGGGATCTTCGGGAAACAGTGCCGGTCCGATGATATCAAAAACGCCGTGGATCAATCCTGCGTTCAGGTCCAGACCGAATTTTCTTTGCGTATCCAGCAGAGAATAAGCGGCAAATATATTATAAGAAACCTGTGTCGGCGAGGCGAGGGCAATTCCCATACTGGAATACAGAGCGATACGTTCAGTAAAGCAATGGCAAATGCCTGCTTTCAATCCGGTATAAAGATCAAATTCGGTATAGAAACGCGTTTTCTTCAGTTCCTGCGCCGGCAGCAGTGCAAAGAAGATAAAAAGCACACATGCGATTAATTTTCTTATCTTCATTTTCGCTTCTCTTCCGTTTCGGGATCTCCGATGATCTTGATATGGACTTTGCGGGTTCGCGGTCCGTCGAATTCACAAAAATAAATTTCCTGCCAGGTCCCGAGCAGGCATTTTCTATTTTCAAAGATAAGAGTCAATGAAGGAGAAAAAAGGGAGGATTTCAAATGACTGTCGCTGTTGCCTTCGCAATGCCGGTAATGCTCATCCTGCCGGGGGATAAGAGCATTGATCTTATAGTCAAGATCCCGCAGTACATCCGGATCAGCATTCTCATTAATGGTCAGTGCCGCAGTGGTATGGGGTGTGAAAAGGCAGATTATCCCCGATGAATAAGGGGACAGCTGCAAATGTTTTTCCACGATTGCGCCGATTTTGATAAATTCGCAGCGTTTACTGCTTTGTACAGTGAAACTTTGATATTTCATTTTGAACTCCGGACTTGAAAATTTACATGTAATACGGTAGAATAAAAAATAATTTTATCACCTAAGACAAAAACACCCCGAAAACGGGGCGTTTTTATCATCGATTTATCGCTAATTAAACTTCGGCCTTATCTGCCTGTTTTTCTTTACGGCCGGCCAGGATCAGCACTACGACCATTACTACCAAGAGAATGGGTGTGGCAAATCCATATTGTTTGCCGGAGTATTCGATCAGGTCATTGAAACGGCCGATAAGCAGAGAGATACGCCCCATGACGGCAAAGCCGAAAGAGGCGCCGAAATATACCATCAGGAAGTAGATACCGATGCGGGATACGACTTTCAGCGCACCTTTATGCTCGACCGAGAAAAAGAAGTAGAACAATCCGGTGAGTACACCGACGATCAAGATGATATTGTTGATGCTGTCACCCAGATTGCCGGTCCACAGCGGCAGCATGGTGGCATGGATCTGCCCGATCACATCGGAACTCATATAGCCGTAAAGGCGCAGCCCTGCGGCCATACCGATCACGTAAGCCAGAGCCCAGCGGCTGAGCCAGCCGATCTTGGGGATAAGGCGGAACAGCATGAAGAGACCCAGGACAAAAGCGATCAGGTATGAGAGATTCTGCGGCTGGTCGCCGATACCGCGGTAAAGCGTGCCGTTGATGACATCTTCCGGAAAGACCTTTTTGAACAGCACATGCAAGACGTGATAAATGCCGTACCAGAACTTGTTGAATCCTTCCAGCGCGGCGACTTCTGCCTGCGGCCATAGCCGGCCGAAGAGATTCGGCTGAACTTGGTTCCAGAAAGCGATGGTTGCCCAGTGCGCTGCCGAAACACCCACAAAAATATGTTCGGCCAGTTTGTAGAATACATTATCCTTATAGAGATAACTCAGGATGGACAGTGTGAGGAAAACGGCGACCCATGCGCCTAAAACTCCGATATACATTGGTTACCTCCTAATACTTCTGTTGTTTTTTACGTTTGACAAAGTAGGAAACATTGCCGAGGATAATAAAGAGCACGATGACCAGGTGAGCAATGGATTGTGCATCCATAAATTTGGTGGCATCGCGTTTTTCTTTGAAATCCGGCAGCAGCGCATTTGCCTTATTGATCAGGAGACCTTCCCGGCCTTCCACTTTTTGGATCAGCAAGGTTTCATATTCCGCCGCACCGGGCATTCCGGCGATCACGCCTTTCATTTGTCCGGATTTAACGTAGGGCAGCAGCTGATTCACCTGAATGGAAGAATTTCCGCTGGAAACAGGTACCTGCAGAGGGTCACCGGCGTAAAGCACCCATTCGATCGCACCGGGATAACCGGCGGAGAAACTGAAGATAAAATCCATGTCCCGGGCGGTCTGAACATCGTGCATGATGGGGATCTGCGAAATCGGGATTCCGCGGGAGTCTACGGAGAAATTGGCTTCAAAGCTCTTAGTGATCCCTTTGATCACGGCTTCATTGCCGGGCCGGTAGCCCAGATTTACGTAATCAACCCCGTATTCGAGATTGAATTCCTGATGCGCAACCAGTTCCAGAGCCTCATTTGCCATGAAGAGCCCGTCCGGCCAAAGGCACATGATAACGACCTTATTGCCTTTTGAAAAAAGGTGGCGCAGTACACTGACGGCCATGGGATGGATCTCGGGTTTTGAAGAGGGACCGTATTCGAAGGAAAGCAGAACCTTTGCGTTGGCCGGCAATGCGTCGACGGCATAGAAGGCGTCTTCCGTCAGATTGGTCGTTTCAATTGGCAAACCGAGCGGGATCAGCAGCGGGATAAGTACCACAAGGCCGATGATCAGAAAAATGATCCGGCGGTCGAGACTGTCCAGTTTTTCCAGAAAATTCATAAACTTACCCATATTAGTCTCCTCCCATAAACGATTTTTCAATTCCAAGAATGACCCGCAGCGAGGTGCCGACAATTCCCAATCCGATACCGATCATAATAGCA
>JAQULT010000037.1:8380-18410 GCA_028718545.1 Fidelibacterota bacterium | reverse complement strand
TTATATATCCCGGTGCAATAGCGGGGATCCTTCCACCCCGATGTATCGGGGGTCAGGATGACGATCAGAGAGGAGCGGGCCGGTGCTGACTGTCATCCCGGCCTCCGATCGGTATGGGCTGGGGATGACAGGCAGGATGACGCTCCGAAGGATCGGAGCAAAGCCGTGAAAATCCGTTCAGGATGACCGGCTTACTATTTGATCAGGATCAAAATAATTCATAACCCATAACTCAATACTATTTTCTTTTCTGCCGGAACATCCAGCGCAGGAGTTCCGGGTCCGCATAGGCGGGTTTCCAGGAGCCGTGGCCCACGCCGGGATATTCGGTATAGCGGATCTTTGTGCCGCCGGCATTGTTAATGGCATTGACCATATTGCGGGAACGTTCGGGCGGCACGGTGGTATCGTCCGCGCCGTGGAAGACCCAGACGGGAATATCTCTCAGCTTTTCCGCCTGTTTTTCATCCCCGCCGCCGCAAACCGGGACCGCTGCGGCAAAACTGTCCGGCATTCTTGATATCAGGTCCCAGGTGCCGTAGCCGCCCATGGAAAGTCCGGTCACATACAGGCGCCGCGCATCGACGGGAAGGTCACGCTGCAGTTCCTCCAGCAGTTCCATGACCAGCCGCATGTTCCGGGAAGGCTGTTCCGGCATTTCGTGACGCTCCAGCGCCCAGTGCACTTCTACCCAGCGTTCGCCTTCGGGACACTGCGGAGCGACAACATAGGCGGGATAACACCGTCTGTTTTTCTTGTCGATAAAAGTCCCCGCGCCCCAGATCAGCTGGCGTGCGTTGTCCCTGCCGCGTTCGCCGGAGCCGTGCAAAAAGAGGACCAGCGGATAACGGTGTCCCGCTTTCACCTTTTCCGGCTGCAGCAGCCTGTACAACAATGTATCTCCGTTCTCATTGATAAATTCCTTTTCCGCAAACAATTCCAGCGCC
This sequence comes from Fidelibacterota bacterium, assembly GCA_028718545.1. Lineage (GTDB taxonomy): Bacteria > Fidelibacterota > Fidelibacteria > Fidelibacterales > Fidelibacteraceae > M50B103. The sequence goes on along the minus strand of JAQULT010000037.1, from coordinate 17,463 downwards.
CGCGGGTCCGGCTCGATAGCCGTAAGCGCAGCCGCAAGGAACAGGAAGAGTATCGCTTTGACCGCCTTCATCGTGACTCCTTATGCTTTAGGCATTATTTACGATATTTTCTCTAAAAAATCCAGCGGAAATCCGCCGCGCGGACGGATTGCCGTTGCAGGATGCCGGAATTTGTCCTAAATTTCCGGCACAAGAAAAGCAAGGAAGCACTATGAACGTACTAAAGATACTCCCCGAGATCAAGGCCATCGGCGATACGGATCTGCAGAAAAAGGTCGTTGCCGTCTGGGAAGAGGCGGCAGACTTCCGCGGCTGGACCGAAGAACTCCTGCTGGCCATCCCCTTTACTCTGCTGGCGCCGAATGTGACGATCTCCTTTATCGACCACGTCCGGGCGGTCTGCCGCATGTGCATGGCCGTGGATGAGGTACAGGAGGAACTGCACGGCGAACGCCGGACCAAGGTCAACCGCGATCACCTGATCGCCGGCGCATTGCTGGCGGATGCGGGAAAACTGCTGGAATACGAGATCGTGGACGGCCGTTCGGTAAAATCGAGCTTCGGCCGCTATCTGCGGCATCCCTTCAGCGGCGTGGGACTGGCCTTCAAACACGGCCTGCCCGAGGAAGTGATGCATATCATCGCCACGCATTCCAAGGAAGGCGACGGCGAAAAACGCTCACCGGAATCCATTATTTTTCATCATGCGGATTTTATCGATTTCGAACTGGTGAAATAATTTACCGGCGGGATAAAATATAATTGCGGGGACATCCCCGTTGATCTTCTTTGGACTGGATCACCCGGATAGTTTAGACAGGATCCCGGGATATACGGGATGGTTTTCAGACAGGATCCCGGGATATACAGGATTGTCTTCAGACAGGATTAACGGGATTTCCGGGATAGTTATTAGACAGGATCATCCCGAAGGGATCCCTTTGGGACAGGATATACGGGATAGCTTTCATTGATAAAACATACCGGATATTGTTTGAATATGTTAAGTTTTTTTGTTCTCGACGACTAAACGACTTGACAACTCAACGTTCTTTTAGACAGGATTAATCCCGTAGGGATTCCCGTGGGACGGGATTGCCCGAAGAAGATGTCCACGCATTTCACGAATTTACACGAATAATATTTGAAGGTTGCAGATCCGGACGCCTTAGCGTTCCCGTTTTTTGCGGAAGGGATACATTGAGTCAAATTATTTGACTCAAAACCGTCATCCCTTTCCGGACATCTTGCGCTCATTCACCTTGTTCATCCCCTGCCCTGCTTCGCAAGCAGGTTTCCGGGATCGGCGGGAATAAAATCCGCGCGGGCGTTTTTAATGTCCGCTTTAATGACCCGGACACGGATGCTGTGGCCCATCTGGAACTGCAGTTTGGTGCGGAAGCCCTTCAGCATATGATGCCGCTTGTCAAAGTCCCAGATATCGTTGGGCAGGCTGTCCTTGTGGACAAAGCCCTCTACAAAGGTGTCGTTGAGCTCGACCCAGAAGCCGTGGGCGGCCACGCCGGAAACGGTGCCGTCGAATTCGGAGCCGATATGCTCGCTGATGTAGCGCATCTGCTTGATCTTGTGGTACTCGCGTTCGGCCTCCAGGGCGCGCAGTTCCGCTTCGGAACAGCTTTTGGCAATGGAGTTCAGTTGTTTCTTTATTTCGGGATCCATGGGCTTGTTTTGGATATAATATTTCAGTAGGCGGTGCACCATCAGGTCCGGATAGCGGCGGATGGGCGATGTAAAATGCGTGTAGTCTTCGAAAGCCAGGCCGAAATGCCCTACCGGCTTCACGCTGTACTTGGCCTTGGTCATGGTGCGCAGGGCCGTTCGCATGACGTAGGAACTCTTGTTCTGCTGAAGGACCTTCTCCAGCGCCTTCTGGAATTTGGCGGAGGTAATGGGGAGTCCGAAAAAGGAGACCTGCACGCCGAAGGCGTCCATCAGGGCGAACCATTCGTAAATATCCTCCGCCTCGGGGATATCGTGGATGCGGTAGATAAAGGGCACATTGCTGCCGCGGGTACGGGCATAGTTCGCAACGTTCTTGTTCGCCAGCAGCATGCATTCCTCGACGATATGGTGGCTCCAAAGACGCGGCTTGACCCGGATGGATTCGGGTACGCCCTTTTCATCCAGCTTATAAACGGGTTCGGGCAGGTCGAAGTCGATACTCCCCTCTTTGTGCCGTTTTTTCTGCAGGATCCCGGCCAGACGGCTCAGTTGCGCAAGCTCGGCGTAAAACGGGCCTTCCTTTGCATCCAGGACCTGCTGCACCTCGTCGTAGCTGAAGCGCCGCCGGCTGCGAATCCGGGAAGGCGTGATCTCGAAGGACAGGGTGTTTCCGTCCTTGTCGATCCGCATCAGGATGCTCATGGCCGGGCGGTCCGCATCGGGTATGAGGGAGCAGAGATCTGTGCTGAGCCTTTCCGGCAGCATATGAATGACAAAATCGGTGAAATATATCGAGGTACCGCGTTTGAGGGCGTCGCGGTCCAGGGACGAGTTGAAGGGCACGTAGTAGCTGACATCCGCGATGTGCACGCCCAGGATATAATTCCCTTCCGTGTCGCGCCCGATGGAAAGGGCGTCGTCAAAATCGCGGGCGTCTTCAGGATCGATGGTCAGGCAGACCAATTCCCGCAAGTCCCGGCGCTGCGGATCGTCGGGAAGCTCCGGATCCAGTGCGTCGACCTGCTCAAGAGTTTCCGGTGAAAAGCTGTCCGGAAGACTGTATTTGTTAGCAACCAGAACAGCGTCGAATTCCGGCACACCCTCACTGCCCACAATGGAGCGGATGCGCCCCTTGTGCGGGCCCTTAACGCTCCATTCCGTGATCTCGACCATGATATGCTCGCCGTCCCGCGGAACCTTGCCGTCCCGGTCGGCGATCAGGATCTCCGCAGGCAGGTGGTGAACCAGCGCCCGGGCTATGAGCGAATCGCCGTAGTATTGGGCTTTGCAGAGAAAGACGGATTTTTCGCGCTGCAGCACGCGCAGGACATAACCTTCGCGATTACGGTCGTTTTTACGCCGGCGCTGCAGGGCGATCTCCACACGGTCCCCGTGCGCGGCGGAACCCAGATTTTCGGCATCGATGTAGATCTTCTGACCGTCGCCGGTATGCACAAAGGCAAAACCGCGCGGATGCATATCCAGGATTCCCTGCAGGGTATTGCTTTCGCCGCCGCCCGGCATGCCGTAACTGTGTCCCGGAAAGCGGTACAGCTGACCCTCGCGTTCCAGCGCCTTGACCGTATCGCGGAATTCGGGATAAATATCGCTGCGAATATTGAAATGCTTCGCAAGCTGTTTGATCTTCATGCGCGTACCGGGATTCTTCTTGAGAAAATTCAGGATACTTTTACGGAAATCTTGCATACACCGAAAATACGGAATCCGCTTCTTGATTAACAGCAATTTATTCGCTATTTGCGCCGCGCTATTTGGATTGCTTTCTTGCATAGTGCCGCAAAAAAATCGTATATTCCGCAGAAAGCCCGCTGACAGGGGTTTTGCGGAAAGCGGATCGCCTTCCGTATGCAGACTATCAGAATAAAGGATGCATTTATGGCCAGATATGCTTCAAAGATCGGACGTGTGATCGGGATCATTCTCATTGCTGCCATTATCGGCGGTGCGCTGGGGCATTTGTTCGCCAACATTCTGCCGCCCGGACCGGTCAAGGACTTTTTTTCGGTCAATTTTCCCATTGGATTCAATACCTTCACCCTGAACCTCTATTTTCTGGAGATCAGTCTGGGCTTCCGGATCCACATCAATTTTCTCAGTGTGATCGGCGTCCTGGTCGGTTATTATATTTTACGTTTTATCCGTTAAGAAACGGGAGTTGCCATGCCTGAAATCCTCCGGCGCTTTCTGGATACCTGCCGGGAAAAAGAAGCGCTGAACACGATGATCACGTTGGACGAAGCCGCGCTGCGGCGGGAATACGAATCGCAGAAAAGCCGCCGGGGTCTGCTGTCGGGAAAGCTGATCATCGTCAAGGACAATATCAACGTCAAGGGTCTGCCCTGCAGCTGCGGCAGCCGTTTTCTGAAGAACTATATAGCACCCTACGATGCGCACGTGATCGGGCGCATCCGCGAAGCCGGGGGCACGATCGCCGGGAAAGCGAACATGGACGAATTCGCCATGGGATCCTCCACGGAATATTCCGCCTTCGGACCCACGCTGAACCCGGCCAGTCCGGAGCATGTACCCGGCGGTTCCAGCGGCGGATCGGCCGCGGCGGTGGCGGCGGGTCTTTCCGATTACGCCCTGGGCTCCGATACCGGCGGATCCATCCGCCAGCCGGCTTCCTTCTGCGGTGTGGTAGGACTTAAGCCCACCTACGGCCGCGTTTCCCGTTACGGACTCACGGCCTTTGCCTCCTCACTGGACCAGATCGGTCCCCTCACCCGCACGGTCCGGCAGTCGGCGGAATTGATGCAGGTCATCGCCGGCAAGGATGCCCGTGATGCCACCTCGTCCGATATTCCGGTGGATGATTATCTTTCCGCGCTGGAGCGCGACGAAGTGCGGCGTATCGGCGTGCCCTTCCACCTTTTGCAGGAAGGTCTGGACCCGGAAGTGAAGGCGCGTTTTGACGAAAGCGTCGCGCTTCTGAAAAAACAGGGGAAAGAAGTCCGCGATGTTTCCCTGCCGCATTTGAAATATTCCATCGCCGTCTATTACATTCTTGCCACCGCCGAAGCTTCCAGCAACCTGGCGCGTTTTGACGGTATCCGCTACGGTGCACGTCCGAGCCGGGAAAGCGATTCCATCAATGAATTCTATGCCCAAAATCGGGAATACGGTTTCGGAGCGGAGGTCAAGCGCCGCATTATGCTGGGAACTTACGTCTTGTCCTCCGGCTACTATGATGCCTATTACGCCCGCGCGCAGAAGGTACGCCGCCTGATCCACGACGATTTCCAGAAGGCCTTTTGCGAAGCGGATGTGCTGATGCTGCCCACCTGCCCCGTCCTGCCTTTCAAGCTGGGCGAACACGTCAACGATCCGCTTGCCATGTACCTGAGCGATATCTTTACCGTCTCGGTGAACATTGCCGGCATTCCGGGTATCTCCGTCCCTGCGGGCAATTCGGACACGGGGCTGCCGGTCGGCGTGCAGATCCTGGGCAACCTTTACCAGGAAGGCAAAATCCTGCAACTGGGACAGATTTTGGAGTCCTTACGCGAAGGATGACATCCGCATGCATGTGAATCCTTTCCGCATATCTTTCCGCCCCCTGCTTTTTTTGCTCTGCAGCCTTTTTGTGCTGCTGCCCGGCCCGTCTCCGGCAAAACCCGCCGACCTTATCCCGGCCACACAGCTTCCTACACAATTCCTCTTCGCCGTTCCGGGCTCGCGGCCTGCGCGGCAGGCGGAATACCTTTCGCCCCGGGCATTGTTCCTGATCCATTACGACACCAGCGGCTACCATGCGGTTCCCGCCGATTATACCTTCCATCCGGAGATCCCGGACTATGTGTATTGCGCCGCGCGCTACCTGGAGGATTCCTACCGCGTCCTGCACGATTCCCTGGGATTTTCGCTGCCCCCGGCAGACAGCGCCGGCGATCCGGAGATCGACGTGTACTTTACCTATAACAGCGACATTTACGGCGAGACCTATCCCGAGACGCAGGCGGAAACACAGGTCTGGACCAGTTACATCCACATCAATTCGAATCTGGAGGATGCCGCACGTTTTTACACCACGGGTCTGGCGGGTCTGCAGGTGACCTGCGCACACGAGCTTTTTCATGTCTTCCAGCTAGGTTACCGCTACCGCAGTACGGATTACTTTTATTTCGAGATGTCCTCGGTCTGGTTTGAGGAATACATGTACCCCGAGGTCAACGATTACCACTACTATTTTGCGAGCTATGTTGCGAACTGGAATTATGCGCTGAACCATGCCAATTTGTATTACAAGAATGCCGGTTTCAATCTTTACCTGGATTCGCGCTATTCGCAAAGCGGCAATAATGTGATCCATGCCATCTGGGAAAGGATCCGCTCCGTGCCGGCGCTGGACGCCATTGCGGCGGAAGTACAGATGCACGGCGGGAGCATGGCGCAGGCGCTCAGCGACTGGGGAAGCGCGCAGGTGCTGTGTTCCTCCTATGCGGCGGCGAATTTTCCCTATGCCTTCGATGACGCCGCCGAACTGCCGGGCATTTCCTTTTCGCGCTATCCCGGTAATGTGATCCGCAAGGAGGAGTTCGGGATAAAACTCCCCGCGTCGCCCATGACCGGCTATTACCGGATCCCGGATCTGCCAGAGAAGAAAATACTGCTGAATTTTTCCTTTCCGGAACATATGAACGTTAAGCTTATTGCCCTAAACGGAACTCAAAGCCGCATATACGCCATGGAACATTCACCGCTGATCCTGGACGGCGCCGTCTACCGGGAATGGATCCTGTCCGTGGGCGCCACGCAAAGCAGCGACGACAGCGGAATTGTGCACATTTCGGTTCTGCAAAACGACCTTATCACGGCAATAGCGCCCAATCCTTCTTTTACTATGGCAAATTCCGAGCTGCAGTATATCCTCACCGAAACGCGGGGTACAGGCGAATTTCTGCTTTACGACCTGCGGGGCCGGAAGCTTTACGGGCGCTCCCTGCCGGCATCCCTGCTGAACGAAGGTGCGCATCAGCTTTCCCTGAGCGGACTTCCGGAACCTTTGGCAAGCGGCATTTATATTGCGGTCCTGAAGCTTGACGGCCGCATTCTGGCAAAAAAATTGACCTACATCAAATAATATCATGAAATTCAAGAGCATTGCGGCAACCGCCGAAAGCAAGATCAGTGTCCGGGGAAGCAAATTCCTGGGCTTCGCTTTTCCCGTTCAGAATACGGAGGACGTCGCCGTACATCTGGAAGCCCTGCGCAAGCGCTATTTTGACGCAACACACCACTGCTTTGCCTGGCAGCTGGGATACGGGGAGACCCTGCGTTTCCGCTATAACGACGATGGGGAGCCTTCGGGCACGGCGGGCAAACCGATCTATCAGGCGATCCTGCAGCGGGATGTGACGAATATTCTTGTGGTTTCCGTGCGTTATTTCGGGGGAAGCAAGCTGGGGACCGGCGGACTGATCCGCGCTTACGGACAATCGGCGTCCGGGACCCTGGATGCAGCGGAGATCCGGGATTACGAAAAAGGTCTGCGGATCGCGTTTCACTGCAGTTATGAACAGCATCCGCCGGTATTGCGGGCGATCCATGCCTATCCCGTTATTTCTCTCGATCAGGATTTTTCGGAAGAAGTGCGCCTGATCGTGGAAGTGAACGCATCCGACACGGAACGGCTGATCGGCGATGTGCGGGATGCGAGCAAGGGTGAAGTGCGGGGAGTGATCCTTCCGGAAGAACCGCAATAAAAAATCCAAAATGCAAAAAAGCCCCGGCCGGGGCTTTTTTTATTTCACAATAGCTTATTTCAGGCGGATGTGCAGTTCGTCCAGCTGTTTGGGATCCACTTCATCCGGAGCCCCGTCCATTGGCGACTGGGCCGTAGTGGTCTTGGGGAAGGCGATCACCTCGCGAATGGAATCCTCGCCACAGAGCACCATGATCAGCCGATCGAAACCAAATGCGATACCCCCGTGGGGCGGTGCACCGTATTCGAAGGCGTTCATCAGAAAACCGAATTTCGCCTGCGCTTCTTCGGGTCCGATGCCCAGGGCTCTGAACATACGGCTCTGCAGATCGCGGTCGTGGATACGGATACTGCCGCCGCCGATCTCGTAGCCGTTCAGCGCCATATCGTAGGCGCGGGCCTTTACGGCCATCGGATCACTCTCGAGTTTATCCAGATCTTCCGCTTTCGGTGCGGTAAAGGGGTGGTGCCGGGCCATCAGGCGGCCGCTTTCCGGATCTTTTTCAAAGAGCGGAAAGTCCGTCACCCAGACCGCTTTATAATCATCTTTATTGATCAGTCCAAAATGTTTCGCCATCATCAGGCGCAGGGCACCCAGGGAAGTCAGGGCAGTCTCCCATGCGTCCGCGGCAAAGCAGATCAGGTCGCCGGCTTTGGCCTTGCAGCGCCGCAGCAGTTCCGGGGCCAGGGCCGCGGGAATAAATTTGGCGATCCCGGCCTGCAGACCGTCTTTGTCCACCTTGACGTAGGCGAGACCTTTCGCGCCGTATTTCTTTACCTGTTCCGTGAGATCATCCATTGTTTTCCGCGAAAAGCCCGCGGCATCCGGAATTGTGAGCGCACGGACAGCACCTCCCTGTTCCAGGGCCGTTCTAAAGACGGAAAAGTCCGTTTTTGCCGCAAGATCATCAATATTGCAGATCTCCATACCGAAGCGGATATCGGGTTTGTCGGAGCCGTAGCGTTCCATGGCCTCATGGAAGCTCAGTACCGGCAGCGGGAGTGGAATCGTGACGCCGGTCACTTCGCGGAAGAGTTCTGCGATCATCGTTTCCATGATGCTGCGTACGTCATCTTCGTCCACAAAGGACATTTCGCAGTCGATCTGGGTAAATTCCGGCTGCCGGTCCGCACGCAGGTCCTCATCCCGGAAGCATTTCACGATCTGGAAATAGCGGTCGTAGCCGGCCACCATCAGCAATTGCTTATACTGCTGGGGCGACTGGGGAAGCGCGTAGAATTTCCCGGGATTAATGCGGCTGGGGACCAGATAATCGCGGGCACCTTCCGGAGTGGATTTCATCAGGACCGGGGTTTCGATCTCCATAAAATCCTTTTCGCTCAGGAAGCGCCGGACGACCTGGGCTGCCTTGTGCCGGATCTGCATATTGCGCTGCAGTTCGGCGGTACGCAGGTCCAGGTAGCGGTATTTCAGACGCAGATCCTCACTGCCGGTCTGGCGTTTATTGATCTCGAAGGGTGTGGGTTTTGCCTTGTTGAGCAGTTCGAAATCCTCCGCCAGCAATTCGATGGTCCCGCTGGCGATACGGGGATTCACCGAATCCGCGGGACGGATGGCGATGCGGCCGCGCACGGCGACGACATCTTCATTATTCAGGTGTTTGACCTCTTTCAGAAGCGTTTCCGGCAGATCCGCGCCGAAGCGGACCTGGAT
>JAQULT010000037.1:0-8280 GCA_028718545.1 Fidelibacterota bacterium | reverse complement strand
GAAAAATCCTCCGGCACCAGCAAACTGACACCGCCGCCGATCCCGAAAAACAGCACTGCAAGTCCGAAAGCGCCCAGCAACGGAAGAAAATCCGCCTTTCGGAAGCCTTTGAAATACGGCTCAAAATCATCTAAATTGCGCATATTGGCATTGTGTTCCTCTTCCGTCAGTCCCTTAAAGGGCGGCAGGATCTTTTTCAGCATACGCGGAATCACCGAGAGGATCAGCAAGAACAGCGCTCCGGTAACAAGCACATCGGAAGCGTGCACCGCAATATAATTCGATGAGGAGATTTCCAGGCCTTTGCCGATCGCCGCCAGATTGGGAGTCCCGCCTGTGTAGCAGCCGACCAGCATTCCCGCCATTTTCCATGCTTCGTCCCCCATAAAATTCTCAAAGATCGCATACACGGCAAAGGACGCCAAAAGTACCGATACCAGTGCACCCGTAAAAGCCTTGGCCGCCACGCCTGCCTGCCTGCTCCACTTCCGCAAATTCATCGAAAAGAAGATCAGCGGCAGAGCAATAGGGATGACCAGGGTATTCATGGTATCCTGGACCGCGGCGATATTATCGGGCAAAATTCCGATATTGCCGATTATAAGGCCGATCAAATAGCAAAAAACAATTGCGCCAACGCTGTCCATGAACTTGTTCTTTGCGCAAACACGGAGTATGAGTGCGGGACAAAGCAGAAAGAAGAGTACCCAGACGATCGTGATGAACATAAGCCCTCCTTGTGTAAATCATATACCCCCGTTTAAAATAATTATTAATCTCCGGGGAACCAAGCGCCAAGTGTTGAAATCTCATTTGCCGCAGATTGTCTGATTATTTGCAGTTTTGCTATTTCCTGCGTATATTTTCCCGGAAAAGTAAAGGAGATTTTCATGCGACGAGGAATACAAGGGATTTTCATGGGAGTGATAATAATGATCGTTGCCACACAGAATTTAACGGCGGCTGCAAAGAACCCGGCGGATCTTATTCCCCTGCCGGCGCCGCAGCGCGAAGGCGGCATGCCGCTGATGGAAGCGCTCAGCAAGCGGCAGAGCATCCGCGAGTACAGCACGAAAGCCATCCCGGACCCGGTATTGTCGAACCTGCTCTGGGCGGCCTGGGGATACAACCGTGAGGACCAGAAAAAACGCACGGCGCCCAGTTCCAACAACAAACAGGAGTTCAGCCTTTATCTTGCGAAAAGTGACGGCCTGTTCCTTTATGACGCCGAAGCCCACGCCCTGCGGAAGATCTCCGACCGGGATATCCGCAAGGAAACCGGCAAACAAGCCTTTGTTGCCACGGCTCCGCTGAATCTGATCATGGTCGCCGATACCAAACAACAAAGCTCACTGACCTCCAGCTATGCCAATGCGGGTTTTATCTCGGAGAATATCTATCTGGTATGCGCATCCGAAGGGCTCGGGACCGTAGTGCGCGGCTGGTTTGATGCCGGACAATTGCATACGGTCATGGGCCTGAGCCCGGATCAGCAGATCATTCTCTGCCAAACGGTCGGCTACCCCAAATAAATGCATCCTCCGGCGACCCGAAATATTCTTTCCGGAAAAATAAAATAATCGCTAACTTTCGGGATACGAAGGCGTAGAAGGCAAAAAAGGAGTCTTTAATGGACGGAACGAACTGGAACTATTCGGACAAGGTAAAGGAGCATTTCTTTCATCCCAAGAATATTTTGGATATCGACGAAAAGGACTATCAGGCGGACGGTGTGGGCTATGTGGGTTCTCCCGCCTGCGGTGATATGATGAAGATCTTCATCAAGGTCCGGGACGACCGTATCGCGGACATGAAATGGCAGACCTTCGGCTGTGCTTCGGCCATCGGTTCCACCTCCATGCTCAGCGTAATGGTCACCCGTGACGGCGGTATGAAGCTGGATGACGCCTGGAAGATCACGCCGGAAATGATCATCAACGAACTTGGCGGGCTGCCGGCCAACAAGATCCACTGTTCCGTTCTGGGAGACAAGGCCCTGCGCCAGGCCATCCGGGACTACCTGACAAAAAGCGGGCAGGAAGCCCGAATTCCCCGTGACGACAAATCCCGTGTGATCTGCAACTGCCTGAACATCACCGAGGACGACATCCGTATGGAGATCCTGGAGGGTGTCAAGGACTTCAAGACCCTGCAGGAACGCACCAAGATCGGCACGGTTTGCGGATCCTGCATTGATACCGCCGAAACGCTGGTCAATTTTTACGTCGGCAAATATTACGCCGACGCCATCTACGGCGGCAAGGAAAAGAAATCCTGAGGGAGAGTACAAGCATGATATATCTGGATAACAGCGCAACGACTCCCCTGCATCCTGCGGTGCGGGATAAGATCATCGAAACACTGGACCTCTTCGGCAATCCCAGTTCCATGCACGCAGCGGGGAGACAGGTCCGCGCACTGATCGAGAACAGCCGGCTGCAGGTGGCGGATTTTCTGCACTGCAGTCCGGAGGAGATCATCTTTACCGCGGGTGCATCCGAGGCGAATAATACAATCCTGAAGAGTTCTGCAAGCTGTTGCGCCTTCTGCAGCGAGAGCCGCGGCCATATCATCACGTCCAATATCGAACATCCTTCCGTTCTGAACACCCTGAAATGCCTGGAGCAGCAGCATGTTGAGGTAACCCGCGTCAAGGTGAACAAGGGCGGCATTGTCGATCCCGCTGAGATCGAAGCGGCCATTCGCCCGGATACCGTACTGATCTCCGTGATGTATGTCAACAACGAGATCGGGACCATCCAGCCGGTGGAGGCTATCGCTGCCCTTGCCCGCAAACACGGCATTCCCTTTCACAGCGATGCGGTGCAGGCCGTGGGCAAGATCCCCATCGATCTGCAAAAGCTCCCGGTGGATTTTCTGTCCATGTCCGGTCACAAGATCTACGCCCCGAAGGGTGTGGGGATCCTGTTCAAGCGCAAGGGTTCCAAGAACATCTGTCCGCTGATCACCGGGGGGCATCAGGAACGATCCCTGCGTGCAGGCACCGAAAACACCATCGGTATCATTGCCCTGGGCGAGGCCGTCCGGCAGGCAGGTCTTGAAATGGAAGAAAACAAAAAGTACATCGGTGCTTTGCGGGACAAGCTGGAAAAAGGCATCCGCAAGAAGCTGGACCACGTGGTCATTAACGGTGATCCCGGAAAGCGCATTTACAATATTTCCAACATTTCCTTCATGAACGTCGAGGGGGAATCCATTTTGCTGCGCCTGGACATGCACGGGATCGCCGTATCCACGGGCTCTGCCTGCTCCACCGGATCCCTCGAACCCAGCTATGTGATCACGGCCCTGGATGTGGATCCTGAAATTGCGCACAGTTCCATCCGTTTTTCGCTCGGCCGCGAAACCACGGAAGCGGATATTGATGCCACTATCAATGCGGTTTACGAGACTGTCAGCTTCCTGCGCAAAATGAGTCCAATCCGCTGATCCGGTATTCCGGGAAAGGAGTCCCATGCAGAATGTCAAACTGATCGATCATCCGCTGGTCCGGCATTCGCTGACCATCCTGCGCGATAAGAATACGGATACCGAGACATTCCGCCGGCACACGGCCATTGTATCGCAGATCATTATCATGGAAGCCAGCCGCAAGTGCAAATTAAGCAAGAAGACGATCGAAACGCCTCTTACATCCACGACGGGCTACGAGATCTACCGTTCTATGGTCTTTGTGCCCGTACTGCGAGCCGGGATCTCCATGCTGGTCCCCGCACGGGATTTCCTGCCCTGGACCCCGGTGGGTTTTATCGGTCTGGAGCGGGATGAAAAGACTGCCATTGCGCACCAGTATTATGAAAAATTTCCCGAGAATATTGAAAAGAAGCTGATCCTGGTCCTGGATCCCATGCTGGCCACCGGCGGTTCCGTATCCGAAACTATTCAGCGTTTGCGGGAGAAGGGCGGCAAACGCATCGCACTGGCCTGCATTGTTGCGGCTCCGGAGGGTATCCGCCGCATCAATACCGAGCACCCCGATGTGATGATCTACACCACCGCCATCGACGATCATCTGGACGAAAGAAAATTCATTGTACCGGGTTTGGGGGATTTCGGTGACCGTTATTTTGGGACTTGACGATCTTTTCCGATAAGTATTTGAATCAATTTATTTGAGTCAATCCAATCTCCGATCGGATTGACTCCGAGAAGTCCCTAAGGTCTTCCCGCACTCCCCCTCCCCCCTTCTCTATCTACCTACCCTCCCGCTTCCTGCCGGAAAGCAAGATCACATCCCGCAATTCCTCTTCGGAGCGCGCCGCCATCCAACGCTTTTCAAAATCCGGCTCCTGTACCAGATTCGCTATGGCCATCAGCGCCCGCAAATGGTAACTGCGTTCGTCCAGCGATCCGATCAGGACGAACATAGTATGCACGGGCTTCTTCCCCTTCATGAAACGTACCCCTCGTTTACAGCGAACCGGCATAATATCAAAACAATGACCACCCGGGACAATAAAATGCGGGATCGCCAGTCCGGGCCGTACAATGGTGCTGGACTGCGATTCGCGTTCCTTTAATCCCCGGATTAAAACTTCCTTTGATACCGGCCAGCGTTCTGCAAAGGCTTCGGCGATCTTTTCCGTTAATGTTTCCAGCGGCGGCGAACCGGGAATATCCAATAGGATACAATTCCGTATCAAACGATCAAAACGATCCTCCGTGATCTCGTCACGCTCCTGCACAATCCCCCGCAGTTCATCTTCCAGCGTCGTACTTTGCAGCTCCTTGGCCGTTATGCGTTCGATAATATGCATCAAAGCAGATATCCGCTCGCTCTTTTTACGCGCATAGAAAAAATAGATCAGCAAACCCGATATAAAGAAAATCCCGCTGATCAGCAGCGGCACCGCTCCCATATTGAAAAGAATGAACAGGTACGCCAGCGCGGTCAGCAGCGGCAACACGGGATACAGCGGCACTTTGTATTTGGGCCGGTAATTCCGGATCTTGCTTTCGCGCATAATGATCAGGGATACGTTGTCCAGCAAATAAAGAATGATCATCAGCGCCGAGGCGGTCTTGACCAGGCTTTCGATATTCAGAAAAATGATCACCAGAAGCATAAAGAAGCTGGTGAAAAGTATGGCGATCACCGGAGTTCCGCGTTTACGGCTCATTCGGGAAAAGACCGGCGGTAACAGCGAATCACGGCTCATGGCCATGGGCGTCCGCGATGCCGCCAAAATACCGGCATTTGCCGTGGTCACAAACGCCGTTACCGCTGCCAGACTCAATACGATGACCCCCGCTTTGCCCATGATCTGCCCGGCTCCCAGTGATAACGGTACCGGCGAACCGGAAAGACGCTGCGGTTCCAGTATCCCGATCGTTACACCTACCGCCATCACATAGATAAAGGTCACCACAAAGAAGGAAAGCAGCATACCCAGCGGAATATTCCTGCCCGGATCTTTGATCTCCTCCGCAATATCCGCGATCTTGGTCAACCCCCCGAAGGATACAAAAACCAGTCCCGCCGTGCTGATCAGCGACAGAAAACCCCCGGGCATGAAAGGCCGGTAATACGCCGGCTGGGTCGAGACAAAACCCGCCGCAATATAGGCAAAGAGAATTGCAATGAGGACAAGGACCAGCGCGACCTGGATACGTCCGGCCACTTTAACACTGAAAAGGTTAAATACGGTAAAAAGCAGGCATACGGCAACCGCGATCAGCTTGACCTGCAGTTCCGTGATACCGGGAAAAATCAGAACCGCAAAAGAACCCAGACCGATCAGGGCAAAGGCACTCTTAAAACTCAGCGAGAACCAGTTGGCAAATCCGGCAAAGATCCCCAGTAGTGAGCCCAGACTGCGATCGATAAAAAAATAGGTTCCACCCGAACGGGGCATGGCGGTCGACAGCTCCGCCTTTGCAAGCATCGTCGGGAAGATCAGAAAGGCCGCCAGCATATAGGCCAGAATCATGGCGGGACCGGACTGTGCAAAGGCAAGCCCGGGCAGGACAAAGATTCCCGAACTGATCATGGCTCCGGAAGAGATTGCAAAGACATCCAGTAGTCTGAGTTCTTTGGGCGCTTTTTTCATTTTCTTTTTCTCCCTTTATCCCCCAAGGGAAGCGCAGGTTTTTCGTACCTCGCTAAAGGGTAATATATCAGTCGTGGCAGCAGGCTTACTCTTTTTTCCCGGATTCGAGCTCTTTCTGCATCTCGTTGATCTGGTGAGCAAGATTGTTGATGCGGAATTCGATCGAGTTGAGGATCCAAAATTGAAAATGGTCCACTTTGGACTGGCGTTGGATCATCCAAATGATCTTAACGGAAACCAGCAGAATGCCGATCTCCAGCGAGATCAGGGGCGGAAGCGGAATATTCAGATGCAAAATATGGCGCAGGATATCAAAACCGAAAAGGACGATGATCGAGATCATAAAGATCCAGTTCATAGCCTTGTCCCGCTTGATATCGGTCCTGCCGCCGATACTGCCCATGAATTGCTTGATGCGTTCCCGTTCTTCACGGTATTCTTTTAACTGCGCTTCAAGCTCTTCAATATTCTGTGCTTCCGCTTTCATAAAATGATGACCTCTTTTTAAAAGAATATAAGCATCCTTCACTAAATATGAAAATTTTTTAGAAAAATATCTTTTTCTCCTGTTTTTTCAGGATTCCTGCAGGCTTTACGCGGGTACAAGGCAGCGTTTATTCCGCTTTTTCCCGCTTTTCTCCGCGCCGGTTCCGCAGATACAGCAGCACATCCGCGGCGACCATCAACAGATTCAGGGCGTAGAGATAGATCACGATGTCATTGTTAAAAAACAGTTTGTGCAGGATGCCGGCAAGATAGCCGCACATCACAATGATCATGAACAGCAGGCTTTTGCCCCGCGTGGAGCGGGACACCCAGGAACGGTAAATGGAAAAAGGCCAGGCCGCTCCGAAACAGATCAGCATCAGGATCTCAAAAGGACTCATCAGTCTCCATGGTAGTAAATATCCCTGACCGGTGTTTCATCCACCCAGACGCCGTGAGGAATGCGGATCCATCCGCAGAGCCCCCGCGCATTTCGGATCAGGTAACGTTCGGGATTCTCTTTAAATTCCGCGGCAAGAATGGTGACTTTTTCACCTTCGCGGACAGTATCAATGACTTTTTCCATGCGTTTGCCGGCATAGATCTCCAGATCCCGCATAGCCACACTTTCCAGTCCGATGGCATAAAATGGCTGCGGCAACTCCCGGATCCTGCCTTTTTGAAGCGCATATTTTTGCGACTGCGGGAACATCCGGTTCGTGGATGCCTGGGCGATCAGGATCCCGTCCCCGCGGAAATGCAGATGATCGCAATGCAGAATAAAATGCGGTTCATCAAAAGATCCTTCCCGATAGAAAAGGTACTGCGAATCGCCACTCTCGCCCATGCTGAAGAGGATCGAATAGCGGTCCCCGTCCGCGGAATCCGGTATATATTCCAGGACCTTGATAAAGTGTCCGGTGTCGCCCTGAGCATGATAAAAGGGATCCGTGCGGGGAAGCTTGTCCAGGCGGCTGTTATAAACCCGGGCCTCTCCCTCGTAAGTGACCTTCATCCAGGGATAAGGGCTCAGGGAGATCATTTCCTCTCCCGCAAGCGGGATCCGGAAAAGCAGAAAAATCAAAAATCCAATCCGCTTGATCATATACAACTCCCTTTAGTAGCCGCTTTTTCCAAGAAGCCGGAACATGTTGCGCTTATAGGCCTCCACACCCGGCTGATCGAAAGGATTGATCCCCAGCATATAGCCGGAGACTGCAACGGCCGTTTCAAATATCACGATCAGCTTGCTCAGGTGCTCTTCATCGGGATAATCCAAATGAAAGGTCATGGTCGGTACACCGCCGCTTTCGTGTGCGGCGCGGGTGCCCTTAAAGGCTTTTTCGTTCACATAACCCAGCCGCATGCCGGCAATGTAGTTCAGACCGTCGCCATCCTGCGGATCTCCGGGAATGACAATATCGTTCTGATAATGGTCCACCACCAGAAAAGTCTCAAAGATGGAACGCGTGCCTTCCTGGATCCACTGTCCCAGGCTGTGCAGATCCGTCGTAAAATCGGCGCTTGCCGGAAAAATGCCCTTGCCTTCCTTGCCTTCGCTCTCGCCGCAAAGCTGTTTCCACCATTCCGAGACATAGTGAAAGCGCGGTTCGAAATTCGCCAGGATCTCAATGCCCTTGCCTTCCCGGTAGCAAACATTTCGCGCTGCGGCATAGCGCAATGCGGGATTGTCCGCATCATCGGCCAGGGCGGTTTTAAAACC
>JAQULT010000036.1 GCA_028718545.1 Fidelibacterota bacterium | reverse complement strand
CATGAAACAATTCTGGATTTTACTGCAGACGGAATACCGCAAGCGTCAAAGCTCCTACTGGCTGCCGGTATGGATCATCGCAGGCGTCGCCCTGCTGATCCTCCTGCTGCTGCTCGGGGCGCTGATCTTTGCTCCCTCCGAATTACACATTGGCGGTGTGGACGGCGGCAGTGCGGAGATCCGGGTTGCCGCTTACAGCCTGATCTTTTCCATGGGAATCGTGTTTTTAGTTTTCATGGTGCTGATGGCGCAAAGCAGCCTGAATCGCGAACGACAGTTGCTCTGTGATAACTTCTTTCGCTGTCAGCCGGTCAGTATCTGGAAGGCCGGTGCCGCAAAATATCTAATGCATGTCTTCGGCGGATCGCTCCTGCTGGCCGTATTGGCCCTGGTAGCAGCTATCCTTTTGTCCTTTGCCATGCTCTTTAGAGGAAACGGATTCCCCATCGGCGCCGCCCTGGGCGGGGCCTTCCTGGGCTGGGTGGTTTACCTGAAAGTATGTCTGGTGATCGGCAGCCTGATCTACCTTTTTTCAGCGATCTTTAAAAGCAGCGCCTTTATTAAAGGTGTTGCGGCGCTGGGTATCCTGGAAGGAACCTTTGTCCTGATCGAAACGATTTTTCGGCATCAGATCGCCTTACCGGGTGTTTTCAATACCTTGTTTTCCATGATCGGAATGCTTTTTGACGGCGATGCCGATCCGAAGATGCTGAATGCGGGCATGATCCTCGGAGACATCCGCATTCTGTGGGGCATATTATTTGCGGCTATTTGCTATTTTCTCGGAACATATATTTACCGGCATCGTGCAAACGGTGAATCATAGATTTTTGCATCAGAGCCCGTACACAGGAAGAGATCCCGTATCCCACCGGAGCATATCCATGACGGTGATCTCTTCCTGCGGCGGGAAAGGCGGGGAGAAGATCTTAATGTATTCAGGGTATATTGTAAACAATGATTACCGGCATCGGAACACGAATATTTCGTGTTGACAGCATTCTGTCCAGCAATACGGAGTTGCTGCAGAATACGGAGCGCTATTCACATGGCGATGTTCTGATCGCCCGGCAGCAGACCGGGGGCCGTGGCCGTTACGGGAGAAAGTGGGTGTCGGAGGAAGGCGGGCTTTATATGAGCTTTTTACTGAAAGCGATCGGGAGCCCCCGTGAAGTGCCGCCGCTTTCCCTGCTTGCCGCACTGGCTGTCCTTCGGGTACTGCAACGCCGTTGCAACGCCGATTACGCCATTAAATGGCCAAATGACGTATATGCCGGAGAAAGAAAGATCTGCGGAATCCTTCCGGAAACCCGGGTCATGGGCGAAGAAACCCATGCGGTGATCGGTATCGGAGTCAATGTGAACAACAAGATCCCCCGGGACGCATCCTTGCGGAATCCCGCCGTCAGCCTGCGGGAATTACGGGGAAAAGACACGGATATCGATACCTTTGCCGACGATCTGATCAGACAGACCGACGCTTTTTTCCGGGAATGCGCAGAAGCCGGTTTCCACGGTTTTTTAACCGGACTCAACAAAGTCCTGTATCGGCGCGGACGCGAACTGGAACTGCAGATCCCCGGCGGGGGAAAGGAAGTTGTGATACCGCTGGCATTTTGCGAAGACGCAACGCTGCGCTGTCTGCGAAACGGGAAGGAAGAGAAGCTCTATATTGGAGAATTATAGTTTTCTTGGGGATGAGAATAAGACCGCGGTTCCCTGAACGGACCGCAGGGAGGGATGAATATGGGCGGCGGAAAAAAAAGAATCCTGTTGCTGATCATGGTCTTTCTGTTCAATGCGGAAGTATTGAAATCCGAAAGCGGCGATAAGAACGGGGCTTTTCGTGAATATCGCTTTTTCTACGGGGGCAGCAAAGATCTTTATGCCGTGGCAAACCTCGGCGTAAACAGTTACGCGGCCTTGACCGATCTTTATTATCTGAAACTGGCCGGATATATACCGGAAAAAGTCGAAGGTATCAGTGGGGCAATATGGCAGACCTGCTGCAGTTTTATGCTGACGATCTGGCCGCATGAGTTCGGTCACTGGACACGCGCGCGGCAGGTCGGCGCCGAGTTCGTCTTTGTCAAATTCGCTATTCCCTGGCCGGATGCCCGCATGGACCTGCCGCCCAATATTGATCTTTTCTCAGAAACCCTGACTTCGGTCGGCGGTTTTGAAATCAACAATCTGATGCACCGGATGATCGCCGAAAATTACTATGCCCGGAATTACGGCTATGCAAATTTGGGTATCCATGCCTTTATCCAGCAGATTTATTATCCGGCCTATGCCTTTGTGGTGGCGCCGCTGGTCAGCCGGGGATGGATTAACCCCCGCAATGCGGACATCTGGATCCATACCATGGGAGATCCGGTAGAATCAACACTGCTGACATACCGGAATTACAGCGGGATCCCGATTCCCGAAAGCGGCAAACCCGTCGATCCCGGACTGATTTCCTATTACCGTGAGTGCCTCTGGCTGAGCCTGATCTGGACGCTGATAAATCCCGGACTTTACGAAGGAATACGCGCTTTTACCGTTCCCATGGAAGAAAGTGGCGGCTATATGGAACCCCTTGTCCTGGGAGGATCGGGTAATTCCTGGATGTACGGGACGCTGTTTAACGCATCTCCGCTGGGTTATGAACTTTACTTTGATCAGCATATCCGTATCGCCGGGCGTTATGTACGTTGTTCCCTCCGTTACGGGCGGCCGTTTAAGAATTACGGTATCGAATTACGCGTGCCGGAACTCGGACATTGGGAGAAATTTCGTATCGGGGCGGATCTGGCCTACTGGTATCAGGAACCCTTCGGACACGGCCTGCAGCTTGGGGCCGAATGCGGCTTGTCGGACGGGCTCTCGGGAATATATGTATCCGGCGGCTGGAAAAGTCCGGGATATGTACTGGGAATGCCGGTGGAGCAGGGATTATATTTACGGGGCGGGATCAGCCTTTTCATGGACAAAGTGGAATAAAGGATCCTTTGCGCGCAATACGGACTATTACAATGGGAAACGTATTCCTGTATTGATCCATAAAAAAACGGACAAGCGTTCCGGATAATTGACAATTGTGCCACCAAGATCTCCGGCTGTGCGACGGGAGTGAAAGCCAAGATCGATAAACGGTGTTTCCAGAAAGAAACAATTACCGAACATCCAATTCAATCGAAAAGCAAAGGGAATATAAAATGCCGAAAATTCGGTGGAAAGCCCTGTGGCAGGTTTAATAAAATATTCCCGGTGGTATCCGAGCCCCAAACTCAGGACAGGTGTAATAACAAAAAATGCGTTTTTATATTTTGCCGGGTAATAATCAATATAAAAGCGCTGAACGCATAAATTTCCGCCTAAACCTTCCCGGTCTCCCCCGATGAACTGATTGCTCCGTAGGTGCTGTTTGCTCAGCTCAACATTGATGGACAGCAAACGCCATCCCCAGCGATGATTGTCGTTCCTGTGCAACCGTTGGCCGCAAAAAAGGGTATAGTTGCGGATTCCAAGATTGTTGTAGTTGTTCTGCAGTAATTCGCCCTGTTCAATGCCGCAGTGAAAGTCAAATTTCGGCGTTGTTATTTCGGAATACAGGCAGGAAATCGTAATTCCTAAAAGGATCAGCAATTTGGTAACAATTTTCCGTCCCATCTTAATTATTCCTCCGTTTCGTCAAAGCGTTTTCCGGGAAAAATCAGCGAGATTCAATACGTTTGTATTTTTTCAGGATCTTAAGCGTTTTGTCAAGCGGCAGCGCATCCACTTTGCGACCCCCGGCGCCCTTCATACTTTCCGCAGCAAAGAGGGAATTGATCACCGCTTCTTCCGTCG
Organism: Fidelibacterota bacterium; assembly: GCA_028718545.1. Taxonomy (GTDB): domain Bacteria; phylum Fidelibacterota; class Fidelibacteria; order Fidelibacterales; family Fidelibacteraceae; genus M50B103. Next base: position 14,891 of record JAQULT010000036.1, on the reverse strand, counting down.
CCTCGATCACGGCTTCAAACAGTAAATTTATATCGTCATTGCGCAGAACGCGCATCGTGTCATACATGGAATCGCTTTCGTAGGGGATGCGCAGTGCTTCGGCGGTGGAAAGCGCGATCACAAAATCTCCGCTCCCGTTGGACGCAATGCCGCCGGTCCTGGCAAGTCCGAACATTGCCCTTGCGGCAAGCCGTTTCAGATTGCGTGCGCAAAGCGGGGCATCGGTAATGACGACGATCATACAGGAACCGTCAAGGTTGTATTCTTTTTCCACGGAACTGAAACTATAGCGTCCCAGCTCAATCCCGACGGGCACTCCGTCGATCTGCAGAATACCGCCGTAATTGCTTTGTACCAGTACGCCCAGCGTATAGCCGCCGCGGGATTCCGGCAGAACGCGCGAGGCGGTCCCGATACCGCCTTTAAAGCCGAAACAGACGGTCCCGGTTCCGGCGCCGACATTCCCTTCCGCGACCGGCCCGCCTGCGGCGTTTTGCAGGGCTTCAAGGAAATCTGTTTTTGTCAGGACCCGTGCACGAATGGCGTTCAGTGCGCCGTCATTGGTCTCGCCGACGACAGGATTCACACTGCGCACATCGCGGTTTACCGGGAAAGCGAAGGTATAGTCGATCAGTGCCGAAGCGGCCTCGGGTACGTTGAGGGTATTGGTCAGTAAAATGGGTGTTTCGATATTTCCCAGTTCCGCCACCTGGGGATAGCCGCTCATTTTTCCGAAACCGTTACCGAGATGTATGGCGGCCGGCACTTTGTTTTGAAAAATGTTATCACTGTGCGGAATAATGGCCGTGACGCCGGTACGGATGGAATCCCCTTCGATCCGTGTCAGATGTCCGACCCTGACGCCCTTCACGTCCGTGATGGCGTTATAAGGGCCGGGCCGCAGAATGCCGATCGAGATCCCGTAATCGCGGGCGCGGCCGGCGGCAAAACTCAGGGAAACAAGGACGGCCATAAGCACAAAGATAATACGGCGGACTTGAATAGGATTATGCATAAAAACTCCTTTTGAGGACCCTTATCGCCTGGGCCGGATCCGATAAGAGGGATTTTCAAGAGATAAAATTATAACACAAATACGGGAATGACAACAGGATAAATTTCCGCTTAAAGCCGGATACCGGGGAAGACGGATATCAGCGGATGCTAAGACAGAAAATCCCAAGAAGGATCAGAAGGATCGTGATCCCGAGAGAAAAGAACCAGAAAAAATAAAAGGGTCCGGCCTGCCCGGAATTGATTTTTGTCAGCTTTCTGTAGCGACGCAGAAAAAATACCGGCCGGAAGTTCAGGAGAAAAAAATTCGGGGTATTTTCATCATAGCGTTTCAAATAGCCGTAGATGGACAAGACCGGCCACAAATAGATCACAAATGCGAACATAAAGAAGACAACAGAAAAAGTGATCATAATAACCCCAACCTTCCTTATCGCTTAACACCTGCCGGAAAAACGGGGCACGGCACTAACGGGTAAAAAGAACAAAATCACAGTAACAAAAAGCCGGGCAGGAATCGGATGAATCATATGTATACTTGTAAAGAATATAATAAAAATCGCGGAGAATCCCAGAGAATAATTAAGAAATAATTTAGGAATGCTTATAATTTAGTTTATCTCTGTCTTCCGGAACCTGGGGATCAGGAAGCGGCCAGAACGGATTCGATATTTTCAAGCAGATGATCGAGTTTTACGGCATCCCGCCCGCCGGCAGTAGCCATATGGGCTTTCCCGCCGCCGCCGCCGCCGAGTTCCTTGCCCAGAATACGAACCAGCGCAGCGGCACTGACGCCCGCTTTGACAAGATCGTCGCTGACGACACAGAGTAATTGCGGGGTATCGTTCAGAACGGCGGCAAAGAGAGCGATTCCGCTCTTCATGGTTCCGCGCATGGTATCGCCAAGCTCTTTCAGATAATCCATGCTTTCCACATGAACACGGTTCACATAAAGCGGATGGCCCTTATAGCTTTTCGGATCTTTCAGGTATTCCGCCATGTCGGATGTCAAAACGGCAGTGCTCAGTGCCTTGTTGGCCTTTTCGAGCTGCTGCAGTTCTTTTTGCAGGTCCCGGATCTTTTGCCGTATTGCGTTTTCCGGGCATTTCAGTTCCTCGCTCAGGGCATCCAGCAGATCCTGGTCGCGCTCCGCAAGCTCCAGTGCCGCGGTTCCGGTAAGGGCCTCAATACGCCGAATACCTGCCGCTACGCTGCTTTCGGCAAGAATGCGGAAACTGCCGATATCGCCGGTTCGGCTGACGTGGGTGCCGCCGCAGAGTTCGGCGGAGACCTCGCCCATCCGGATCACCCGCACCACATCGCCGTATTTTTCTCCGAACAGGGCCTGTACCCCGTCGTGGATGGCTTCACTGTATTTTTTTTCTTCCTCGCGGACGGGAATATTGGCAAGGATCTCTTTATTGATCTTGTGCCGGATCTCCTTCAGGGTATCACGGGGAATTTTTTCAAAATGTGAAAAATCAAAACGCAGACGGTCCGGACCCACATAGCTGCCGGCCTGATGCACATGTTCACCCAGGACACTGCGCAGTACCGCATGCAGAAGATGGGTGGCGGAATGATTGCGGGCGGTATCCATGCGCAGGCCTTCATTGACCCGCAGAAGGATCGTTTCGTCTGTGGCAAGCAGGGATTCCAGACAGCTTTCTTCGGGGATGTGTACAATGTCGTCGCCGATCTTCCGCGTATCGTCAATACGGAACATATGTTCTCCTGCGGAAAGGTAGCCGCGGTCACCAATCTGTCCGCCGGCTTCGGCATAAAAGGGCGTTTGATCAAAGACCAGGTAACAGCGGTCTTCATCCAGGGCATATTTCATCAGTTGCGCCGGCGTTTCCAGGGTTTCGTAACCGACAAAACGGGAGCTTTCCCCTTCCCGGATCACGGTCCAGTTCAGGGTCTCCGTATCGCGCACCTTGAATTTTCCGGCTGCGCGAGCGCGTTCCCGCTGTTCTTCCATAAGGATCTCAACGGCGGCCTCGTCGAAAAGAAGTCCTTTTTCTTCCGCCAGCAGGCGGGTCAGGTCTAGCGGGAAACCAAAGGTGTCGTAAAGCCGGAACACCTCTTCGGCAGGCAGCATCTTATCGCTGCTTTTTTGCGCTTTACGCGCGACTTTATCAAACAGATCCAGTCCTTTGTCCAGGGTGTTCCCGAAGGATTCCTCTTCGGCGCGGATCACGCGCTGGACGTGCTCGCGCTGGGCCGTCAGATTGGGATATACTTCTCCAAGGATATGCATTACGGCAGGAACCAGCCTGTAGAGAAAAGGTTCTTTCATTTTCAGCTCCCGGCCGAAGCGGGCTGCACGTCGCAGGATCCGGCGCAGGACATAGGAGCGTCCTTCGTTACCGGGTACGGCGCCGTCGGAAATGGCCACCGACAGCATACGCACATGGTCTGCGATGACCCGATGCGCCATACCGTCCGGACCCGGATCATAAGCGACATTGGAAATGGCTTCGATCTGATCGATAATGGGCCGGAAGAGATCGGTCTCATAATTACTGTTCTTGTTCTGTAGAACGGAAACAATGCGCTCAAACCCCGCCCCGGTGTCCACATGCTTGTTTTTAAGGGGGAGCAGGGTGCCGTTGGCCAGCGCGTTGTACTGGATAAAGACCAGGTTCCATAGCTCCTTGTAATCGGGATCGCCGCTGTTGACCTTTTGCGGATCCTGCGCGGCAAGGTCTTCCCCGCAATAATAATGGATCTCGGAACAAGGCCCGCAGGGACCGGTATCGCCCATGGACCAGAAATTGTCTTTTTCACCGAATTTCAGGATGTGCGAGGCCTCCAGTCCGGGAATCGTTTTCCAGATCTCCAGCGCTTCGTCGTCATCGCGGTAGACGGTGGCGTAAAGCCGGCGGGGATCCATGCCCCAGATCTGCGTAAATAATTCCCAGGCCCACATAATAGCCTCTTTTTTATAGTAATCCCCGAAACTCCAGCTTCCCAGCATTTCAAAAAAGGTATGGTGATAGTGATCACGGCCCACCTCTTCCAGGTCGTTGTGTTTTCCGCTGACCCGGATGCATTTCTGGGTATTGACCACCCTGCGGAAAGGCGGATCGATCTCTCCCAGGAAATAGGGCTTGAACTGATTCATGCCCGCATTGGTGAACAGCAGAGTGGGATCCTGCTGGGGAATAACCGGCGAACCCGGAACATAGGTATGTCCGCGGCTTTCTTCAAAGTAGGATATGAACTGCCGGCGAATTGTTTTTGAATCCATGTGCGTCCTCTTTTAAACAACGATCCCTTTTCGATGCAAAGATAAATTTAGTGAACGGCGACCCGAATTAAAAGATGTATTTCAATTTCACAGGCCGCGGAATGAGAACCGAATTGCAGCCCGGAAGAAGCATTGATCCCCGGTCACAGGGGCGTTTCCCGGGCGTGATATTCCCCTGCCCGGACATTTAACATATCCCTCCATTGCTTTTTGGAAGAAATCATTGTATTTTCATTCCGATATACACGGTAAACTTTTTAAAAAAAGCGGAGCAAATATGTCAAAAGTATTATTAGTCGGAATTGACGGGGGAGCAACCAAGATCAGCGGATGGACCACCGAGGTTATTAAGGATAAGACCTTTAATCTCGGCGATATCAATGTTGTTAAGGAATACCGTGAATATGACGATTTTATGCCGTCTTTTAAACCTGTGAACATTCAGCTGCAGCTCGGAGAAATGAACGAGGGTGAGATCGAGCTGACCATTGAGGAGCAAAAGCACGGGAAAGCGTACATGTATGCCGCCGCCGATGTGATCATTGAGCTGGCGAAGAAGGTGGGGGCGGACCGGGTGCTGGTCGGCATCGGTATGCCCGGATTAAAATCGTCCGATAAGCGCGGGATTGTCGTGCTGGCTAACGGCCCGAGAATGCCGAAATATTGTGATGTGATCGAAAAACGCGTAGAAGCGGCCGGCATCAAGATGGACAAGCCCATTCATCATTTGGGAAGTGACGCGGATTATTGCGGTATCGGTGAAGAATACAGTCATGACGGCCTTTTCCGCGACGTAAAGAATTCTTACTATTTAGGTGGTGGTACCGGCGTGGCGGATGCCATGAAACTGCAGGGCAAACTCCTGCCTTTTGACCAGGCAAAGACCTGGATCGCCAAAACCTGGGAAATGAAGAACAGCGAAGGCCGCTCCATGGAAGGGTACGCATCTTCCGGCGGTATCCAAAAGCTCTATGCCGAATTTGCCGATATTCCACTGGCGGAACTGCAGGAAAAAGAGATCTATCCGCCGCAGATCCTTGACCTTTTTGACGAAGATGCGGCCGCAAAACGCAGCTTCAATGACGTCAGCTACAACATCGCAAAATTGCTTTATGAACGGCTGGTTACCATCTACGGCGGTTGGCATCACTGTTTTGAGTTTGTTAATTCCAACCGTGCGGACCTGAGCGAGAAACACCCCTACCGCGGTACGTTGCTGGACAGCATCATCATCGGTCAGCGCCTGGGCGACCTTTTGGGGGAATCGAAAGGGAAACATGTTTTTTATGAACCGATGCTGGAATTTCTGGGAAAATTTATTGTTGAAACCCCCTACCTGGACCTAAAGTTTAAAAATCACTACCTGAAGGGTGAGCAGTTCAACGAAGCACTGATAAAGACATCCCGGCTTCGTGAAGCCCCCGCCATCGGCGCGGGCGTGGACGCCTATCTGACCTATCATAAGGAATAAAACCCGCTTGAGCGATACCTTAATAAAATTAAAATTCAAAGGGAACCGTCGGGAATACTACCGGAACCCCATGGAATTCCCCGTTCAGGCCGGAGATCCGCTGATCGTTGAAAACGATAAAGGCCTGGATCTCGGCGTAGTGGTTGCGGTAACCCGCGAATTCCGGCCGCAGACGGGCATTTCTCCCTTTGAGATCGCGCGAAAGGCCAATGAGCGCGATCTGGAAACACTGCGAAGGAACCGGGAAGAAGAAAAGGCCATTAAAACACAGACACGGGAAAAGATTCGCGAATTGGGACTGGTCATGAAACTGATGGATGTCGAATATCAGCTGGACCGCAAGAAATTGTCCTTCTATTATACTGCGGACGAACGGGTCGATTTCCGTGAGCTGGTCCGCATTCTTGCCGGCATGTTCCGTACGCGGATCGAAATGCGGCAGATCGGTGTGCGCGACGAGACCAAACGTATCGGAGGTATCGGTGTCTGCGGTTTGGCGCTTTGCTGCGGCGCCTTTCTGGAAAATTTCGATCCGGTCAGCACGCAGGTGGCCAAAGACCAGAGCCTCCCCATGAATCCCCTGAAACTCAGCGGTCAATGCGGCAAATTGAAATGCTGTCTGCTGTATGAGCATGGATTTTATCAGGATGAATTGCGAAGATATCCGCCGGTTGGCGAAGCCCTGCTGAAAGATCAGCGCAAAGGCTATATCCAGAAAATCGACATTTTCAACCAAACCGTCACTTGCAGTTTTGAGGATGACAGCATTGAACTGATCCCGCTGGAAGAGATCCCGGACTATATGACGGCTGCCCAGAAAAAAGGCCTCAAGAAATTGACAAATGTTTTGCAGGACCTGCTTGAAGCCGACGTGAACGCGCTTGAGAAAATTGAAGATAAATAATTAAGAACGGAAGCAAGATGAAAAAAATCGGATTAACGGGCGGACTGGGCTCCGGAAAATCCGCTGCCCTCAGATTTTTTTATGCGCTGGGAGCCAACACCCTGAACGCGGATGATATTGCAAAACATCTTTTGAAAAGCAACCCCGCTCTTATCGCAAAGGTCAGGGAAAGCTTCGGGCACGACTGCTACGAAAACGGAGAACTGCAGGCCGGCATTCTGGCCGCCAGGGCCTTTTGTTCAGCGGAAAAACAGCAGGTTCTGAATGCCATTGTTCATCCGCCGCTGCGAGAGTACCTTTGCAAATATCTTCAGGCCTCATCCGCCATTCCGGGCGTCATGGTGGTAGAAGCGGCCCTGCTGTTCGAAGCCGGTTTCACAGAATTATTTGATTTGAATATCCTGATCACAGCCGATACGGCCGTCCGCATCCGCCGGGCAGAGGAGCGAAAGACGCTGAGTCCGGAAGAAATCCGGCGGCGCATTGCCCTGCAGATGCCGGACGAGGAAAAGCGGCCACTGGCGGATATTATTATTGAGAATAACGGCAGTGAAGATGCATTGCAGGAAGCCTGCCGCGAGATTTGGGAAAGCCGCATCCGGGTTTCATGAGTTTCGAACATGCCCCGAGACAAACCCGGAGCAGTTTATACTTTTAAATAAAAATTGTTTCATACCCGCCGGCATTATCGTAATTTTTTTATATTATAGCGGTGGAAATGATGAAAAGTACACGACGCAGTATCTCTCTAATGTTAACATGCCTGGCGATGCTCTTTGCCCGCCCGGTCACTCCGGAAGAAGCCCTCGTCTTTGCCCGGGATTTCTTTCCGCAGAAGACCCTGCAGGAAAGCCGGGCCATCAATGACGTGCTGTATCTGTATAATTTTCAGGAAGGCGGTTTTTTGCTAATGTCCTCCGACGATGCCTTTCCCGCGATTCTGGCTTATTCGGAATCCGGGAGGGCGGGGGAACCGCATCCTGCCTTTTTGGAATTTTGCGAACAGTTCGCCCGTGAGATCCGCGACGAGAAGGCCGCACTTCGGCAGCGGCATCTTTCATGGGATATCCAAAGCCCCGCCTTATTCAAAAAAACGGTTCAGAGCGAAATAGAACCTCTCATAACCAGCACCTGGAACCAGGCGCCCTATTACAACCAGTATTTCCCCTACTTTACGGTACCTAATTATACCGATCGGCGTGCCTATGCCGGCTGTGTTGCGGTAACGGCGGGTCAGCTGCTGCGATATTACCGGCATCCCGTAAAAGGACTGGGATACCGCGAATATTACAGTAACGACACCGACAGTCTTCTGAGCGTCGCTTTCGATACCGCCTATTACGACTGGGAGTTCATGCCGGATTCCCTCACTACACGCTACGGCGGACTGACGGCCGGAATGGACCAGGTCCGGGAAGTGGCGCAGCTCCTCTTTCAGATCGCCGTTTCGGTAGAAATGGAGCTCAAGCCGGACGGTTCTTCCGCTTCATTCGACGACCTGATCTATGCCCTGGTTGCGTATTTTGATTACGACCCCGGAATGCGGATCCTGCGAAAAGATCAATACGACGCGGTGAGCTGGCGAAACCTGCTGACGGATGAACTTGACCGGGGATATCCGATAGCCTACAGCGGCCAGGGCAGCGGCGGACACGCCTTTCTCTGCGACGGGTATCGCCTTTTGCCGGACAGCCTGGATTATTTTCACATGAACTGGGGCTGGGGCGGCGCTTACGACGGCTGGTTTATGCTGACTGCGCTGACACCGTCAAGCGGTTATGATTATTCGGGTGAACAGCAGGCGATTTTTGACATTCGCCCAAACAACGACGCGATCACCCGGCTGGCATACAGCGGTTTTGAAGGCTGGCAAAGCGGTTGGGCCTACGAAGGTCTCGGATTTGTGGAAGAGAACGGAAGTTATGATATGGTTTACAGCGGTACCTATGCCTACGCCTTTGATGCCGCAGACCAGTGGCTGATCACTCCCAAGATCCGCATAGCGGACCGCGACAGCGTAGTGCTGTCCTTTTATGCAAAAATGCTGAATAGCGGGAGACAATGCGATATCCTGCTTTCCCAAAGCGATACCGCTCCCGCCGCGTTCAGTGAAAAGCTCGGGACCATCGCCCCGCATACGAGTTCCTGGAACGAATACCGCTATGATCTGTCGGATTACCGCGGCCGGGATGTGCACATTGCGTTCCGTTATCTCAGCAGCGCCGGTTTCATTGCCGTTGACGAATTCTGTATCAGTATGCCAAAAAGCAATACGGGCATTGCGGAAGGGTATCCGGATGCCGTTACCTTTATGCGGAACGATCCCAATCCCTTTAACGCCCGGACAAGAATATTCTTTTACCTGGCGGATCCCGGAGATGTTTTTCTGAACATTTATAACCTTCACGGAAGGCTTGTCCACTCCCTGCCGCCGGGAAGGCGGGAAACGGGGTCCCATATTCTTACCTGGGATGCCACCGCCTTGCCTTCCGGCATCTATCTGGCCGTACTGAAGGCGGGAAACACGGTTCTTGCAACGCACAAACTGCTTCTGGTAAAATGAAATGAAACGTTATCTTACCCTTGCTTTTCTTCTGATCTTTCTCCTTTTAATGCCCTTTCTGGCGCCGGCCCATGCCGAGGGCTGGGGCGCATGGAGCATTATTCCCCCGCTGGTGGCCATCAGTCTGGCTTTTATCAGCAAGAATGTGGTGGTTTCGCTGTTCATCGGGATCTTTTCCGGTGCTTACCTGATCGCACTGCAGTCGGGATCGGTCTTTTCGGGCATACTGCGGGCCTTTGTGCTGATGACCCGGGAATTTGTGGCGGCCCTTTCCGATCCCTGGAACGCCGGAATCGTGGTGCAGACCTTTACCATCGGCGGACTGATCGCTCTGATCTCTGTCATGGGCGGAACGCGGGCCATTGCGGAAAAACTGGCAAAGCGCGCACGTACCGCGGCTTCGGCGCAGATCTATACCTGGCTGATGGGCATTTTTATTTTCTTTGACGATTATGCCAATCTGCTTACGGTAGGTCCTATCATGCGTCCGGTCATGGACAAGATGAAAGTGTCCCGGGAAAAGCTGGCCTTTATTATCGATTCCACAGCCGCTCCCATTGCGGATATTGCGCTGATATCGACCTGGATCGGTTATGAGCTTGGTCTGATCAAACACGCCTATGCGGCCATCGGCGTGGAGGCAAACGCCTATCATGTCTTCATACAGACGATCCCCTATCGTTTTTACAGTCTTATAATCCTGTTCTTTATTGTCGTCAGCGCGCTCAGCCGCCGGGATTTCGGTCCCATGCTTAAGGCCGAACGCCGTGCACGTCTTGAAGGCAAAGTGGTTGCGGACGGTGCGCAGATCATGTCCGCAGTGGACACCGAAAGACTGCAGGTCCTTGCAAAAGGCAAACTTCGGGTCAGCAATGCGCTCGTCCCGGTGTTGACACTGATCATCGGCGCTTTTGCCGCCTTGTTCTACAACGGTTACACGAATATTCTGGCCGGCAGCGATACGGAGCTGGTCGCGCTGGTCCGCGGACCGTTTTCCTTTACGGTGTTCCGGGAGTGTTTCAGTGCCGCCAACGCCAGTATTGCTCTGACGCAGTCCGCGATCCTTGCCAGCCTGGTCGCGATTTTTATGGGCTGGAGCCGGCGTATCTTTGGGCTGAGAGATGCGGTAGATGCCTGGATCAAAGGCGCCGGCGGCATGGTCATCACCGTGACGATCCTTATTCTTGCCTGGTCACTCAGCGGCGTGATCGGCAAACTGGGTGCTGCCGATTATCTGGTGGGCATTATCAGCGGCAAGATACCGCCTTTCCTGCTGTCCGCCGTGATCTTTATTTTTGGTGCACTGATCTCCTTTGCCACGGGGACTTCCTACGGCACTATGGGAATCCTGATGCCGCTGGCGGTTCCGCTGGCCTATGCCGTGTCGCCGGAGCCGGTATTCTTATATATGTGCATCGCAGCCGTGCTCAGCGGTGCGATCTTCGGGGATCATTGCTCGCCGATCTCCGATACCACGATCCTGTCGTCAATGGGTGCGGCCTGTGACCATATTGCGCACGTGAACACGCAGATCATCTATGCCATTCCCGTGGCTTTCATCGCCATCCTTATTTGCTTTATTCCCACGGCTCTCGGTTTGCCGGTCTGGATCAGTCTCTTGCTGGGAGCAGCGGTAGTGGCGGGACTTATTTATACCTTTGGCCGCCATCCGGAAGATCCGATGCCTGCAAAAAAGATGATGAAAAAGTAAAAGAGAAAAGCCCGGGATGGAAACGGTAAATTTATGACTAGCCTGCGATCTTGAGTTTGAGTCAAATAAATTGATATCAATTGAGTCGAATGAACAAAAACGAATTGAGTCAAATAAACGAGAATGATTTGAGTCAATTAGATTCATCCCAATTGAGTCAATTTATTTGACTCAAAACAATTGACCCAATCCATACAATTCTTCATCAGAAAATCCCCTCAAGCACCGTATATTCCCGCATGTACAAAAGCATTACCTGCAAAAGCGCCCTGAACCGGCTGAACAGCAATTATCTTCCTTTTCGCTGGGACCTGAATGTCTACCGCGGCTGCGCGCACCGCTGTTCTTATTGCTATGCGCTGTATTCCCACGAATATCTGCAGGGCGGCGATTTTTTCCGGAATATCTATATCAAGGAAAATATCGTTGAAGCACTGGAAAAGAAATTACGCAGCCCGTACTGGAAACGGGAATATATCAACCTCGGCGGCGTGACGGACAGCTATCAGCCCATAGAAAGAAGCCGAAAGATCATGCCCGAAATTCTCCGGCTGCTGATCCGCTACCGTACACCGGCGAGCATTTCCACAAAATCGGATCTTATTCTACGGGACCTGGATCTCTTTGAAGAGCTTTCGCGTGTTGCCGGCGCGGATATCGCATTCAGCATCACCACAATGGACAAGGAAATCTATCCAAAGACCGAGCCCGCCTCCACACCGCCGCCGGAACGCTTTGCGGCATTACGTGAGATCGCCAAAACGGATATCCGCTGCGGGGTGCTGTGCATGCCGATACTGCCATTCCTGACGGACAGTCCTGAAAATCTTGAGGAAATTTTCAGAATGACACAGGAAAGCGGGGGAAATTATATCTATGCCGGCTTGCTGAATCTGCGCGGACCCACGCGCGGACATTTTTTGCACTTTATAAAAGAAAATTTTCCCGAACTGTATCCGCGCTACTGCGCCCATTATGAAAGCCGTGCGGCGCGTATGCCGTACCGGAAAGCCTTCTACGAACAGTTGACGGAAATACGGAAACAATACCCGCTCAAGGACAAGGCCGGACAGCCGCCGCTGCCGACCGGACAAATGGAGCTGTTTTAAAGCGTGGCGGAACAGCAAAAAGTGTTTCAACCTGATTTTCTTTTTCTTATATTCGATGGACATGTCCAATAATACGGAGGGAAACATGAAAAAACGTAGTTTGTTTTGCCTGCTGGCTGTGCTGACCTTCCTGTCTGCATTTGCCGCGGATGAATTCGTCAAGACCGGCATTAACGTCGGGCCGCTGCCTTCGGTGGGATACAATTCCGACACCGGATTTCAGTACGGGGTGCTGGCGAACATCTTTTTATACGGGGACGGAAAGATCTATCCGGATTATTACCATAACTTTTATGTCGAGTGGAATCAAACCACAAAGGGTGCCGGACTGGCGCAGCTTACCTATGATTCCAAATACCTGGTCCCGGGAATTCGCGTTACCGCGGACCTGAGCTATATCATTAAGCAGGCCTGGGGATTTTACGGATTCAACGGCGCGGAAGCCAAATACAATCCGGAATGGGTGGATAAAACAAGCAGCGAATATAAAAACTCGCTTTATTATGCCATAAAACGCAATCAACTGCGCTTTACGGTGAACTTTCAGGGCAATATCACCGATCAGTCCCTGCGATGGCTGGGCGGTCTTGGCGTAATGAATTTTGATGTCGGCTCCGTTTCCACAACGCGGGCCTGGGATACGAGCTTTGTTGACCAGAACACCCTTTACGACGAATTCGTTAATTGGGGCGCGATTGACCCGTCGGAGGCCGACGGCGGTTTGGTTAGTTATATCCGCGGGGGCGTTGTCTATGACACCCGCGATAACGAAGCCTGTCCCATGCGCGGTCTCTGGGAAGAACTGGTGATGACCTACGCACCGGGATTTATCGGAGACGGCGGCGGCTGGCTGCAGCTGTCCGCGATACACCGCCAGTATTTCACGCTGCTGGATGACAAGCTCTCGCTGACCTACCGCCTGGGTTACCAGGGCATCATTGCCGGGAATCAGCCCTTCTATCTGCAGGGCAATATGCCGGATTCGAGAAACAACCGTGACGGTCTGGGCGGCAGCAAGAACGTCCGCGGCATTATGGGCTCCCGCCTGGTGGGCGACGGCTATCTCTACGGCAATCTGGAAGCGCGCTGGAAGATCGTCCGCTTTAAATGGATCGGCCAGAGCTGGTACTTCGGCGTCAATCCTTTCCTTGATGCCGGTATGGTCGTACAGCCCTACGACTATAACAAGACGAATATCGAAAGTCTCGTCAATGCTACCGATTATCTGACCGGGAACAAAGAAACGCTGCACCTGGCCTACGGAATGGGCATCAAACTGGCCATGAACGAAAACATGATCATTTCGGTCGATTACGGTTTTGCCGCCAGCAGGAACGACGGCAGCACCGGTCTGTATATCGCACTGGGATATCTGTATTAAAAAAATAAAAAATAAAAATGAAAAAGGGTCCTGAAAATGGATCCTTTTTTCATTATAAAAACTTTTTAATGTCGATCTGTCGATGCGTCGAGTTGTTGAATTTTCTGTTGATTTGTTGATTTGTTGATATTTTATGAGATCGGAAAACCATCCCGTATATCCTGTTTCATAGGGACCCCTCCGGGGTGTTTCCGTTAAAAAAAGACTATCCGGTACATCCTGTAATCCTGTTAAAGAAAATTATCCTGTATATCCTGTTATTCTGTCAAGAAAGTTATCCCATATATCCCGCGATCCCGTCTGAACAAACCATCCCGTACATCCTGTTATCCTGTCTAAAAGTACGTTGAGTTGTGGAGTTGTTTAGTCGTCGAGAACAAAAACAATATCCGGTATGTTTTATCGATGAAAACCATCCCGTACATCCTGTTATCACGTCTATAAGCAACCCCGTACATCCCTTCTGAAAACGGAATAAATTTTCCGTTTACGGTTGCCTGTGCTTTGAATTTGTCATAATTTCAAAGGTTATTTTTAATGATTCAGGAAAAGGCCGCGGCGGCGGCATGTTTTTCATATAACGAAAAAATCAAGGAGCGTGGATATGGCGAAATACCGTATCGGATGGATGCCGGGCGACGGCGTGGGCAATGAGGTGATGGAAGCCGCGAAGATCGTATTGGACAAGCTGCATCTGGATGCCGAATTTATTCATGGCGATATCGGCTGGGAGTTCTGGAAAAGCGAAGGCGAAGCGCTGCCGCAACGGACCGTCGATATGCTGCAGACGGTGGATTGCGCATTGTTCGGGGCAATCACATCAAAACCGAAAGAAGAAGCCGAAAAGGAACTTTTACCGGCTTTGCAGGGAAAAGGACACGTATATTTCAGTCCCATCGTCCGTATGCGCCAGCTCTTTGATCTGCATACCAACATGCGCCCCTGCAAGGCCTATAAAGGGAATCCCCTGAATTATAAGGACGATATCGATATCACCATCTTCCGGGAGAACACCGAAGGCATGTACGGCGGAGTGGAATTCTTTCCGCTGCCGCAGGATGTGTACGATGCGCTGGACCGGAACCACCCCAAGATGAAAAAATTTAAGGCGGCCGGACTGGAGAATATCGCCATGTCCACGCGCATCATGACCCGCCGGGGCTGCGAGCGCATTGTGACCAACGCTTTTGAGTACGCAAAGGAATACGGAAAAAAGGCCGTCACGGTCTGCGATAAGCCCAATGTACTGCGCGAGACCGGCGGATTGATGATCCGTACCGCACGCGAAGTCGCTAAAAAATATCCCGGCATCGAACTCTGGGAGACCAATATCGACGCTCAGTGCATGTGGCTGGTCAAAAATCCCGGCCAGTATGAAGTGATCGTTGCCGAGAATATGTTCGGTGACATTCTCAGCGATTTGGCAGCCCAGTTAGTAGGCGGACTGGGATTCGCCTGCTCCGCCAATATCGGCGACAAGCTGGC
>JAQULT010000035.1 GCA_028718545.1 Fidelibacterota bacterium | reverse complement strand
CTCCGTGTGAGGTATAGGTGTGATACAGCAATTTCTTTGCGGCAAGATCGATGAGGTAAAAACGTTTCTCGATCGAAGGCATGGAAAAATCAATAATACTGATTACGGAATCGTTTTTAGGGCGAACGCGGGAATAGCCTTTCATGGCCATGCGGAAGACATCCGGGTTCAATTTGCTTTCAAGGTCCGCATCGCGGTACAGCACATTGATGACTTCATCATCCATCGCTGTCTTAAACTGATACATGCCGGAACATCCGAAAAATAAAGATAAACACATCACGAGTAAAATTCCTTGTCGCATTATTTGTTCCTTGTTGTTTTGATCAGATTTAAAAGTCCGTCCGCAACAACAAGCCGCTGGGCGGCCGTTCCCAGGGGTGAAAAACGGTACGTCTTTTTGCAATAGTCGATCCTGGCGTTCCTGAAATCGATGCGGATTATATCCATCGGAATTGTAAGTACCTGCCGGGTGAAACCGGCCTTCAGTTCCCGGATCAGCGCGGGACATTCGATCACGATAAACCCGTTATTGATGGCGTTGCGTTTATAGGTCTCGTTGAAGGAGCCTGCGATCAGCATTCGAATACCTTTGTATTTCAGTGCGGTTGCCGCCTGTTCGCGGGAACTTCCGGTCCCGAAATTGAAGCCGCCGGCCAGAATATCACCGTTTTTGGCGATGTTGGCAAATTCCGGATCGTAATTCTCCATGACCACTTCCGCCTGCTGTTCCGGCGTCATACTGTCCACATAGGTGTATTTACCCGGATAAATGCCGTCCGTATTCAGATTATCCTGCGGACAGAACAGCATCCTGCCTTCCAGGGCTGCGGGGAAACCGTCCAGGATTTCCGTCGAGACATCCGCTTCTCCGGAAGCATGCTCGCTGATACTGAATACCGGCTTATACGGGATCGAATCCTCCGCACTGATGTAGCCGTTCAGTGCTGAGAGTGCGACCGTCGCCGGAGAACCCAGATAGGCCTCGGAATTCTTGGAGCCCATACGTCCCTTGAAATTCCGGTTGGTTGCTGAAATTGCCACTTCACCGTCGTTCAGCAGGCCTTTGCCGAGTCCGATGCAGGGTCCGCAGCCGGGCGGGAGTTCAATGGCTCCCGCATTCAGCAGATCCTGCCAGATTCCCTCTTTTTCCAGGCGCTCCCGGATTTCGCGCGAAGCCGGACTGATATATAGTTCAACACCCGCCGCGACCTTTTTGCCGCGCAGGATGTCCGCGGCTGCGGAAAAATCCTCGTAACGGCCGTTCACGCAGGAAAGCAGATAGGCTTTCTTTACCGGTATGCGTTTTGGATTGATATCTTTGGCCGGCTGCATGACCTTGAGATTATGCGGACCGGTAACGATCGGAGAAATACTGCCCACATCCAGTTTGATGATCTTGCTGTAAAAAGCATCGGGATCCGGATCCAGCGGATCTTTGCGCAGTATATCGATGGTATCTTCATTGATGCGCGGATGCCGCCCTTTGCCGTCAGCATCGGAAGGGACTCCCAACAATCCGCGGGCCTTGATCGATGCAAGGCGCTGCTCGTAAAAGACGATCGTCAGATCGTCAACGGGGAACAATCCGGCCAGCGCACCCCATTCCGTGGAAATATTTGCAATGGTCAAACGCTGTTCGATGCTGATATATTGCAGGGCATCCCCGTAAAATTCCAGTCCGCAGTTCAGGACCTCATCATGGTTGAACAAACCGCAGAGCGCCAACGCGATATCCTTGCCGCTCACACCCTGCTGCGGTTTGCCCGAAAGGATGACTTTTACGATCGGCGGAATTTGCCACCAGGTCTCGCCGGTAACCCAGAGTCCTGCCGCATCGGTACGGACAATGGGTGTACCCAGGCAGCCGAGTCCCCCGTACATATTGGAATGGCTGTCCGAGGCCACGGCCATGGTATTGGCAAAGGCATAACCCTCATCACACATGATCTGATGACCGATACCCGTTCCGGCGGGATAGAAATCGATGCCGTATTCTTTGGCAAAGGCTTCGATCTTACCGTATTTGGTAAGATTTTTCTCGTCTGTGTTCTGAACGTCATGGTCCAGGGCAAAGACCGGCTGTCGCGGGTCGGCGATCTGCAGAATGCCGATCTCCTTGAATTTTGGGATTACCGCGCCGGTATTGTCGTGGGTTAATACGTGTTCCGGGCGAATACTGACATAATCACCGCTTTTTACGGGTGCGGAAACCCCGCTGACATAGCGCTGTACGATCTTTTCGATACGGGTTTGCGGCATGCTTATTCTCCATTATTTATCCGCGAAAAATTAGTGAAAATAAAAATCAAAAGCTATAAAAAACCCCGGTGATCCGGGGTTTTGGGTGAGTGTGGAAGGAATCGAACCTTCGACCAACGGCTTAAAAGGCCGCTGCTCTACCGGCTGAGCTACACACCCGTTTGTAAAAAAAGCTAAAAAGTATAATTAAATTACCCAGTGAAAGCAAATGAAAAGATGAAAAAAACGTTCTGCCCGCGTTCGCCGGACAAGCTATTTCGCATTTGCGCACAGACCCTGATACAGCTCCCGTTCGCGCATTTGTTTTTGCAGATCCATCACAAAGGCGGTGGTGCTATGGCGCCATTTCGGAGCGATAAGGCAGCTGTCGGGGGAGCTGCTGATCACCCGCTGCAGGATGAATTCCGATCGCAGCTGCGCGATAAATTCCGCGACAAAGGCAAGGTATTCCTCGTATCCGAAAAGAGGAAAGGGCTTATCACTGTAGTATTTTGCCAACGCGGTATCCCGGATAATCTGTAAATGATGGAGTTTCAGAAATTTCAGGGGCAGGATATTCAGTTTTCCGGTGCTTTCCAGCATCTCTTCCCGCGTTTCCGTCGGGAGTCCCAGGATCATGTGTCCGGTAACATCAATGCCATAGGCTGCCGCTCGATCCAGGGCATCCCGGGTGCAGGCAAGATCGTGGCAGCGGTTCATCCAGCGTAGGGAAGCTTCATTTAGCGATTCGATCCCGATCTCGAGATTAACGTCGTAATCCCTGCCAATATCTTTCAGCAGTTCCAGTACATCGTTTTCAAGGCAGTCCGGCCGGGTGGAGACGGCCAGGCCCACAACATCCGGATGGTCCAGTGCCTGGCGGTACAAACGTTCCAGTTTTTTTACCGGAGCATAGGTATTGCTGCGGCTTTGAAAAAAAGCGATGAATTTATGCGCTCCGAAGCGTCCCTTTAAAAAACGGATACCGGCTTCCAGCTGTTTGGAAATATCTTGTTTTACGGAAGCATAGGGCGGTGAAAAAGAAAGGTTATTGCAGTAGATACAACCCCCGGACCCACGCGAGCCGTCCCGGTTCGGACAGGTGAAAGCGCCGTCCAGGGAAACCCGCTGTACGCGTTCACCAAAACGCTCTTCCAGATAGCAGCTATAGGTATTGTAGTGAAAACCGCACCTGGCAAAGGGCAAAGAACTCATAAACAGAGATCCTCGTAAAAGCGGGAATAATCCCGGATCACAAGTTGACGTCCGGATTTTTGAATATAGGCCTGTTCTTCAAGCTGGGATAATTTTCGCGAAACGGTCTCGCGGGTCGTACCGGCAAGCGATGCAATATCCTGCTGAAAGGGAATCTTGTGAATGACCACGGATTTTTTCATCCGGTAACCGTACAATTCCGCAATGCTATTGAGAACCACACTGATCCGCCGCAGGGTATTGCGGCAATTCAGGTTTTCGATACACTGATTGGTACAGCGAAGCCGCTGGCTCATTGAGGATAAAAGGCGCAGGGACAGCCCCGGAACTTCCCGGAGGATCTTCCGGAATTTGTCCTTACGGATGCAGTAGATCTCACAGTTCTGCATACATTCGGCATTGGCGGAACAAGCGTTATGTTCCAGGATCGACATTTCCCCGAAGAAATCGCCGTCCTGCAGAAAGGCAAGAATAATGTCATGTCCCTCTTCCTGGGGACAGGATATCTTGACCCGGCCTTTTTTTATTATATAGAAATTCTGGTTTCCCTTTCCCTGACGGATCACAAATTCATGGCGTTTGAAACGCTGACATGAAGTGTACATACCGATCAGCTGCAAATCGGATTCTTTCAGACGCTCGAAAAGTGGAATTTCTTCGAGTTCCTTGTTCATGGTACTTCATCCTCATCGTATTTCTGCTTCCTTTTCGTCCTTTTTTACTTCGGGGACAAAGCGGTCCAGAATACCGGGTACAAGATCCAGGAATTTGTTTACGGAACGGTCTTCTTTTTCAATCCATAAGAGTCGGGATTCCTGTCCTTTTTTCACGACAACAACCACCAGGGGTGTGATCGTGATGCCCCCCCCGGCTCCTTCTCCGCCGTTTTTTCGAGGTAAATTTTCCCGTTCGGCGCTTCCGGCGGCAAAACCTACAGAGACCCTGGAAATAGGGATTAGCGTCACATCCTGAACGACGATGGGATCTCCTACAACCGTCTCGCTTTTTGCCAACGCCCTGACCTTATCCAACAGCGTGGAGAGCGTATCATTGACTTTCATGTTGTCTTTCCTTCTTGATCTTCAATAATAGTTGTAATAATGTAATACAAATACCGTATAACTTCATAGAAATTTTTGTTCTGAGATCCGCATGGAAAGCCGCACCCTGAAAATTCCAGTTCAGATCGATATCCCCTGGAAGGATGTAAGTCCTTGTAGAATAATAAAATGCAGCTGCCATTCCGGTCTGTGCGGGATCCTCGAATCCGATCTCTGCTTTCAAAGAGAGCGAGGAAAATGTGATGTAGCGCACAAAAATACGCTTCAAATAGGCATAGTATTTTTCCTTTGCAGCTTTTAGCTTTTCCGGCAGCGAATCGAATTGTCTGAAGCGTTCGCGCAAGTTTGTTTTTGCTTTTGTCGCTTTTTTTTCTTTTTCAAAACCGGGTTGCGCCGGGGAAGTACCGGTATCTTGCATGCTTTTGCTTAAGGGCAGCTTTAGAGGAAGGGGGATACCGAAGATCCAGAGGCGGAGCTGCAGATACTGAAAATCGTGAATCGAGCAGCGGGCTCCAAGGAAATATTTGATCCAGAAACATTCCATTTCGGCTGCGGACGCCTTTCCGGCATATTGCCCGCGAATGTTGATGCGAAAACGTACAAAGAGCAGGGAAGCCAGCAGCAGAAAAAGAAACAGGAGCAGTCCTCCCAGAATGTAAAGAATAATGATCATGTTTTTCGCTGTTGTTTATAATACTGCCGAATTGTCAGGAAAAAGTCATCATAACGCCCGGAGCGGAAATCGGGGAAACTCCATTCGTAGGGATGAAAGACTTTCTGATAATAGTATAAGGTCGGATCCGCATAGATCCCTTGTCCGATATAGATCTTCTGACGTCCGTATTTTACGGAGGCCAGTACGAATTTATCCATATCCAGGTAACCGGGATCCAGATTGATGCGGCGTTTTCCGTCTTGGGAAAAACGCCGTTCGATCACATTGCAGAGCCCTTTGATCTCGGCCAGTTCTCCGGGATTGATCAGATTCCGGTAGGCGCAAAAACTGCGCAGCAGTTCACTTCCCATTTCCGGGGCATAGTAATCCGTCATGTCGAAAGGGTAGGTGGGGCTTTGCAGATCCGGCTTTCCGAATACCTTTTGCAGATGTGCGGTATAGATCGCCAAATCGCTGTCCGGCGCAAAGATCATTCCGATGATCAGTTTCACGGGATGGACCGTTTGTATATCCATAGTTCAAAGATAAGCAATTATTTGTTGAGTCACAAATGATCTGATTCAGGATCCGATTCCGCACTATTTGATCAGGAGACACTTTTCCATGAAGCGTTGCGTAATGCCGGCGTTTTGGAACTCGCTGCGGAGCAGATAGATGCCGGAAGGAAATTTTGCGGCATTCCAGATCAGCGTATGCATGCCGGCCGGCAGATCCTCATTTTTCAAAAACGCTATACTTCTTCCCTGCAGGTCCAGGATCTCCGCACGGACCCGCATATCCGCGGGAAGTTCTATCCGGATCTGCAGCCGCGGATTAAAGGGGTTGGGGGAAAGGCGTATTCCCGGTTTCTGCGGAATAAGCCCCGATACTGCAGTTTCGGGAATATCTTCGGTGATCATCGAAGCGCTGACCTGACTGTTCGCCGGCAGATCTGCCAGGGCGTAGACGATGTGAGGAAGGCTCAGGCTGTCGATCTGATACAGCTCCGCATTTTCCAGGGCCAGCAGACGCTTGCCTTCCGGGAGCGGAAATCTGAGCAGGCAGTCTTCAAAATCCATAACCGAATTATTGGATAAGGTCACACTTTGCGCATCCGGGCTGTAAAGTTCGCTGAGAATTTCTCCATAGTCCCCGGCTTGAATGGACCAGGTACGGGTAATCTGATGGTTCTCGACCTTTACGATACGGTACCAGCGCCTTCCGTCGCAGATCGCGCCCGTGCCGAGATCGAGCGGATAGTCATTGACATTTCCGAGATTGGAATGCCGGTGTCCCCAGAATGCGGCATCCACCCCCAGATCCTGCAGGTCGAGCTGACTTTCAAAGTCGTAGTGATAGAACAGTACTTTCATTTCCGCATCTGCATGTGCGTTCAGGGTCGTATTCAACCAGTTCATCTGTGCGGAGGTAAAGCCCTGATATCCGTAGATATCCTCTCTCCAGCGGTCATAATTGACGTAGGATTCCAAGCCAATAAAGGCATCCGCACCGTAGCGGAAGGCGTAATTCTGGGTATTAACGGCGTTAGGAGCAGTATTATTCAGAGCGCGCCAGCCAAAATACTGCCACCAGAAACGCCGTGCCGTGCCGTCCGGGGCGGGTGTTGCATCCCAGCCGCCCAAGTCATGATTCCCCGGGACCATAAAAACAGGAACATTCAGTTCATGCAGGATCTTTTTTGCACGGGTAATTGCCGGGATACCCAAAGCTTCGAGTTCCCCGTCGTTGATCAGATCGCCGGTATGCAGAACAAAGGCAGGATTGATCAGGTTGATATCCCGGATCACTTCGCGGAAATCGTTCATTTCACTGGAATCGCTATCCACACCGGGATCACCCCAGAATTGGTGTGAAGGCAGATGCGTGTCCGTTACCTGGATAAAAGTGTAATTTTCTTTATATTCGGGGATCACATAAAGTGCATTTTTCGAAATATCCGTACCGGGATTCCCGTTGCTGTAAACTTTGATATCATACATACCGTAGAGCATGGATTCCGGGAGTTTTGCACGGATGCGTCTCCAGGAAACGAAGGGAGCTTCCCGGCCTTCCCGAAAGGGCAGTTCACTTTCACGCTCGTCCCTCAGCAGGCTGAGAAAAACGATTTGTTCTCCGGGATAAAGAAGAACATCGATACTGATACTGTCGCCGGGAAGCGCGATCGCAGGGATATTGACAAGAGGAGACTGGATCATTCCCAATGTATCTGCGGATGCCCCGTTCAGAGCAGAAAGAGAAAAGAGGGTAAGAATCAAGACCGGAAGGATGGTTGATGAAAAGCGGAGGAACAGGGAATGCATGCGTGTCCTTTATTTTTAAGGTCAATATTATAAGCATATATCGCAATAAACACCAGCGATATTCGCATGCAAATAAAAAAGCCTCCGTAAGGGAGGCTTATGATAATACCGGTTTCGGGGATTATTCCGCCATCTTTTTATAGATTTCCCAGCGTTCTTTGACGAATACCTGGAATCCCTTGTGCAGTTCTTCCACATTTTCGGGGAAGGTGGTTTCCAGCATTGAGTAGCGTTTTTCGCCTTTCAGGAAATCCAGGACCTCAAAGCTGGGTTCTTTTGAATCCAGAACAAAGGGATTCTTGCCTTCGTTTTTAAGGAGAGGATTGTAGCGGTAAAGGATCCAGTATCCCGTTTCTACGGCTTTTTGTTCTTGTTTCTGACTGTAGCTCATATTGATGCCGTGGTTGATACAGGGCGAATAAGCAATGACGATAGAAGGACCGTTAAAAGCTTCCGCTTCCTGCATGGCTTTGACCAATTGGTTCTTATTGGCGCCCATGGCAACGGATGCCACGTAGACATAACCGTAGGTCATCAGCATGCGGCCGAGATCCTTCTTAATGGTCTTCTTTCCGGATTCGGCAAATTTTGCCACGGCTCCCAGGGGAGAGGACTTTGAGGCCTGTCCGCCGGTATTGGAATATACTTCGGTATCCAGAACAAGAATATTTACGTTCTTGCCGGAAGCCAGGACATGGTCCAGTCCGCCGAAGCCGATATCGTAAGCCCAGCCGTCGCCGCCGAAAGCCCAGACCGATTTGTCGACAAAGTAGGACTTCAGTTCCATTATCTTGCCGATCAACGGATCATTGGCATCTTCCTTTGCCAGCAGAAACTTGATCTTTTCGGCATTAGCTTTTGCATCTTCGGAGACGTCTTCCCAGTTTTTCAGGGACCAGGAAAGCGCTTCTTTCAGTTCAGCAGGAATACTTTTACCGAGGAGTTCTTCGATCTTGCTTTTCAGCTGCCGGCGGTTGGAATCCACCGCAAGGCGCATTCCGAGTCCGTATTCCGCATTGTCTTCAAAGAGGGAGTTAGCCCAGGTGGGGCCGTAGCCGTCTTTGTTCTTGCAATAAGGAACGGTTGGAAAGGTACCGCCGTAGATCGAAGAGCAGCCGGTAGCATTGGCAATGATCATGCGGTCGCCAAACAGCTGAGTAACGAGTTTGATATAGGGTGTTTCGCCGCAGCCCGCACAGGCTCCGGAGAATTCGAAAAGGGGCTGTTTGAACTGTGAGCCCTTTACGCTGTAAAGGCGGTTGGAACCGATATTGTCATTGGGTAGCTGATGAAAGAAAGCTTCATTGGCATTTTCGCCGGCTTCGCGTTCTTTTTCAATGGGACTGAGTTCCAGCGCCTGAACCGGGCATTCGTTGACGCAGACCGCACAGCCCTGACAATCTTCGATATAGACCTGGATCTTGAATTTTTTGTCGGCATCTTTGCCTTTGACATCCAGGACTT
Organism: Fidelibacterota bacterium; assembly: GCA_028718545.1. Classification (GTDB taxonomy): domain Bacteria; phylum Fidelibacterota; class Fidelibacteria; order Fidelibacterales; family Fidelibacteraceae; genus M50B103. Next base: position 9,944 of record JAQULT010000035.1, on the reverse strand, counting down.
TAAAGGTATCCGGAGCGCCTTTGAGGTCCGCAGGATCGATGAGTTTTGCACGGATGGCGGCATGCGGACAGACGAATGTACACTGATTGCACTGGATGCATTTATCGGCAAGCCAGTGCGGAACCGCAGGTGCGACGCCGCGTTTTTCCAGTGCGGCGGTTCCCGTGGGAACACAGCCGTCGTAAGGCATTTCCGAAACCCGGATATCGTCGCCTTTTTCGCGCATTATGCGTTCGATCACGTTTTTGGTGAAATCATCCGCATTATCCGGAACCAGTTTCTTGGGCTCGGCAGCTTTTTCCGGCAGGCTTGAAGGAATACTGACCTCTACCAATGCGGCTTCGGTGGCATCCACGGCCTTCCAGTTCATATCAACGACTTCCTTGCCTTTCTTCTTATAGGTTTTTTCGATCGCTTTCTTGATCAGGGCGATGGACTCTTTTTTAGGCAGGACACCGGAAATTATAAAGAAGGCAGCCTGCATGACGGTATTGATACGTCCGCCGAGTCCCACTTCTTCGGCGATCTTGAGTGCATCGATATTGTAGACTTTGATCTTTTTATCGATGATGGCCTTTTGCATATCGCGGGTAAAATGATAGAAGACCTCTTCCGAGCTCCATGCGGAGTTCTGAAGATAGACACCATTTTCCTTGATACCTTCAAGAATATCGTAGCGCCCGATATAGGCAGGATTATGGCAGGCGATAAAATCCGCATGCTGGATGAGGTATTCGGACTGGATCGGAGATTTTCCGAAACGCAGATGCGAGCGGGTAATGCCACCGGATTTCTTTGAATCGTACTGGAAGTAGCCCTGGGCATACATATCGGTATTGTCGCCGATGATCTTGATGGAGTTTTTATTGGCACCGACGGTACCGTCCGATCCCAATCCCCAGAATTTTGCAGAGAAGGTTCCTGCAGGCTGTGTATTGAGTTCTTTTTTGATTTCCAGCGAACGGTTGGAAACGTCGTCGGTAATACCTACCGTAAAACCGTGGGTACACTTGGCATCCAGGTGTTCATAAACGGCATTGACCATGGATGGCGTGAATTCTTTGGATGAGAGTCCGTAGCGTCCGCCGATCACCGTAATGTCTTTTTTATCTTTGAGCGCGGCAACAACATCCAGGTACAGAGGTTCGCCCAGAGAGCCGGGTTCTTTGGTGCGGTCGAGCACTGCGATCTTTTTCACCTGTTTAGGCAGGGTCTTGAGCAGGGCTTCGATCGAGAAAGGGCGATAGACACGGACTTTGATCAATCCGAGTTTTTCGCCTTTTTTGTTCAGGTAATTGATGGTTTCTTCAATGGTATCGCAGGCGCTGCCCATTGCGATAATGACCTTTTCGGCATCGGGGGCTCCGAAATAATCGAAGAGATGATATTGGCGGCCGATGACCTTGGCGAGTTTATCCATATATTCCTGAATCATGTCGGGAGTGGCATCGTACATCAGATTGGTAGTTTCCCGTCCCTGGAAGTAGGTATCGGGGGCTTCCTGTCCGACTTTCAGGAAAGGTTTTTCGGGATCCATTGCACGGGAGCGGAAATCCCGGATATATTTTTCTTCGACCAGTTCTTTCATCGTATCGTAGTCGATGATCTCGACCTTCTGGATTTCATGGGAATTCCGGAAGCCGTCAAAGAAATTCAGGAAAGGTATTTTTGATTTGAGGGTAGCCAGGTGTGAAACAATGGCCAGGTCCATGATTTCCTGAATATTGGAGGCAGCGACCAGGGCATAGCCCGTATTGCGGGCGGCCATTACGTCGGAGTGATCGCCAAAAATGGAGAGGGATTGGGCGGCGAGAGAGCGTGCGGAAACATGGAACACGGTGGGCAGCATTTCGCCGGCAATCTTATGCATATTCGGGAGCATCAGCATCAGTCCCTGGGATGCGGTAAAGGTGGTAGTAAAGGCACCCGCGGAGAGCGAGCCGTGAACAGCGCCGGCGGCGCCGGCTTCGGATTGCATTTCGATGACGTCGACGATTTGGCCAAAAATATTTTTCCGTCCGTAAGCGGCCCAGGCGTCAGCGTATTCACCCATATTCGAGGAAGGGGTGATCGGGTAGATCGCGGCGACATCACTGAAGGCATAAGCTACGTGCGCGGCAGCGGTATTCCCGTCGATACTTGCTTTTTTAAATTTACTCATGTCAACTCCTGATATTTTAAACAACTTGTTTTCGACAACTTTAAAGATACGACTAAAAAGGCGGGAGATAAAGGAATATTTGAAAAATCGGGGTAAGGTGAATTGATTCAATTTGAGCTTAATCAATTGACTCAATCAAACTTCGATCAATTGACTCAATCGATAAACATTGAATTGAATCAACCGGGTATTACAAATTCGATTCAATGAAATATGGTACTAAAAATCTTATCGAATTAACAAATTCAATATATTTCTGCGGATCCGGGAAGTGCTTTTGCCGGAAATCTTCCTCAAAAAGAAGACTTTTCCGCTTTTTGATCCACTCAAGATAATTGGAATATATCCAATCTTCAGGTTTTTCAACCAAATCCGCATAGACGGGATTCATATGAATATACTTACAGAGCTGTATCATATAAATTTTTGAATTGACCTTTATATGTTGAAGGGGTGACCTGAAAATATGGCCTTTGCGGTTGTAGCGATTATTAAAATACCTTGCGTAAGAAATATAGGCATAATTGAATAACTTAAAGATTTCTTTATTGCTTTCCTGCCGGATCAAAAAATGATAATGATTGGGCATCAGGCAATATGCAAAAACCGATGCAGGTATTTTATCTAATTTTTTTTCAAAGATGCTTAAAAAATAATCATAGTCTTCTTCATTATAAAACAACATACAATTATCGACGGCATGGTTGTAAATATGAAAAATCCTGCCTTTTATGAAATCATGATTTAAACAACGCATTTTAATCCTCCTCTTTTTCTGCATGAGAATATAGTTAAGAAATGTCTGCAAAAAAAACGTGCAGTATAAAAGTGTGACCCACGTTATAAAATTGAGGCAATTTATTTGTTTATTATTATTTTGATACGAGCTATGCAATTGAATCAATCGGTTACCATTTAATTGAATCAATTCACCATTCCATGATTGAGTCAAATCATTATCCCATAATTGAGCCAAATCATTGTCCCGCATTTGAGTCAATGAAAAAAATTAACTAAACCACATCAAATGATAATTTTGTTTTTACCGGTCTTTCATCTAAATTACACCACCATGGCCAAACCTAAACAACAATTCAAATGCTCGGCCTGCGAAGGACTGACACCCAAATGGCAGGGACAGTGCCCCCACTGCGGTGAATGGAATTCTCTGGAACCCTTTACAGAGATACCTATTGTCCGGCGACGTACGGAAGCGGCCGCTCCGGCTACATTCAAAACGCTCATCATGAGCGATCAGCCAAGACGCTTCGTTAGCGCTATCGGTGAGTTCGACCGCGTGGTCAGCGGCGGAATTATGGAGGGCAGTATTATCCTGCTCAGTGGAGATCCGGGTATCGGTAAATCTACCCTGGCGCTACAGCTCTGCAAGGCCTTCAGTAAGTCGCAGATATCGGTCTGTTACTTCAGCGGCGAAGAATCTCCGGGACAGCTTGGACTGCGCGCCAAAAGACTCGGATTCAATCACGACGGTTTTAAGATCAGCAGCGATATGGAACTCAACCGCATTATTGCCGGACTGGAACTCGAAAAACCGAAAATCGCAATCATAGACTCCATTCAAACGGTTTATTCTCCCGGATTGGATTCCCTGCCCGGTTCCATGCAGCAGATCCGGGAATGTGCGGCGGAATTGATGGACTGCGGCAAGAAAAACAATATCTGTATAATTATGATCGGGCATATAACTAAGAGCGGCATGATAGCAGGTCCGAAACTGCTGGAACATATCGTCGATACTGTGCTCTACCTTGAAGGTGATAAACAGCATTATTTTAGGATTTTACGCTCGGTAAAAAACCGCTTCGGCGCGACGCACGAGATCGGTATCTTTGAAATGAAAGAAAACGGTCTTCAGGATATTGAGAATCCCGGGGATATCTTTCTGAGCGAACGAAAAAAAGGAGCCAGCGGATCCGTGATCGCTTGCGGGATGGAAGGAAGCAGGCCGCTGCTGGTCGAGATACAGGCGCTGGCTGCCAGAGCCGCTTACGGAACTCCCCAGCGGCATGCCTCGGGTATCGATCCGCGAAGGCTGCAGTTGCTGCTGGCAGTGATCGAACGCAAATTGAATATCTCAGTAGCGCAATATGATATCTTTGTCAATATTGTAGGCGGACTGACCCTGAAAGAACCGGCAATGGACCTGCCGGTGATCGCGGCGATCTGCTCCTCGATCCGGGATTTTATGATCCCGGAAAACACAGTGATCATCGGGGAAGTGGGACTCACCGGGGAAACACGTTCGGTGATGCGGATTGAACAGCGGGTCGGGGAAGCCCTGCGCATGGGTTTCAACAATCTGATCCTGCCCGCTTCCGCAAGAAAAAAAGTGCATGCCGAAAATAATAATGGAAATATCCGTTTTATCGGCGATATCAATGACTTGCTTCAAACGTTTATCTGATCGTATCATTTTTGGAAGGGCCGTTTTTTTAAATTAAAAACCCTGTGTACAATTGGCATTTATTAATAAAACCTTTTTCGGAACGATTTTATTCATCTTCCTCAGGGAGGTGCCATTATAGCGGAATAGTCGGTACCAACTACAGGATTTAAAATACAGCCCGCCACTGGGAGCTTATACAGCAAGGGAAATCTCCGATCCTCCGCCACGAAAAGGTTCTGCCTGTTTTGGATATCTCCTTTACAATAAGCGAATAGATACTTTTCTTCATTTACCCCAAAACAGAGCAAATCTGTTCATACTCAACGGTTTTCGAAAAAACATTTGCATATCCGCCGTATATTTGTATATATTTGTTGCTTTTTTGTAGTCCCGGAAGACAGATCAAAAAAGATGTACAAATACAAGTGAAAAGGAGCTTAAGTTGAGAACTTTCTCGGCGAAACCCGCAGATATCAAGCAAGACTGGTATATTGTCGATGCTGAAGGCGTTGTTTTGGGCCGGCTGGCAAGCCAGGTTGCACAGATCCTGCGCGGTAAACATAAACCCATCTTTACACCGCATATCGATACCGGTGATTTTGTCATCGTCATCAATGCGGAAAAAGTCCGTTTAACCGGTACAAAAGAAGAAAAGAAAAGTTACTTTCACCATACCGGATATCCCGGTGGTGTTCGTGTTCGCAGTTACAACGAAATGATGGCCAAATATCCCGAACGGGTAATCGAAAAAGCCGTTAAGGGCATGATCCCTCACAACCGTCTGGGCCGTCAGATCCTGAAGAAACTTAAGGTATACGCCGGAGCAGATCATCCGCACGCGGCGCAGCAACCGAAACCCCTGGAAATCAGATAGGAGAAGGGAACCATGGCAACGACAAAACATGAAACCATCACCATCGGTCGCCGTAAATCTTCGGTCGCACGCGTGATCGCACGCCCGGGAACGGGCAAGATCCTGATCAATGAACGGGAAATGAATGATTATTTTGGCCGCGAAACCTATGCCATGATCATCCGGCAGCCGCTCGAACTGACCAAGATGGAAAGCAAATATGATTTTTTTGTGAACGTTATGGGCGGTGGACTGACCGGACAAGCGGGAGCTGTACGCCTGGGTATCAGCCGTATGCTGATCGCACTGCACCCGGAATTGAGACCCGCACTAAAAGTCGCCGGTTTCCTGACCCGCGATTCCCGCGAAGTCGAACGCAAGAAGTACGGTTTACGCGGTGCCCGCCGTGCCTTCCAGTTCTCAAAACGTTAATCCCATTATCGGAGTATTGATTATATGGAACAAGTTACCATTGAAAGCCTTATCAGCGCCGGTGCCCACTTCGGTCATCTGACCAGCAAGTGGAACCCCAAGATGAAGAAGTACGTTTTCATGGAAAAAAACGGAATTCACATCATTGACCTGGAACTGACGCTAAAAGCGCTTGAAAAAGCCTGTAAATTCATCGGTGATGTCGTCCGGAACGGCGGCGAGATCCTCTTTGTGGGGACCAAGAAACAAGCCAAGAACGTCCTGGAAGATGAAGCCATCCGCAGCGGCGCGCACTATATCACGGAACGCTGGCTGGGTGGAGAACTTACCAATTTTACCACCATTCGCCGCAGTATCCGCCGGCTGGAACAGCTTCAGCGGGACAGTGAAAGCGAAGAAGCCTGGAAAAATCTGACAAAAAAAGAAGTCCTGGGTCTGCGCCGCGAACGGGAAAAACTCGAAACCCTGCATCGCGGCATTCAGAATATGCGGCGTTTGCCTGACGCAATTGTTGTGGTCGATACGGTTGAAGAAAAGATCGCTGTTGCCGAAGCCCGAAAGCTGGATATTCCGGTGATCGGTATCCTCGATACCAATGCCGATCCCGCTCTGATCGATTATCCCATTCCCGCCAACGATGACTCCATCCGTGCTATCCATCTCATCACCAAAACACTTGCCGATGCTATCCTTGAAGGGAAACGCGGGGCAAAAAAACCGTTTAAAGAAAAAATGTCCGATGAAAAACCATCGCTGAAAGAGCAGAAAGAAACGGATAATAACGAAGTCGAAGACACTGAATAATCGAACGAGGAATATGGAATGCAAATTAGTGCTGCAATTGTAAAAGAGTTACGTGAAAAAACCGGCGCCGGAATGATGGACTGCAAGAAAGCCCTCGTTGACGCCGAAGGTGACATCAGCAAAGCGGTTGATCTTCTCCGTGCCCGCGGCATTGCCAAGGCCGAAAAAAAAGCCGGCCGAAGCGCAAAAGAAGGGATCATCTGCTCCTATGTCCATCCCCTCGGACAAAAACTCGGAGTAATGGTCGAAGTCAACTGTGAAACCGATTTTGTTGCCAAGACCGATGAATTTGTCCGCTTTGCCCAGGATATCGCCATGCAGATCGCAGCGATGAATCCCCTGGCGGTTCGCCGTGAAGACATCCCGGCGGCGATCATTGAACATGAAAAAGCCGTTTATCATGATCAGGTTATCAATGAAGGCAAACCGGCACATATCGCCGAGCGCATCGTAGAAGGCAAGCTGGAAAAGTATTATAAAGAGAATGTCCTGCTGGAACAGGAATTCTTTAAAGATACCGATAAATCCGTAGAAACCTATTTAAAGGAAACGATCGGCTCGCTGGGAGAAAATATCTCTATTGCTCGCTTTGCCCGCTTTATGGTAGGTGAAGCCAGCGAAGAGACCACGGAAGCATCCTGAAAGTCCCCTTGCTGGTTGTGTTTGTTAAATGCACTACAACCGGATATTACTGAAATTAAGCGGTGAAATACTGGGCGGCGTCAAGGGACACGGAATAGATCCCGGCGCCGCTTCTTATTTTACCGAAGAAATCCGCCGGATCCACGATGAATACGTACAGATCGGCATTGTGATCGGCGGCGGCAATATTTATCGGGGTGCAGCCGGATCGGCCATGATCGACCGGGTCAGCGGCGACCAGATGGGCATGCTTGCGACCGTGATCAATGCACTCGCTCTGCGCGATTACTTCGAAAAAGCCGGAATGGCAACCCGCATCATGGGACCTTCTTCGGTTTCTCCGCTGATGCTGCCCTTTGACCGGAAACACGCTATCGAATTACTGGATCAGGGTATCATCCTGATCTTTGCCGGGGGAACGGGAAATCCCTTCTTTACTACCGATTCCGCAGCCGCCCTGCGTGCCGCCGAGATCGATGCGGATGTCCTGCTGAAAGGTACTAAGGTAAACGGAGTATACAGTGCAGATCCGGTCAAGGATCCCAATGCAAAACGCTATGAACGCATCAGCTATTCACAGGTTATTGAAGAACAGTTAAAGGTAATGGATCTCAGTTCCATGACCCTGTGCCGCGAAAACCGCATACCCGTGATCGTCTTTGACTTTACCGAAACGGGAACCCTGTACCGTATCCTTTCCGGTGAAGAAGCCGGGACCTTAATTGAAGAATAAACAGTCTAAAGGAGTACTCCTATGATGAACGAAGTTTATGCTTACTGCGAAGAATTCATGGACAAATCCCTGAAACATCTGGATCATGAATATAAAAGCCTGCGGACCGGCCGTGCCACCCCCACACTGCTGGATAATATAAGGGTCGACTATTACGGTATGCAGACACCGCTGAATCAGTGCTCCACCATCAGCGTTCCCGAAGCGCGCCTGCTGGTCGTACAACCCTGGGATAAATCCATTCTTTCTGCAATTGAAAAAGCGATCCAAGCGGCGAATCTCGGACTGAACCCCCAGAACGACGGACAGCTGATCCGCATTCCCATTCCGGCCATGAACGACGAACGCCGCCAGGAACTGGTACGCATTGTCCATCAGATGGCCGAAGAAGCGCGGGTCGCAATCCGGAATATCCGCAGAGATGCGAACGACAAGATCAAAAAACTGGAAAAAGACAAGGATATCTCCGAGGACGATGCCAAGTCCGCCTATGCCGAGATCCAGAAGATTACCGATAAGAATATTGAAAAAGTCAATGATGCTCAGCAGAGCAAGGAAAAGGATATTCTGAGCGAATAAGACATATCGAAATAAATATTTAAACGCCGCTGAACAGCGGCGTTTTTTATGCCCTAAAAAAGAGACCCGGGGAAAGCCCCGGGTTCTTTACAAAATAAATGAAGGTATTTTGAATTAGAAGCTATAACGTGCAGTAAAGGCGATATCACCAAACGAGCCGGCCCAGCCGCCGATAATGTCAAAAGCGGGTTTGTAATCCAGGGATAATTTGACCGGCAAATTGATCAATGATTCAAAATCATATTCAACACCGGCAATACCGTCAATACCCAGTGCGAAGGCATTGGTCCACCACCAGCTGATCCCGACATGCGCGCCGCCGCCGAAATACCAGCTCAGGCCTTCAATTTCGCCAATGGCCAGGGGTTTGTGCCACTGATACATACCGGTAACAATAATACCCAGTCTGTATGTCAGTAAGGCTTCTACGGCATTGCCTTTATCCCCCATGGGGAGACGTAAGCTGGCGCCCGAACGGACACCGCCGCGTAAACCGACCGTCATTTCGCTGTAAGCGAATGAGAATGCAAGTACAGCGATCAATGCGATAACCAGAACTTTCTTCATCTTTCTTCTCCTTATGTGTTTGTTTTACCAAAAAACGCGTAGGATAATAAAACGATTTCCCTAGATCTGTTCCAATTGTGATTTATTCCCGTTTTGATAAAATGCGTTCCCTCGTTTAAAATTATCCTTAAGCTAATATTAACTACAATAAGCTAAAATTCACAACAAAAAAAATATTTTCTTTTAAAATACCGGATGAAAGAAAAAGGAAAAATAAAAAAAAAGCCGGCTTAAGCCGGCATAAAAAATTAAACTGACGATTAGAATTTATAGCGTATACTCAAGGAAACATCGTAATAGAGACTGGCCCAGTAACTGATAATGTCAACTGCGGGTTTATAATCCAGCGAAACCGCTAGGGGGAAATTGAGAATGGATTCCATATCATAGGAAACACCCGCAATCGCATCAAGACCCAGAGCGAATTTACGGTTGATCCAGCGGGTCCCATTCCAGCGCGGTACCGCTGCACTCCAGTAACCGGCATGCAGGCCGCCGCCGAAATACCAGCTAAGGTTTTTTACATCGGCAAAATCTTTGTGCCACTGATACATTCCCGTAAAAACCATCCCCTTGAAGCCCGGCGTTGAAATAATGACTTCAATCGCATTGTTCTCCGAAAGATGATAGCGGGCCGTTGCGCCACCGAATACATTCATGAGCCCCAAACGCAAACCGGCATCAAGTTTCCCGTCAGAACCTTCCTGAGCAAAGGCAAGCGATACGAGCAGCAGTACCAGCATCAGTATTGTGACTTTTTTCATGG
>JAQULT010000034.1 GCA_028718545.1 Fidelibacterota bacterium | reverse complement strand
CCCATGTAAAGGTCTACCGCGGCAAGCATATCAAAGTCGAAACCGTTCCGCCCAAGATCTGCAATCCCGAAGGCGAGATCTTCGGCGTGACGCCGTTGGAGATCGATGTGCTGCCGAAAGAGATCGAATTTTTTATTAAAGCGACCTGATAACATGATGTTTGGACGGAATAATCCCGAATGGGTTTCAAAGGGACAGGATTAACCGGATGGTTTTAGACGGGATCACCGGATGTACCGGATGGTTTTAGACGGGATCACCGGATGTACCGGATGGTTTTAGACGGGATCACCGGATGTACCGGATGGTTTTAGACGGGATCACCGGATGTACCGGATGGTTTTTAGACGGGATCACCGGATGTACCGGATGGTTTTTAGACGGGATCACCGGATGTACCGGATGGTTTTTAGACGGGATCATCCCAAGGGGATCCCCATGGGACCGGATATACCGGATGGTATTTCTTCAAATCTCAACCAGTCGCCTCCTCTCCCTTACTCCTCCTCTCCCTTACTCCTCCTCTCCCTTACTCCTCCTCTCCCTTACTCCTCCTCTCCCTTACTCCTCCTCTCCCTTACTCCTCCTCTCCCTTACTCACTTACCCTCTAACTCCGTTCAGAAAAACTATAGAAAGTCTGAATTCAATTAAGTATATTCGGACATTGGGTTCAGTGCCGGAGCACAAAACGGCAGACGGGGAATTCATCATTATTACCGGCCTTAACTTTAAAGAACGATCCTTTGACAGCAGTCAATGATTCTTGATATAAACGAAGCGATAAGCTTCTACGATCAATAAAGGAAATTCATGATGAACAACTCCGTTCTTTTTGCTTTTTCACTGACGCTCTTTGCGGGTCTATCCACAGGTATCGGCAGTCTGATCGGACTGCTGTCCAAAAAATTCAATCCCAAACTGCTTACTATTTCTCTGGGTTTTTCGGCCGGCGTGATGATCTACGTGTCGTTGATCGAGATCTTTGCGAAGGCAAGGGAGTCCCTGACCGCGACTCTGGGCGCAAAGCCTGGATACACCTGGACAGTGATCGCCTTTTTTATCGGTATTTTCGTCATTGCGCTGATCGATAATCTGGTCCCTTCCTACGAAAACCCGCATGAACTGAATGTTGATAAAAAGATAAAAAGATCTTCGGAAGAAGATAAGGCCAGGCTTTTGCGGATGGGTGTGTTTTCCGCGCTGGCGATCGGGATCCACAATTTTCCGGAGGGACTGGCGACCTTTATGAGCGGTTTAACGAACCCGACGCTGGGTATCAGCATTGCCGTCGCCATTGCCATCCACAATATTCCGGAAGGACTGGCGGTCTCGGCGCCCATTTACTATGCGACGAAAAGCCGGAAGAAAGCCTTTGTTTTATCGTTTTTGTCCGGACTGGCGGAACCCGTCGGGGCCTTGATCGGCTATTTTATACTGAGATCCTTTTTTACGGATACCACCTTCGGGGTTATCTTTGCGGCTGTCGCCGGCATTATGGTCTATATTTCCCTGGATGAGCTCCTGCCGACCGCGGAAGAGTACGGCGAACACCATCTGGCCATCGGCGGACTGATCGCCGGCATGATCATCATGGCAATCAGCCTGCTGCTGTTCCAATAAAGACGGATCCGTATACCGGTCGTATGAGCATACGCCACGGCGTCACCCTCCCTCGTCCGCTTATAATTATCTGAAAATGAATAAATCATAAAAACCCATTCCGGTTTCATTTAATCAAGTATTATTTATAAATATTAATTTATGTTGTATATTTTATTTATTGCTTTTCTTGAATTACATTACTAAATTTTATGGATTTTTCAGACTGATCAATGGAGGTGAAAAATGCATAACGAACTCCATAAAATCTCAGGAACACTAATCCTCCTTGTTCTATTCCTGCCCCTTTGTATCTATAGTCAGGATTTCAGCGTATCTCCGATGATAGAAATACCCGGAAACAATGAAAATTTTGATATTTCATCTTCCTGGGACACCTGGCCGGACTCCTATTTATGCTGGATCAATGAACTCGACAGCGTCTACACCGTTTATTTAAAACAATTATCACCTGTATCAGGTGATAATCTGATCGTTGCTTCGGACTCCTCAATAAAAAAGAACCCCCGCTTTGCAGGTGGCGGGAACGGGATCAGAATAGCCTGGCAGGCAAAAGAGGATGATCGCTGGCAGGTATATGCAAGAAATTATCTTCAGGATCAATTCGGTGAGCCGGAGCTGATCCTGGATTCTCTGGAAAATGATCCTCAACTATCATTGAGCAACAACAGGATAGCCTGGATCAACGACGGTAATTTATACCTGAGAACCCTTGGGTCAGATCCGTCCGCGGACATGCTGCTGGATTCCGGTAATTGTTCCTCGCCGGAATTGCTCAAATCCGATAGTGACCTGTACCTGGAAATACTCTATGTAAAGAACATCAGCGATAGCCTCAAGGTCTGTTATGTTAAGTATAATGAATACACGGATCCGAAATATAAGTATACCTGTTTGTCAAACGGACCCTTAAGCGATCATCCTAAATTCGGGACGGAGACGGGAATTGCTTTCCAGACAAAGATAAATGATATCTGGAAGTGCGCATACGGATGGCCCGAATCGATTGATCCGGTAATGACGGAAAACGGGAATTGCAATTTTCAGCATCCCGCACTTTTTACTTATGCGATACCCACCTCATCCGGAGCGGCGACGACCCCCTATTTCTTGGCCTTTGATACCGACTCCATTGCCGGCAACAGGGAAATATTCATACAGCCATTGGTATATTGGGGTGAGGAACCGGCAATGAACCTATCGGATTCCCCGGGTGATGATCGTAAGCCGCTTGTTACTTTCCTGAGTACAAATGACAGCCAGTTCGTATCGATATTCTGGGAGCATGAAGAAAACGGCAAGACCGATATATGGTACGCTAAAAGTCCCTTTTCTGATGGCGCCGGGATCCGGGATGGACAGGGGAATCCCGCCGTATTTCATCTGGTACAAAATTACCCCAACCCCTTTAATCCCCGGACAACGATCGAATATGTCCTTGAAGAAGACAGTCATGTAAAAATCACCGTCTGCAATCTTCTGGGACAGGAAGTTCAAATCCTTGCAAACAGCTATAAAAGCGCAGGCACCCACCGGCAAATCTTTGATGCCGCCGGCTTATTCTCGGGTGTCTATTACTGCCGCCTGACAAGCGGGGATCATATGCAAACAATAGCGATGGTATTATTAAAATAAGTACATAATACTTGTTCCGGATCCTTCGAAAAAATGGAATTCATCTGCAACTACGAATTTAATATTTATTCCTTTCACTCCTCATTTTGAAATACACTTCAACAATAGAGAGAAACATGTTCCCTTTATTTCCACAACCGGATTATTATGTTGACAATCATGTGTATTATCATGTATACTATTATGTGTTATCTGGAGAACAATGATGGAAAAACATGCAAGGATCAACATAACCCTTCCTGAAACGCTGGAAGCGGAATTGACTTCTGTATCGAAGGAGCTGAACAAAAAAAAGAGCCATATTATTGCCCTGGCTTTGCAGCTGTACTTTGACGAACTGGATACGCTGATAGCAGATAAACGTTATAAAAAGTATAAGGAAGGAAAATCCGGAACCATTACGCTTGCCGATCTGGAAAAGGGAACCGCTTAATTGTATTCCGTCGAATTTTTAAAAGAAGCTGCCGAAGAATTCCGCCGTATCGACCCTGTATGGCAAAAACGGGTCCTTCAAAAGATAATAATATTATCCGAAGATCCTGATATCCTTGTCAATAACATCAAAAAACTTCAAGGCAATTACCGTAATTACTACCGGCTGCGTGTCGGAAATTACCGCGTAATATACAGTCTGGAAAAAGCGCGTCTGCTTATCCTTATTATCCGCATCGGACACCGAAAGGAAGTCTACTGACAATGATTGCAGCGGAATCGGTTCTGTTTTTACATAACAGAAAACAATTTCGAAGCGGGAACCTGTGGATTCGGTTCCCGATACCGCAGCGAAAACCATTGCAGATCATGAAATATCCGAAAATTAATCTTAAGCCAGGCCTCAACCCTCAACATCGCTCATCTGTAAAATCAGAGCATTTTAGCATATAACGCTATTGTTGGTGTATATATGTACCTCTTCCGGAAATATATTGAAAATATAAATGCAATTGCGTATATTCGGGCGTTAAGGCCAATAATTCAGCGAGTAAAGCATGTATAAATTTATCATTCCCTTTTTAATTCTTATAAATCTCGCGGGCTGCAATATTGAAAATCCGGCCATAACTGCTTATAGTGAGGAAGAAATACAGAATGCCAATCCATTTCTTATTTTTGACGATGAAGGAAATACATTGATCTTTTATGGGCAAGATACGGTAAGTATGAGCGGATATGGCAAAACAGACAGTGAATTTGATCTGTTAATGTTAAAAAAGTTTGACGAAAACGGAAATATTTTACTTGGCGAGACCAATATATTAAAAACAAATGCAATAATCGATTACGCCGTATTAAAAAAAGATAATTTGTTTTATGTAATATGGCTTGACCCCAGAAACAATGCAAACTTTGTTGTCAATCATCTTCATACTTATGACGTGGACATCTACTATAAAATTATCGATGACCAGGGCAGGATAATTACAGACGATACCCGCTTAACCGGTGAGTTAATCGATTATAAGGATGCTTGTTCAAACTATATTTTAGAAGGTATTCATGATAGCACCCTTGCGTCAATAAAGAGTTCCGAACATTTTGCAATTGACGGCAGTACCTGTTTCCCGAATAAAACATGGATAATTATCGATAAATATGATTATGAATACCATTTTAAAAGCTATGGAAATCATATATCTGACAGCTGCAAGATCACTTATATGAAACTGAACCGGGATAGTGTGATAACGCTTAATGAAACAACAATTGCCGGGTTCTCAAGAGCTAGCGGTAATCAGTGGGGACCGGAGATTCAAAATTTATTTTTTGAATATAATGATCCGAATACAATTAGTATGTGCTGGCAATTAAATGACGGCAGGAATCATTTTCACTATTATTATGCCATTATCAATACCATATCAGATAGTATCGTTTGCATAAAAGTGGGTGTAAAATATCCCCTAAGCACATAAAAAGCGCATCTTCCATTAACAGTATTTAATTTTATTAAAATACCCGGTATTTCCCTCACGGCAGTCAGATCAGACTGCCGTTTTTTATGACCGTCTGTAATTTCAGGTCCTCGCCGATCATCAGCAGGTCGGCGTCGCAGCCGGGCAGGATGCGGCCTTTGCACTTGTCGGGATACCGCCTGAATCATAAAATAAAACTTCGTTTTTCTCTTGACTAAGAAAAGATTATTGATTATCGTTACTTAGCGATCGGTATAAAGAAAGGATCGCTTCATTATAAAAAGCAAGACACATGTTTAAAGCAACGAGCGAAAGAGCCGGAAAATTCTTGGTCCAACAGTCGGGAGAAAACGGATTCAGCGCATTTATTCCTAAGATATTACCGCCTTCTCCCCCGTTGAAATATGATGATGAACTTCTTGCATTGTTGGTAGAGGCCCGGGGCGCCCTGGGACGCCTGGACGGCGCTACATCTCTTTTACCCAATCCGGACTTGTTCCTGTTTATGTTTGTGCGCAAGGAGGCGGTGCTCAGTTCACAGATCGAAGGGACTCAGGCGTCGTTAAGCGAGCTGATCGAATATGAAGATGTGGGGAAACGCAAAAGCAATCCGGATGATGTGCAGGAAGTCTCCAATTATGTAAAAGCAATGGATTATGGTATTGCCCGTCTTGAAACCCTGCCGCTGAGTTTGCGCCTGATCCGGGAAATCCATGCCAAATTGCTGGAAGGAACACGCGGCGGGAATAAAACGCCGGGGCGGTTTCGGAGCTCTCAAAACTGGATCGGCGGGACGCGGCCGTCAGACGCACGTTTTGTTCCGCCTCCGCCGCAAGAAGTGATAAACTGCATGGGAGATCTGGAATTATTTCTGCAGAATAAGAATCTGCGCATACCGGCGCTGATCAAAGCCGGCCTTGCACATGCCCAGTTTGAGACCATACACCCCTTTTTAGACGGCAACGGACGGGTAGGGCGTTTGCTGATCACCCTAATTTTAATCCATGAAAAAGTGCTGGAAAAACCCTTACTTTACTTGAGCTTGTATTTTAAAAAGTATCGGGATGCATATTATGATCATCTTAATGCAATTCGGCGTGACGGCGATTGGGAAGGTTGGTTAAAATTTTACTTGCGGGGCGTTAGCGAAATCTCCATACAGGCCGTTCATGCGGCACACGCTATTCTCAAATTGCAAGAAATACATCGTAAACGAATATTGCAGCTTGGCAAAGCCTCTTTTTCGGCAATGCAGTTATTTGATCTGATTTTTCAAAAACCAAAGGTAACGGTTAACATGGTTTCCCGGGAGTTATCCATAAGTCTCCCCACTGCCCGTAAAGCTATTCAAAATTTGGAAAAATTAGCTATATTGAAGGAAACTTCGGGCAAACAAAGGGACCGCGAATATCTGTATGAGCAATATTTTGATATAATTCTTAGCGGAATAGAGGATTACTAAAATATTTTGGAAATTCCTGTTGTAAAAAAGATCAACACGGCAGTCAAATCAGGCTGCCGTTTTTTATTACTGTCTGTAATTTCAGGTCCTCGCCGATCAGCAGCAGGTCGGCGTCGCAGCCGGGGCTGATGCGGCCTTTGCGGCCGTCAATGCCCATGCAGCGGGCGGGATTCGTGCTTGCGGCGGCCACGGCGTCCTGCAGGCTGCAGCCGGTGAAGCGCTTGTAGCGCAGCATGATCTCGTAGAGGCTCAGCGAGGTGCCGATGAGTCCGCTGCCGTCGGAATAAAAGACGGCGCCGTTCTCCGATCGGTAAGGTTTTTCCCGGAACCGGTATTCGCCGTCCGGCAGTCCGCTGCA
The DNA here is from genome assembly GCA_028718545.1 of Fidelibacterota bacterium. Taxonomy (GTDB): domain Bacteria; phylum Fidelibacterota; class Fidelibacteria; order Fidelibacterales; family Fidelibacteraceae; genus M50B103. Next base: position 12,033 of record JAQULT010000034.1, on the reverse strand, counting down.
CTCGATGCCGTCCGTGATGCAGGTGCAGCGCTGCGCACCGAGGATGTCGTAGTAGAATTTGACCGCATCGGCGAAGAGGTGCACGCCGTCGCTGATAAGCTGCACGCAGGCACCGGATCCCAGAATGGCCGGCAGCGGTCCCGGATCGCGGTGATGGAAGGGCCGCATGGCATTGCCCAGATGCGTAACCATCCCTATCCCCTGCTCAAATCCTCTGCGCGCCGCCGCCGTATCGGCGTCAGAATGGCCCAGGGAGACCGTCACGGCGCTTTTTTTGCATTCGGCGAGGATTTCCTCCATGCCGGGCAGTTCGGGCGCTGCGGTCAGCATCAGCGGTTTTTCGCCGCATTTTTTCCGGATATCGTGTAAAACGGCGGGATCCGGCCGGGCAATATATTCCGGCGGGATGCCGCCTTTCTTTTTGGGATTGATAAAGGGACCTTCGATATGGATGCCAATACAGTCGGCTTCGCGGGTCCGGGCTTCCGTTCCGGCAAGGACTTCCAGGTGCCGGTTCGCTCCGCCGGGCCGGTAAAAGGTGGTGGCGTAAAAAGAGGTGGTTCCCAGCCGGCACAGGGTTTCCGCTGCCGTATGAAAGCCTTTTTCCGTGCCGTCGGACAGGTCTCCCCCGCCCGCGCCGTGCACGTGCGTATCAATGAGTCCCGGAATGACGATCTGCTTTCCGGCATCCAGCAGGATCTGCGCATCCGGCGGCAGATTTTGACAGATATCGCGGATCCTTCCGTCTTCCACGCCGATATGCACAAGTCGTTCCGGATCCGTATAGATACGGCAATTCGTCAGGAATTTTTCCATGCTCAAAATTTAGGCTGCCTTTCCCGGAATTTCAATGTTTAAAAGGCCGTTCCGATACTAATGGTGTTTACGCCCTTAAAGACGCCGTAGTTTTCGTAAGCGTAATCAACGCGCAGGCGCATGCCGCCGATCTTCCGGTCCAGCCCTACACCGAAGGTCAGTCCGCGCTGGTCGTAGTTCAGGCGGTAGCCGGCACGGACAAAGAAGGCATTGAGGTAGGCATATTCGACACCGATCTTGAGCTTTTCCTTATAGTCCCGAGGATGTACGGATTCCACGCCCAGCAGCAGCCGGTGCAGATCCGTTTCTTTGCGGAACAGCTTCAGCACATCGGCATGCAGGCTGAAGCTTACGGCGAAGGGCAGCGGAAAGGCTTCACGCACATATTTGACTTCCCGTGAAACATTCTGGATCACGGCACCGAAGCGGACACCGCTTTCGATAAAATCGTAGGTGGCGCCGATATCAATGGCGGGTTCGCTGTGCTTATATTCGATATCTTCGGTCACCAGTGCCGTATCGCTGACATCAGTGCCGGAAACGCCCACGGTGACAAAACCCAGATTCTGATGGGCGAGTTTCAAACGGACACCATAGGAAAAGCGGTCCGAAACACGCTGGGCAAAACTCAGTCCCAGCGCATAGGCGGTCGGCGTAAAGGGGCCGGTCTCCTCGAATCCCGCGTCGTTATCGGCACGGCGTGTTCCGTTAAAAACGCCGTAATCCATATAGGTCAGGTCCAGCGCCAGAAAGCTGATATTTCCCAGCTTACGGGAAAGGGCAAAAGCGCCGTAATTGATGTCGGCAATGCCGCGGGTGTAATTGGCGCTCATATCGTAAGTGTTCTCCACCCAGCCTAAGCCGCTGGGATTCCAGAATACGGTATTGACATTCTCGATGCCGACCACGCCCATGCCGCCGAGAGCGATAGCCTCGGCGCTGACCGGATTCTGCAGGAAGCGGAAACCGACCTGGGCTTTTTTCTCGACCGCCTGCAGGAGCAAGGGTGTGCCGGCAATGAGCAATAAGATCAGTAAAGTGCATATTATTTTTTTCATAAGAGACCTCACGTATCAACGAATGATCACAAATTTTTCGTACTGATCCGGCAGTTTATTGCCGTCGGTATCCTCCGCTTCGCGGACCAAAAGAATGTAGATGCCGCTGGCGATGTACTGATTATTGTCCGTGCGCTGCCGCCAGATCTCCTGATCCGTACCGATATGATCGAAAGAATCCACCATATCACCGGTCTCGGTAAAGATCATGATCCTGCATTTATAGGGCAGCTGCGCGAAAACGATCTGATTTTCATCGCCCGGGAAACCCATACCGCCGGCGTTCAGTGTGGCGGGATTGGGAACGACGCGGACCTGATCGGAGGTATTCAGGCCTGCTTTAAAGGAGCGTGCCGGCAATTGGCTGCGGTTGGCATAGCGGGAGCTTTCCAGTTTTTGTCCCGGAAAGAGTCCGTCCGTATTCTGCGTACCGTCATCTACGGCCGTTACCGCATAATAATAGGATACGCCGCGGGTCACGTTGTGATCTACGTAGCTCTGTACTTCGCGGTCCGTCGTTTCAAAGATCAGTTCCCACTGATAGCCGCTGTAGTTGTCGCCGGGGTCGTTGACCGTAGCGGCGCCGGTCTTGCGGTAAACGCGCCAGGCGTACCAATCGTCCACTTCCGTGTCCGGATCCAGATAATAATCGTCTGAAGGATAGGACCATTCGACAACAATGCGGTCGGCATCGCTGGTAACCGTCATATCGGGAGCCGGAAGCGGGTCCGGAATATCCAGACCGCGGTGCCAGGCCCAGTTCGCACGGTCCATGGCTTTGAGAAGCGAATCTTTTCCTGTCAGTATGGCGTCGCGTTTTTCATCGTCACTGAGGATCCCGTTGAGCCAGGCTTTTCCCACGGAATCCGCGGCGGCCAGACTGAGGGATCCGACACCGATGCCGTATACTACGCAAAAGGAGTCGTAGACGGCCGCTTCGCGGTCCAGGGTCAGTTCATAAGGGCCGACGGTAATAAAGCGCATGGGGCCTTTCTGAGAGGTATTCGCAGCCATCCAGCCTTCGCTGACCGGGTCCAGGGGAAAGTGTCCGCGGCTGTCGTCGCCGATATAGGTGTCACGGATTCCGATATCCACCCGGGTCCAGAGATCGTTCCCGATATCCGCGTGCGGAATGGCGTAAGGCTGGCCGGTATCGTCATCGTCCGGATCGAAGCTGTTCTTAGCGGCATGCAGCAGGGCGTAGCCGGGAATCTGCGGGGAGTGCAGATGGCCGGTAACGCGGTCGGGATCGCCGGTATCATCCTGACTGGCGTTATCGTAGGCCGCAATACCCGGTGCTTTGTAATCCCAGTAATAGGCGATCTTCAGGGAATCGCGGTTGCCGCCCGGCAGTAAGCGCGGACCGGCGAACCAGCTGTCCAGGTCATCCTCGCCTTCAAAGCGAAAATAGTTGGCGCTGTAGTACTCCCCTGCTTTGGAAGGACCGAAACTGAAGGAGATGGGCCACCACATATTGATTTTCTGAGAAGGAAAGTAACTTGCAGAGTCGGGATTCTCGATCTCACGCATGGTTTCGCCGGTAAATTTGAGGGTTGCCTGATAAATAAAGTAGTTATCATGGTTCTCGTTGGCAAAGCCGTACATCTTCACATGGGCGCGCATACCGTAATTCACATAGATATCTTCCCATTCCGAAATAATATCTGAAGGGATATCCGGATCCAGTTCCCAGGTATATTCCTGGTACTGCGGCGTGCCGTCCACCGTTACATAAGGAGGTCTTACCCGCCGGCGTTCGTGGGAATAATCGTTCTTTCCGCCGTTGATGCATTTTGTCGGAATAATGAGATGCTGGCCTTTTTCATTGACGAAGCCGCTGTCGTCCGGGCAGAGGGGATTAAAGATCTGGTAGAGCATCTGCGAATGCCAGCGGTCCGCCGGATAGTACCATTCCTCGGTATTCTGTGGATTGGCCCCGGTGAACATCCAGCTGTACTGATTGCTGAACTGCCCTTCCCCGTTGGTCTTTTTCAGTGAAAAGTTAATGGCGTTCACGTTCAGGAACATGGGAGCGCCGTTATAGTTCCTCTGCGCCAGGAGCAGGATCAGGGGGATCAGCAAACAGACAGAAAGACGGTATATGCATTTCTTCATCATGACCTCCTTAAATATCCAATGTCAGGCTGACAACGATCCGGCGCGGGGTCAGAAAGACCGGAGCTTCCAGCCAGCCCGTATCAATATAGTCTTTATTCCACTCACCCCATTTATCGTTACCATGTTCATCACCGTCTTCAAAGGGGAATTTGAGGGAATTCTTGTAGTTGTTGTACTGCGTACTGCTCATACCGCCGGTATAGAGGCGTTTCTGGTTGAAGAGATTCGTAATGGTGACTCCCAGTTCCAGGTAGTGTTCAGCCAGGGCAAAACGCTTGACGGCACGAAGGTCGGTATTACTGTAATCAACGATCTTTGCCTTGAGCTGCTCGCCGGTCAGCGGATCGGTACGGATCACGATCTCTCCGCCGTCCGCCCAGCGGAACTGTGTACTGATACGCCAACCGCCCAGCGGATAGATACCGCCCAGCGGCAGGCCGTAATTGGCCGGCGTATGGAAGGCGGCGCTGATATTCGCGGTCGGCAGGGGTGTCAGGGTGCTAAGATTGGCACTGCGCGCTTCGTTGGCGGCGGTAACGCGGTTTTCGTACTGATAGCGCATACCGCTCTGGCCCCAACTTTTCAGCATGTAATCCAGGTTGCACCAGAAGGTAAAGAAACGCCCCGCGCTCTTTTCCAACCGCAGTTCTACACCGCGGGTGTCCGAATAGCCGTCCGGCGCATACTTAGTCGCCGAAAATTCTTCCCAGTAATTGATCCAGGTGCGCGGCAGGGGTATATTGGACATATCCTTATAATAGACGACTACATTAGCAAGGAAGTTATTCAGGAAGCTCTGTTCGTAACCGAACTCGTAGGACACCGTTTTGGCCATGGGCAGTTCGGGAGTGGGAATAATGGCCTTATCACCGACGATCGCCATATTGTAGAGATAATTGTAGTTCGGGCGCTGGTAAAAATGTCCGTAATTGAAGTACATCTTGCTGTTGACCGTGATCGGGAAGGAAACGCCCAGACGCGGGGATACCTTGAATTCGCCGTGGTAAGCCTCCGTCGGCCAGTTGGGTGGACTTTCGAGCATATCCCGGAAGACCACCCAGCGTTCATAGGAGCCCCAGGCTCCGGGAAGATACTGGTAGACCAGGTTGTAAAAATCGGGATAGGCCTGATTGATGGGATGCTCCAGAATGAATTTATCCTTCTGCGGATTGAAATAATCGCCGCGCAGGCCGATGGTGGCGATCAGTCCGCGAAATTCCAGTTTATCCTGAATATAAATACCTCCTTCGATCGGCCGTGCGGTATAATACTGCCAGGTATCCGGAACGCCGGTGGTGTACATCTGGCTGGACTGATACCAGGTTCCGGCATAGACAAAGGAATGGGTGTAATTGAAATTGAAACCGGCTTCAAGAAGGTGATTGCGCCCGAGCTGAGCGGCATAATTCCCTTTTACGGAAGTGCTGACGGTATAAGAGGAATCCACCGCCTGCAGACCGCCGAAGATATAGAAGAGATCAGTGAGGTCTTTCCCGTAATTCGTTGATCCATTGGGAGTTCCGATTACCGGATAGTTCAGGACCTGATACAGTGTATCCAGCCAGACAAGACTGGATTCCAGTGTGGGATCGGCCGCCATGGGCATGATATTGTTGTCCTGATAATTGACCTGAGCTTCCAGAGTAAAATAAGAGCGGGGACTCAGGGTCTGGTTCCATTTGATACCGCCCATGAACCAGTACTGATCCAGATACTGCAGGAAGCTTTTGTTGTACATCTGGTTATAGTTCTGCAGAATGGAGGCCTGCTGGCGTACCGCCTGTTCGGAGTTGCTCAGATAGCCGAAGCGGCTGGAATAGTCCTGCAATCCCCCGCCTACGGTACTGGGACGGCTGGTGGTATTGGTGGACATGTGTGCGTACATGCCGCTGAGGGACAGCTTGGAATTCTCGCTTGGCCGCAGTGTGATCTTCAAGTGGGTGTTCCAGTCCAGATAATAATCCCGCGGACCGATGGGATAGGCGAATTCGGAGCGTTCCAGTTTTCCCGCCAGCATAAAGGTCGCTGTTTTTGTCAACGGGACAGGTCCGGTGAGGGTTCCTTCCAGGTAGATGTCGGGCCGTTGTGCCACTTCATAGGTAGGATGCTGGATCAGCCAGAGTTCATGTTTCAATGCCGCAGGCAGGTTGCGGATCGTCAGTCCGACGCTTTCGTAATTACGGCGGCCTTCGCTGTTATTATTCCAGCCGCGGAAGCCCGAGAACTCCGTGGGAATAATGCCCGCAGTATCTGCAGCGGCGCCGGTAAAGGCAAAGCCGTTTTCCGTCGTATCGCCGAAAATCCGGAAAATGATCCCCTCTTCGCCCCAGGGATTCTCGCCGAAAAAGCGCTGCTGCCCGGCCGGCGTATAATTCACGCGTGCCGAGAAACTGTATTTCTCGCGGGAACCTTCCTTGGTTATGACATTGACGAGTCCCGACTGAATGCCACCGTACTTGGCCTCGAATCCGCCGGTGAGCACCTGCAGTTCCTCAACCGAAGAACTATTAATAGAGAGGTAGGAATTCCCCGATCGTGCATCACGCGCGGAGATCCCGTCGAGCTGGATATCGGTCTCGCTGACAGAGCCTCCGCGGATACTGAGCCCTGCACCGTCGTTGTCCGAGATCAGGTCGATGCCTTTCATGCTGCTGATAAACTCGTCCATGCGCAGTGCGGGAGCATCCTGCAGTCGTTCGCGGACAATGATCTCCTGACTGGATGCAAGATCCGGCTTAATGATCTCCTTTTCCGCGACCACGGTCACGGCCTCCAGGCTGACTGCCTTTTGAATCATGGGAAACTCGACCTGAATGGTACGGTCCATATTGACGCGCACCTGTTCAAGACGGTAATCGGAATACCCGATCATGGTGACTTTGAGCGTATAATAACCGGGTTCCACATTCAGGATAATGAAATAACCGTCATTATCCGTGAACGCGCCGATCTTGCGTTCCAGATCGATCGCGCTTTCATTATCCCATTTCTGGGTGATCATGACATTGGCCGCGACCAGGGCTTCGCCGTTCTGACGGTCGTATACCCTGCCGCTGATCTTTCCGCTCGCGGCTTCAAGGCCGAAGGGAATCCAAAGCATGAACAAGAGCAACAGAAGAATTTTTGATCGTTCCGCCATCATAAATCTCCTTGCATTATCATGTTACCGGTGTTGTGCCGGTGCATTCTGTTTTTAACTGATTATTCGCTAATTTTATTTGGTTGTAACCGTCGCCGGAAACAATAAAAATTACTCGATAATTTTACATTTGTCAACGTATTTGTTTTCCTGCGGGATTTTTCTTACATTTCGTCGAAACGATTTATTTACGGGGGTATTATGAGCGTTATCGCGGTTGATCTCAAGACCGGGAAGATCACAACGGCGCTGTTCACCGCAGAAGGCGAGATCCTAGAGAGCAAAAAACGGCCGCTGGGTGATCTGCGCGCCACACAGGTCGGACGTTTTATCCGCTCGCAGATCGATGATTTTCTGCATAAGGCAAAAGAGGAATATCACGTGCGCGTCAAGGCGATCGGGATATCGGTGCCGGGAATTTATTACGAACAGAGCGGTATTGTCTGGGCACCGAACATTCCGGGCTGGCGCAATTATCCGCTGGCCGAGGACCTGAAGGGCTACCCCTACCCCCTCAAGATTATGTCGGACCGCTGCTGCCACATGCTGGGCGAACACTGGAAGGGAGCCGCGAGCGGCTGCCGCAATGTGATCTGTTATTCCGTGGGTTCCGGGATCTATGCCGGAATCATGATCGACGGGCAGATCCTGCGAGGTCAAAGCAATATCGCCGGCGCCATCGGCTGGATGGGCATGGATAAGCATTTTGAAAAGGAATACCGCAGCTGCGGTTTTTTGGAATACCACGCTTCAGCGACAGGTATCGCACGCCGCGCGATCGAAATGGCCGCCGGCGATGATGCATACCGGGGCGAACTGAAAGAACGCGATCTGAACGTACAGGATGTCTTTAATGCCTACAAGAACGAGGACCCGATTGCTGTGCGCGTACTGGAAGAAGCCATACGTTACTGGGGCATTTCCATCGGCAACCTGATCAGTATCTTCAATCCCGGCAAGATCATTCTGGCCGGATCGGTCTTTGGCCCCGCCGTGCAGTTCAAACACCAGATCTACGAAGAGGCCGCGAAATGGGCGCAGCCCATCAGTATGCAGGAAGTTACCATGGATGTCTCCTTTTTGGGGACACAGGCGGACCTGTACGGGGCCGGGCGCCTGGCGCTGATCGCCGCGGAAGAGATCCGGGACTGATTTTTCACTCATAACTTGACAATCCCGCGAATTTGTCCTAAACTTTGACAGTCCTTCACCTGCGGTTGGGCGACAACGGCAATATCTCTTAAAGCAAAAACGAATGCGAACCCCTTGAAAAAGAGGTGTATCCATGAATCCATGTTTTATCGCGATCGATACGGGCGGGACCAAAATTGCAGGTGCTGTTCTGGACGAAGCGGGAAAAAGCTACGCAGAAGAAACCGTATTTCTTAAAGGTACCGGCGGTAAAGACGCGGCAGTATTGCTATACGGGCTGACGCGGAAGCTTTTGAAAAGCGCGGCGGAACAAAAAATCGAGATAAAAGCCGCCGGGGTCTGCGTGCCGGGCATCGCGTACCATCAGAGCGGCGAGGTCTGGGCACCCAATATCCCGGGCTGGGAGCGCTATCCCCTGCATCGCGAACTGCAGGAGGTCCTTGGCGCAGATATTCCGGTCCACATCGACAGCGACCGCGCCTGTTCCATTCTGGCGGAGACCTGGCTGGGCGCCGCAAAAGGCTGCAGCGACGCGATCTTTGTGGCCGTAGGGACCGGTATCGGTGCCGGGATCATGGCGGACGGGCATATTATCCGCGGTCACGCGGACATTGCCGGCGCCACCGGCTGGATGGCCCTGCAGCCGCCCTACGATCGAAAATTCGATGCCTGCGGCTGTTTTGAATACTACGCCTCCGGCAACGGGATCGTGCGGACCGCGGAGGAATTCCTGTCCGTGGAAAAAAATTACAACGGCGCATTAAAGCGCGGAAAATTCAAGGCCTATGATGTGTTCACGGCTTATGATAAAAATGATCCCGTCGCGCTTAAGACCTTTGATAAGGTGATCATGTTCTGGGGCATGGCTTTGGCGAATTACGTGAGCCTTTTCAATCCTGAAAAGGTCATTTTCGGCGGCGGTGTCTTCGGTCCGGCCGTACAATTCATTCCGCGCATCGTCAAAGAAGCCGAAAAATGGGCGCAGCCCATCGGGATCACGCAGGTAAGCATTGAAGCCAGCAAGATCGGTCCGCGTGCCGGACTGCTGGGCGCGGGACGGCTGGCAATGTTAACAACAATGAAAGAAGGATAAAGCATGAATACCAACAAACTCTCTTTTGTCGCTTCCTGCCTGGGCATGTTCCTCTTCGGCGTGGTGATGCTCTCGCTGGGAACGATCAACACCTATCTGATCAACCGTTTTTCGCTGGACAGCCTTTCGGCGGCCAGCCTGGCCTCTCTGCTGCCTTTCGGGATCCTGATCGGCTCCGTGTTCTTCGGTTACATCGTGGACCGCTACGGATACAAGATGCTGCTGATCGTCTGCACGGCTTTGGTGGTCGCCAGCATTCTGCTGATCGCCTATACCAAATCTTTCGGCTTTATCCAGGCGGCCTTCTTTGTGATCGGGCTCACCGGCGGTATGATCAACGGCGCCAACAACGCGCTGGTCGCGGATGTCAGTCTGGAAAACAAGAGCGCCAAACTCAGCCTGCTCGGGGTTTTTTACGGTATCGGCGCCATATCGCTGCCGCTGGTAACGGGTTTATTATCGAATTACTTCAGCTATCAGAGCATTATTGTCGGCATCGGGATCTTCCTGCTGCTGCCGCTGATCTACTATATCGTCATTCCATTCCCCGCTCCGAAACAGCAACAGGGCATCGACCTTAAAAAGGTCCTGAGCATGTTCAGGGACAAAGTGCTCATTCTGTTTGCTTTTGTGCTCTTTTTCCAGAGTGCTTTGGAGGGGATCTCAAACAACTGGACTACCACCTATTTGCGTGATTATCATAACCTTGCCGAGAACAAATCGCTGATGGCACTGACATTGCTGGTCGTCGGCATGACCACCGGCCGGCTGATCCTGAGCGTTGTCCTGCGGAAAATGAGACCCATTACCGTTTTTTATCTGTCATGCATCCTGATCGCGCTCAGCATCCTTACCGTACAATTGGCGGTTTCACTGCCGCTGATCTGGACCGCTTACGTTTTTCTGGGCATGGGGCTTGCTTCTGGATTCCCGGTGATGCTGGGATACATCGGCGAACGCTATCCCGAAATATCGGGCATCGCCTTCAGTTTTGCGCTGGTGATCGCGCTGCTGGGCAATACCCTGCTGAACCTGCTGACCGGTTTTATCGCAAGGACCTGGGGAATTCAGCATTTCAGCACCCTGCTGATCGCCGCGGCTTTCATGATGGCGCTGCTGTCATCTGCCGCGATCAGAAGCAAGAGTAAAAAAGTCTCAAATATAAAGGAATAAGCAATGGAATTAGCAATGCAATGGCTCGACAACGTCAACGGCGTCATGAACAATATTAAAGAAAGTCAGCTGGAAAACATCAAAAAGGCCGCCGAAGTGATGGCGGATACCATCGAACAGGAACGCTGGGTGCACACCTTCGGCTGCGGACATGCCACACTGCCCATCGAAGAAATGTATCCGCGCATCGGGGGATTTGTGGGATTTCATCCCATGTGCGAACTGCCGCTGACCTTCTTTACGCATATCGTCGGAGATATGGGAGTCCATCAGTTCGTCTTTCTGGAACGCGTTGAAGGCTACGGCGATCAGATCATGAAGGGTTACAATTTTGACAAGCGCGACTGCATGTGGATCTTTTCGCATTCCGGCATTAACAATGTGAATATCGACATCGCGCTGCGGGCGAAAGAAAAAGGCATGAAGGTCATCGCCTACGGATCCGCCGCCGCTGCGAAGGGCAAAAAGACCCGCCATTCCTGCGGCAAGACCATTTTTGACATTGCGGATATCGTGGTAGACACCTGTGCACCGATCGAGGATGCCGCGATCGACCTTAAAGGGCATGTCGACAAGATCGCGCCGGTCTCGACCATGGCCTTTATCACCACCGTCTGGATGACCATTGCCACCGTCGCGGAGATCCTTGCCGACAAGGGTGTAAAACTCTATATCCATCCATCGCATAACGCCGGTAAAGAGGGCGCCAGGGAGCGCCTGGACGAGGCGCTGGCGAAATACAAGGAACGGATCGTGGGCGTTTGAAGGAGCACGGGGCGTTGGGCGGCGGGCGCCGGAGAAATGGAGTATGGGAGAGGTGGAGAAGCGATGAACGATGAACGATGAACGATGAACGATGAATGGTAAAAGATAAATATAAGCGTGTCATCCTGACCGGAGTGAAGACGCTGGAGGCGGCTGAACGCAGTGGAAGGATCTCCTCTTATTACACCGGTATGCATTATGGAGGAAGTTTATAGGTCCTACTTCGTCCGCCAGCTCCATGGGAACACTTTGGGTCCGGCGGATTTCGAAGGGCATGTCTAGTCTGCGGATTTACATTGAATATTAAATCTTGAATTTTGAGCCATTTCCATTGGGTCAATTGCATTGACTCAATCCATCCACTACACAATTTTGGATCAATCTTTTCTCCATAAATTTAATGTTTATAATCAAATCATGTCATTTTGTAATTTTTCACAATATTTTTTGAATTATTGCTTGTAATTATAAATTTTCTGCCGTATAATCGTTTACTATTTGACGTAACGGAAAACATGAAGCACGTATTTTTGAACATTCTGGTAGTCGTTATTATTATCCTTTCGGGGTGTACGGGCGTGCATTAGGAAGAAAAAAAAGAAAAACTTAAACCTCCTTCTGCACGCAGAGAAGGAGGTTTTTTTTATAAGGTGAGGAAATTATGCGCAGCGACATCATGAAAAAGGGCTACGAAAGGGCGCCGCAGCGGAGCCTCTTAA
>JAQULT010000033.1 GCA_028718545.1 Fidelibacterota bacterium | reverse complement strand
TCGGCGGACAGGCACCACAACGCCTCAACAGCTCGACAGCTCGGCAACTCGACATTTTTTAAACCTTGATATCTTACGCATAGCGTCAATCCATTTGTAAAATAGCAATCCTATGCTTAATATTATCCAAAAGACGGATTTTAGGATGAAAAAACGATTAATTCTTTTAATAGTCACTCTAATCCTTTTTGCTGCTGCTCCCTTCGAAGTGCCGGATCTGCGTTTCGGGAGCCTTGAAGAACTCCAGGCATTTTATGTCTGGTCCCCGGAACGCATTCCCGTAATCAGCGCACACCGCGGTGGTCCCTGTCCCGGCTTTCCCGAAAATTGCATTGAGACCTTCGAAAACCTGCTTTTGCAAATACCAGCTACGCTTGAGGTGGATATCGCCATGACCGCGGATTCGGTACTGATACTGATGCATGACAATACCCTTGATCGTACCAGCACCGGCAGCGGCAGGATCTCTGAAACGGAATACCGGGAACTGCAGGATCTGTTTCTGGAAGATAACGCGGGGCAACTGACGGAATACAGGATCCCCACTCTTGAAGCTTCGTTGCTTTGGGCGCGCGGAAAAACCGTACTGAATCTGGATGTCAAGCGCGGCGTGCCCTTTGAAAAGGTCGTGGAACACATTCACCGCACCCAAAGCGAAGCCTCCGTTACCGTGATCGTGTATAATATCGAAGATGCCGTACGTGTCCACCGGCTCGATCCCGGATTGATGCTGTCTGTCAGTATCCGCAATGAAGAAGAGCTGCAGCGCGTCAAAGATGCCGGTATCCCCATGAACAGGGTTACCGCCTTTACCGGTACGCAACTGCATTCAAAAAAGCTGTACCGGCTGCTGCACGAAGAAAAGGTCTTTGTGAATCTGGGCACTCTGGGTAATCTGGACAAGAAAGCCGAAGCCCGCGGTGATCGCTGGTACCGGCGTTGGGAACGTATGGGCGTAGACATTTTTTCCAGCGACCGCCCTCTGGAAGTGGCGCGGACGCTTTATTCATGGGAAGGAGATGCGCATGAGTAATCAAAAAAACCGGCTGATCATCAGCCTGCTCACCCTGGTCGCCCTGGCTTTGATCCTTGCAGGGCTGGCTATGGAGCAATACCTGCTTTCACTGCTGGGATTTGTTCTGCTTCTTGGAATGCTGATCCAGCGCGGATGGCAGATACGGAAACTGAACAAACAGATCAAAACCATGAAGGATGTGAAACATGATCATAACAACGCACAGGATCAATGATATCCCGGTCGCCGTTCCGGAAGAGGTCGAAAAGCCTTTTGGCACGGTCCAGGAGATCCTGGATCTGATGGCGGATGTGCATTACCGCGGGGCGCGCAAGATCATTCTGCGCAAAGAACAACTAACTCCCGCTTTTTTTGACCTAAAGACCGGTTTCGCCGGGGAGGTCCTGCAAAAATTTGCCAACTATTACATGCAGTTGGCCATTATCGGGGATTTCTCGCAAATACGCAGTAAAAGCCTGCAGGATTTTATCCGCGAGAGCAATAAGGGAAAACAGGTCTTTTTTGTCGGAAATACCCAGGAAGCTATTCAATATCTGACACGTTGAATAACAATATTATCATGCTTAAAAAATTACATTCCCTGAATATCCGCAATTGGTACGAAAAATACCGCATCCCTCCGGCGGATGCCATTAGCGAAGGCCGCGATTATTACGCAGGTGTCTGGATCGATCCGCTGTACCGCTTCCCTTATAAAAATCCCGCTCCGGGAGTCTGCCGCGAACTGCTGAGCGCCTTCAGCCGCATGTACGACGACTGGGACAAGTTCTTTGCGGAAAGCGGACGACCCTGCGATCTGCAGCTCTGGGTCTATGATACCCATTTTATGGACTGTCAGCTGGTTTGTGCAGCAGTGGACAAACCCGGCGATAAAAGAAACAATTACTTTCATCCCTGTCCGGAGCAATACCTGTTCCCGGTAGAGAAATATCCAAAGCATGAAGATTTCGATCCGGAACAATTCCAATGGACCGCCTTTGAGGTCCGCAGCTACCTTTTTGAACAAACGGACGGACTCAGCAAGGGGCGCATTCGTAAACTCCTGAAACAGGGATGGCGCGAGGACAATAAGTTGCTGAACGGCAATGAGCGTGCTTTCTGGAATATCTACGATTTCGTATGGGTCGGGAGAAAATTGAGAGCGGAATCGGATAAACAATAATGATTTTGTATGGAATAAGCATATCTATTCCGTGCATTTATAAGTAATAATATAAGGAATTCCTATGAAATTACTTCCCCTCCCCGGTACGAAACTCCCCGTCTCCGCGATCATTCTCGGCTGCATGCGTATTGCAAAGATGCCGGTAAAGGACGTCTCCCGGCTCCTGAACACGGCGCGGGATGCGGGCATCAATTTCTTCGATCATGCGGACATTTACGGCACGGGCAAATCCGAGGAAGTCTTTGCCGCAGCACTTGATCTTACTGCCACACAACGCGAAGAGATCTATATACAGACCAAATGCGGCATTCGTAAGGGTTTCTATGATTATTCCAAAGCACATATCCTCGCCTCCGTGGACGCCAGTCTGGAACGCCTGAAGACCGATTACGTGGATACGCTGCTGCTGCACCGGCCCGACACCCTGATGGAACCGGAAGAAGTCGCGGAAGCCTTTGAACTTCTGGAAGCGTCGGGTAAGGTCCGGCATTTCGGTGTCAGCAACCATAACCCGGGACAGATCGAACTCCTGCAGAAATACCTCAAGCAGCCGCTGATCATCAACCAGCTGCAATTTTCTATCACGAACAGCGGCATGGTTGACCGCGGGATCAATGTGAACATGGAAAATCCGGCATCCGTCGATCACGACGGCGGCATCCTGGAATACTGCCGGCTGAAGAATATCCGCATTCAGCCCTGGTCGCCTTTTCTTTTCGGTTTTTTTGACGGCGTTTTTCTCGATCATCCCAAATTCCCCGAACTGAATGCAACGCTCGAACGTATGGCAAAAGAAAATGATATTACAAAAGAAGCGCTGGTCATCGCCTGGATCCTGCGGCATCCGGCCAAAATGCAGCCGGTGGTCGGCACCACGAACCCGGAACGCCTGAAAAATATCTGCAAAGCGAGCGATATCTCTCTGACCCGGCCGGAATGGTACGAAATCTACCGTGCCGCAGGGAAGCAGCTGCCGTGACGGAGAGGAGGAAAGACGGAGTGTGGGAGAACGGGAGAAGAGGAAGTTAAGAACCTGAGAAGTTGAGAAGTTTGGTCAGCGGAATTATCTTGAATATTGAATTAACACCTCGACGATTTGACAACTCGACATTCATGTGATCTTTGAACCAACCAACGCTGTCATTGTATATTGCGCAAAGTCGCAAAAAGCATTAAACTAAAGAAACAAGATCACATAAGCGAAGGCGATAAAGCTTTGCCTGTCATTGGGGACCACCCCGTTCGGGATGTTAAGCCCGCCTTCATAAAGTCTGGACAGTACATTAGGCGAAAAGGAGCCTGGATCATTTACAATGATAGACAAGCTTGTTGATCTAAATGAAGGAAAGGAGTTAAGGATGATACATCAGGTAATCGGCATGGATGTATCAAAGGACACCGTGGATCTGTCTGTTTACAACGGCGCGGACCACTACTGCAAGACACTCAGGAACACAGCCGAAGCCCTTCTTAAATTTGTAAAACATTATGATCCGACTGACACGCAACTGGTGATGGAATCTACCGGTATTTACCATCTGAGATTGGTAATGGCAGCTACAGAAAGAGGTTATCGGGTCAGCATTGTAAATCCTTTGATCATCAAACGTTATGCTGAGATGAAAATGCGCCGTGTCAAAACAGACAGGGCAGATGCCAAATTAATTGCAGAGTTTGGTTATGAACAACAGCCGCCGTTATTTAAGCCCGCCAGTAAAGAGCGAAGCCAGTTAATGCAGATACTCAAAGGCCTGGAAGATCTTTATCAAAGCAAAGCTCAGATGAGTAATCGCCTGGAAGCTTATGATCATGGCCTGGGGATCGCTCCGGTCATACGTGAAAGTATCACATCGGTTATACAAACAATAGATGAGCAAATACAGAAACTGACCGATGAGCTCGATGACCATATCGACAAATTTTATCCGGAAGAAAACGCAAAAATAACGAGCATAAACGGTGTTGGTAAAAAGACCTCATCTACGATCCTTGCTTTTTATGGCGGTTTTGAGAATTTTAATAACTCCAAACGCGTCATCTCCTACGCGGGCATCAATCCGCATCCCCGGCAATCGGGAAAAAGTGTGAACAAGGGATCAAGCATTAGCAAGAGGGGCCACAGTTTGATACGGAAAACTCTTTATATGTGCTCATTAAGTTTAGTAAGGTGCAACCCGGAGTATAAAGAATATTACGAAAAATTACTTTCGCGAGGTAAAGCAAAAAAGCAGGCACTCATAGCGGTGTCATGTAAACTGCTCAGGCAGCTTTTTGCTATCATTAAGTACAATCGCGAGTGGGAACCATACTACTCATTGAAATATAAACCGGCTTAATTTTTCGCTTGGTTTTAAATACAGTACATCCTGAGCGGAGTGAAGTCACCGAAGGCGGATGAACGCAGTCGAAGGATCCCTTCTCTCACGCCGGGATGACAATTCTGTTTGAGAGTTGAGCGCTTGGAAGAGGAAGTTAAGAACCTGAGAAGTCGAGAAGTTTGGTCAGCGGAATTATCTTGAATATTGAATTAACACCTCGACGATTTGACAGCTCGACAGCCCGACATTATTTTATCGTCCTGATCTCTTCATCCGCGAAGAAGAGCTTCGTCTTTGTCGCTGCAATTTCGGTGGAAAAAGTGTCTTTGAGCCGGTGCAGGTTCAGCGCCCGTAAAGTAAAATAGACCGCATTACCCGCATCCACCACCGTAGCTGCCGGTGTATTCGAGGGCATCATCAGCGAGGAGTTGATATTGATCATCATGTCGGTCTTATCGCTGAACGGCGGACAATTGATCACGGGCACACTCAGATTTGCCGCCAGTGCTCCGCCCAGTCCGTTGGAACGCCCTGCTACTGCAATCACCGCCAGCGCTTCGATGGCATAGTTATAATCCCTGGCCAGATCAATAATATTTTCACCGTTCTTGTGTGCGGATATGATGCGCATATCACAGGCAATATCGTACTGTTCAATGATATTCTTCATTTTTTCCGCATGCGGCAGATCTGCGGGGGAACCCATTACGATGGCTATAAACCCGTCTTTGATCAGTCCCTCCTCTGCCAGGATATCCGCAAGTTCCCGCTCCGGACGCAGTCCGTATACCACATCTTTTCCGGTGATCATGCGATAGATCTTCTCGTAGCGCTGCAGGGTCTCCCGGACAATCTCTTCCGGCAGCTCCCGGGGATACTGCCCGTCTTTCCTGTGTTTCATCAGATAGGCACGGACAAACTCTTTATCCAGTTGTTCGACATTTTCCGGATCCTTGATATATGCTTCAGCCGACCAGAATCGCGAAGAATCCGGTGTATGGATTTCGTCGATCAGCATAAGTTTTCCATCCCGGATCCCGAATTCGTATTTGGTATCGACCAGGATTATGCCCCGTTCCTTCAATAATTTTGTGCCGCGTTCAAAAAGTCTGAGTGCAACGTCTTCCATTTTATTGTAGATCGCTTCCGTCGTCCAACCCTCTTTCAGCAGCTGTTCCCGGCTTATCTCGCGGTCGCTTGCTTCTTTTGTGGTCGGCGTCAGGATCGGTGTCAGAAACGCATCGTTCCTGTGCAAACCGTTCGGCAGTTTCACTCCCGATACTTCCCTCTCACCCCGCTCATATTTTCGCCAGGCTGATCCCGTCAAATAAGCGCGAACTACCATCTCGATCCGGACCGGCTCGGTTTCATGCACCAGCGACGCATGCGAACCCAGCGTTTTGATCAAATGGTTCGGGACAATATCCCGGGTCTGTTCAAACCACCAGGCGGCCAATCCGTTCAAGACCGCTCCCTTGCCCGGAATACGGGTATTCAGAACCAGGTCAAAACTGGATATGCGGTCCGTTGCGACGATCAGACGCCTTTTGGCGTCTACACGGAACGAATCGCGGACCTTTCCGCTGTGGATCTTCTTCAGTTGCGGGCAGCTGATTTCGTGCATGGCTTCCATATTATTTCTCCATATTTGACGTGATAACTTTTTATTTGACAGGATCACAGGATCTACGGGATCATGCTTGGAGACAGGATCACAGGATCTACGGGATCATGCTTGGAGACAGGATCACAGGATCTACGGGATCATGCCTGAAGACAGGATCAAAGGATCCACAGGATTGTGGCCGGAGACAGAATCATCCCGCAGGGATCCTCTTGGAACGGTATTACTCCTTGGATTAAAATCATCTTGGAGGAATAACTTTTGTTTATTCTGTTCAACCGTAATCCTGTAAATCCTTCTCCGAAGAGATCACTTGGCTTTATTACAATTTCCCGGTAGTTTTCTGAGCTTTCGTCTGATGTCAACCTTTGACTCGCCAAAATTGATCAGGAGTCCCAGATCCAGTCCGCTTGCATTCAGGTAATTGACAAGCTGCATTTCATGGATTGGCAGGACATGATGTACGGATTTTATTTCAATGACAATCTCATTTTCGACAATAAAATCTGCTACAAAATCTCCGACATCCACTCCTTCATACTCAACTTTGATGGGACACTGACACTTTACGTCAATACCATCAATTTTTTCGAGCTCGATCAGCATACATTTTTCATAGACTTTTTCAAGATATCCAAAGCCCATTTTATTGTAGACTGTAAAAGCCGCTCCAATGATCTTTCGTGTCAAAGTTTCAAATAACATGTTCGTCCTCCTCAATGTTTATCGATGTCCAAACTAACGCATTTTAAATAACCTTTTCAAAATGTCGGGGCGCCTTTCCTCAATCCTGTAAATTCTGTTATCCCCTTTAAGCAACATAATCCCGCAAATCCCGTTATCCTGTCTATAAAACTACAATCCCGTCAATCCTGTTATCCTGTCTACAAACTACAATCCTGTCAATCCTGTTATCCTGTCTATAAAACTACAATCCCGTCAATCCTGTTATCCTGTCTACAAACTACAATCCCGTCAATCCTGTTATCCTGTCTACAAACTACAATCCCGTCAATCCTGTTATCCTGTCTATAAAACTACAATCCCGTCAATCCTGTTATCCTGTCTAACAAAATTATCCCCATATCCTGTCAAAATCAATGGAAATCCCGTCAATGTTTAAAATGCCGGATTCCTGTAAAAACCATTGCCACCCCCAGTGCATCGGCACGGGCAATGACCTTTTCGTCGCTGATGGAGCCGCCGGGCTGGGCAATACAGCGGATTCCGGCGGCATGTGCGATCTCCACGTTGTCCGGAAAGGGGAAAAAGGCATCCGAGACCAGAATGCTCTCCCCCATTGCATTCCGGATAAAAGTTTCAAGATCTCCATTTCCGTCCCATTCTGCTTTCAGGTTCTCCCGGCAGCGTCCGATACTGAGTTCGGTGGAATTGATACGGTTGGGCTGTCCGCAACCCATGCCCAGCAGCTGGCAGTAGTCGGGTTCGGGACGTCTGACGATGCAGATGGCATTGGATTTGAGCTGGCGGACGGTCTTGAGTCCGAAATCCAGCAATTCGGGATCCATTGTCCGGCGCGTTTTGGTGACAAATTCCGATTTTGCTTTGAGTTTTAGGTCACTGTCCTGATACAGCAGGGCGTTATGGAGGAATTTGAGGTCCTTTTTCGGGAGCAGCAAGCGCGGGTTGTAGACAACGATGCGCAGATTCTTATGAATTTTCAGATAGTCCAGTGCTGCGGGTTCAAAGGCCGGCGCAGCGACGATCTCGATGAATTTCCGGCGGGAGCGGTCATCCGCGTCCAGATTGAAGAATTCGACGCTTTCTTTTTTGACCGTTGTGTTGAATGCGATCACGGACCCGAAGGCGGAAACCGGATCGCCGGCCCAGGCATATTCCAGGATCTTGCGTTGATCATCGCCGCTGCAGAGTCCGCAGGGATTGGCGTGTTTAATGATGGCGCAAGTGTGCGGCCGCATATCACGGACCGATTCGAGCGCAGCGTACATATCGGTCAGATTATTGTAAGAAAGTTCCTTTCCGTGCAGGACCTGCATATCGTAGTAGCTGTTCCGGCTGCCGCGCTGGCGGAGGAATTGCGCTTCCTGATGGGCATTTTCGCCGTATCGGAGCTTTTTGGGTTTTTCGAAAGCCAGACGCAGGGTCAATTCCCCGGCTTCCGCATCCATGCTGGTCGCGATCAGAGCATCGTAGTCCGCAGTATGGTTGAACGCCTTGCGCATGAGCGAAAAACGCCGCACTTCGTTGAGAGCGCCGGCATTTTCTTCCAGTTCCCGCAGGAGCTCGGGATAATCAGCGGGATCGCAGACGGCGGCGACATAACGGTAATTCTTTGCGGCCGCACGCAGCATGGTGGGACCGCCGATATCGATGTTTTCGATGAGTTCCGGGAGCTCTGCGCCGCCTTCCCGGACCTTTTCAAAAGGATAAAGATTGCATACGACCATATCGATAGGCACAATACCCAGTGCCGCCGCCTCCCCGGCGTCCTTTTCACGGTCAAAGAGCAGGGCGGATTCGATCTGGAAGGAGATGGTTTTCATTCTTCCGCCAAAGGCTTCCGGGTTACCGGTAAGAGTTTGAATGTCCGTTACGGCAATGCCCGCGTCTTTCAGCACTTTCCGGGTTCCGCCGGTGGAAATGATCTCACAGCCATAGCGTTCCAGCGCGGCGGCAAAGTCGATGATCCCCGTCTTGTCCCATACACTGATCAGTGCCCGTCGAATCTTGATCATGCTTTTCCTTTCATTTTTTTCGTACGATAAGATAATCCAGATAATACGTTTCCCCGCTTTCCGGCACTGCACGGAAAAACACATCGCCGCTGTAGCGGAATTCTCCAAGACGCAGGGTCAGCAGAAGGGAATATTTGTAAAAATAATAGATCTTTGCTTTCTGCAGATCGCGGAATTGCAGTTCCTGTACGACTTTATTCCGGCTGTTCTTCGGTCCCGGGAGGCAGATCGTGATCTCCGTTACATAATCCAGTTCCTTTAGCGGCAAGTATTCCGGATCGATACGGTAATCCCCGGGATCGACAGTAAGAAAGCGGGCGCTGCTTTGAATATCCCCGCTCTTCAGGAACAGCGGAGCGTTTTCGGCGGGAATTGCATGCTCTTTTCCCAGCTTTTCATAAAAAGAGCGGTATTCCATCATCATGGATTGGAGATCTCGGGACAGTTTCAGGCTTTTGGGAATATCGCTGATCCAGAAAAGGCTCAGCACCGCCAGCAGAATGCATAGCGGAATGCGGATCTTTTTTGCCTGCGGTTCGAGGAGCCAGATCAGCACAAAGAATAGCATGAAAAAGAGCTGCGGAAGAATACCCCAAAAAGCTTCCGCATATTGCTGATGCAACAGGGCTTTGCCGAACTGCAGCACAAGGGGGACACTGAAGCCCAGCAATGCCGGCATCCATAGGGAGGCGGCAAATTGCAGACGACTGCCTTTCAATAGCAGGGATGCAAGCAAAAGCAGGGCGCTGATCAGCAGCAAGACCACATCGACGGGCATACGCGTATATTCATAGGATATACCGCCGGCCTTCATGATCAGGGCGGACAGCAGAATGCGCAGGGAAATGTAAATCCCCAGACCCAGAAGCAAACGGACGACAAAAGTTCCTCCGTCCGCATAGTACTGTGATATGCGGAGCCGCTGCAGTTTGCCTTTTTGGAGCGGAGTGGGCATCGCTTTCATTTTCCTGTTTGTTCAATATGCTTAACGATATTCCGGAAAAGCGCAAAGCCTTCGCCCGCTTCGGAGATCCCGGGATCCCGGCGTTTCTTACGCGGCCAGGCCGGATGGTTATACAGCGACAGATAGGCTTCCGGATGCGGCATCATGCCCAGGATCTGCCCGGAAACATCACAGAGTCCGGCACAATTCAGGTCCGAACCGTTGGGATTGGCGGGATAAGCGGAACTGGGAGAATATTTTTCATCCGCGTAGGTCAGCACATTCATTTTTTTGGTCAGGATTGCGGCTTTGATCTTTTCATCGGGAATCAGCAGCTTGCCTTCGCCGTGGCGCACGGGCAGATCAATGCGGTGAAGATCGGGATCATTGAGAAAAGGCGTGGAATTTCCGGGTGCAATCAGACAACGCACCCAACGATCCTCGAATTTTCCCGAATCGTTGTGCGTCAGCGTGACCTCCTGTTCAAAATTGCCGCGCGTATTGGGCAGAAGTCCCATTTTGACCAGAGCCTGAAATCCGTTGCAGACTCCGAGGATATATTTCCCTTTTGCCAAAAAGGCCGCAATGTCGTCAATAAAATATTTGCCGGAGCGCATTTTCTTGAATTTGAACTTATTTGCCAGTACCCGGGCGGAACCGATATCATCACCAAAGGAAAAGCCTCCCGGAAAATTCAGAATATCGTAGTTTTGGATACTGTCCTGTTCCCGGAACAGCGTATTCAGATGCAGGATCACGGTTTCCGCACCGGCCAGCCGGTAAGCGGCGGCCATTTCTTCTTCACAATTGATCCCGAAGCCGGTTACGACCAGTGCTCTAATCATGGATCTCCCCTTCCGCCGTATTTTTGATCAGTCCGTCCCGCCAGGCGCGGTATACCGCATCCAGATTCACATCAATACAGTTTCTGTCGCCGATACGGATGCGCATGCGGGCTTCGGCCTGCACCACACCGATACGGCAGCAATCCGGGCCAAAGAGCGTTTCGAGTTCGGCGGCATGTTCCGGAGCGGTACTGACCACAAAACGGGAATGCGATTCCGCGTACAATTCCGCGTTCTCGCCGATACCGCTGTCGGGAATATCCAGATCGCAGCCCAATTGTCCCCCGAAGGCCGATTCGGCGAGAGCCACCGCTAGTCCGCCGTCCGAAATATCGTGCGCCGAGGCCAGCAATCCCCGTTCCGTTGCGGACATCATCTTCAGATAGATGCGTTTGGCATCTTCTTTCCGGACCCGCGGTACATTGGCTCCCAGTTCCTTAAAAAGCCCATAGAATTCCGAACCGCCCAGCTCATTGTAGGTCCTGCCGATGCGGAAAACGACATCACCCGGCTCTTTGAAATCGGAACTCACGCAGCGCCGGATGTCCGGGATCTTGGCAGCCATGGAATACAGGATAGTCGGCGGTACCGAGATGCGGATATCGCCTTTTTTGAAATCGTTTTTCATGCTGTCCTTACCGGAGGTCATGGGAATATTGAAGAAAGTCGCCATATCAAAAAGCGCTTCATTCATGCGAACCAGTTTGCCCAGTTTAAACTTTCCATCCGGATTTTTCTCCGGATCATAGAGGGAATCCGGAACGCAAAAATTGTCATTCACACTCCAGAATATCCCGTCTTTCGTTTCCGGGTCCGGCAGGCGCCCGCCCACGGCGATGATCTGGCGGACGGCTTCGTCAAAAGCCCCGGCGGACATTTCATAGGGATCAATATCGCCGTAGCGGGGCAGGATCCCGTTCGATACCGCCACACCGCTAAAGGCATCGTGATAAAAACGCAGGACGGCCGCATCCTGGGGGGCGCAGCCCTTTTCGCCCATCAGCGGCTTGAGGACGGTCTTTCCTTTGACCTCGTGATCATAGACCCGGATCACGCTTTCGCGGGAACAGATATTGAGACTGCCCATCAGGCTGAGAAGAATACGATTATGATCCTGTTTCGGCAGCGAGGGTTCCGAAAGCCGCGCTGCCTGCCATTCGGCTTCCATCTGTTTTTTGGGAACAGCTTCATGCAGAAAATCCAGTTCCAGGCAGGCGATCCTTTCCCCCTTGTAACGGATATCCAGATAAGCGGCATCTGTAAAATATCCGATATCGCTGAGCTCAACCTCAAAATCCTCCGCCATGCGCATCAGCGTTTCCATATTGGCGGGCTCGACCACAAAAGTCATGCGCTCCTGGGACTCGGATACAAAGATTTCCCAGGGCTGCAGGCCCGGATATTTCAGCGGTGCTTTTTCCAGTTCCACCACGGCACCGCCGCTGATACGCGCCAGTTCGCCGATCGAGGAGGACAAGCCGCCGGCGCCGTTATCGGTGGAGCATTTCAGCAGTCCATCCCGGGCTGCAACTTCCATAAAATCGGAGAGATTTTTCTGCGTGATGGGCGATCCGATCTGTACGGCGGAACGCGGAGAATGTTCGTCGATCTCCAGCGAGGAAAAGGTGGCGCCGTGAATACCGTCTTTCCCGATCCTGCCGCCGGCCATGACAATGCGGTCGCCGACATCAATGGGCTTTCCCCAGGAGGAACGACCCTTGTATTCCAGTGGCATCAAAGCTGCCGTACCGCAATAGACCAGCGGTTTTCCGCTGTAACGCTCATCAAAGACAATAGCGCCGTTGACTGTCGGTATACCGGACTTGTTGCCGCCGTCCCGAATACCGCTGATCACTCCGCTCATGATGCGCCGCGGATGCAGCTGGCCTTCCAGCAGTTCCCCTTCATAAAAGGGCGATCCGAAACACAGCACGTTCGTGTTGAACAGGCAGCGTCCGCCGCCTACGCCTGTTCCCAACGGGTCGCGGTTCACGCCAACAATGCCGGTCAGTGCGCCGCCGTAAGGATCCAACGCGGAGGGACTGTTATGCGTTTCGACTTTCCAGATGAAAACGTTTTTATCGTCGACGCGCACGACACCCGCGTTATCGTTAAAGACTTTCAGGATCCAGTTATTGCCGGCTTTTTCAAAGCGTTCCCGGATGATTGCGGTAGAGCGGTGGATATAGGTCTTAAAAAGAGAATCGATCGCTTTTTCTTCACCCGTATCCAGATTACGGTAGCGGATCAGCGCATTGAATTCCTTGTGTTTGCAATGCTCGCTCCAGGTCTGTCCGATAACCTCCAGTTCGCAATCTGTCGGTTCCGCTGGCATTCCCCGTTCGCGCCGGCTTTCCCGGGTCTTCGGGGATAAAAAGTATGCTTTGATAGTGCGCATTTCCTGCAGATCCAGGGACAGCAGCATGGATCTTGAAAGTTCCAGCAGTTCCTTATCATCCCGGTCGACCGAAATGCGCCGTGTCGCAATTTGGCTTTTGATCCGGACCGTCGGCACATAGTCGAGCTGTCCGGAGAAGGTCCCGTATTCCAGATGATGGATCAGGGGATTAGCGAGCAATTCGTATCCCAGCGTCTGCAGTTCCGCATCGCTGAGTGCCGATTCGATATAATACAGATCACCGGTATAAATGAACTGTTCGCCGGCCGGCAGGGAAATATTGAAATAATCCGCATAGGTCTTTTGTGCCGAGACACCTTCGTCATCGGTCACACCCGGCAGTTTGGCCACGAAAAGAAATCGCCGGTAATCCGGATTGCGGTAAAGGTCATCCATATAAAGATCATGCAGAACGGGATCACGCAGTGCCTCTTCGGCGAAATCCCGTACAGATGCCGCCGGCATCGGGCTGAGGATACTGAATAATTTGGAAGATCGCACCTTCCCGGTATCAATATGGGAAAAACGCCGGGCTTCCTTTTCCAGCGATTTTCCCGGTGCATCCGGCAGTCCCTTCTTCAAAATCAACTGTACGCGGTATGTCTTCAATTCTGCTCCTTATCCTGATCGTTTCCTTCCCGTCTATTCTCTCCGATCCACGATCAAATTCGACATTCACAGCCCTTTACTACTTACTACTTACTACTTACTACTTACTACCTACTACCTACTACCTACTACTTTCACCCCCCCCCAGTCCGGCAAGCAACGCCTTACAGGCAATAAGGCTTTATTTATTCCCCTTGCTGTAGTCCAGCACCGTTGGCGCATTTCCCTTTGTGTGGATACGGATACCCGTTTCTTCCCGGACCGTACCGCAGATCTTTGCCATATATTCCTGTTCCATTGCAAGATCCACAACGGCGTCGGCTTCGTCGGCGGGCACCACGATCAGCATTCCGTTGCCCATATTCCAAATACGGTAGGCCTGTTCCTCAGAAATATTTCCCAAGCGCTGGATTTCGGTCATAAAAGTCTGGGGTTTAAAGATATCATTGAGTTCCGCTCCGTAGCCGCTCACTTTCAGAACACGGAATAAATTGTCGTTCAGACCGCCGCCGGTGATATGGGCGATTCCGTTAAGGGTATAGCCGGTGCGCCGCAATTGAGCGATCAGCGGGGAATAGATCAGCGAAGGTGTCAGAAGGATCTCTCCCCAGTTTTTATCTCCGCAGGGATGCTGGTGCCAGGCATCGCCGAAGGATTCCCGCATGATCCGGCGCAACAGGGAAAATCCGTTGCTGCGGAATCCGCTGCTTTTCAGGGCGATCACCTTATCGCCGGGAAGGATGCCGCGGCCGTCCACCGGCGCAAGGCCTTCGGGCAGAATGGCGATCCCGGTAGCGCACCAGTTAAAATGCATTCCATCCCCGTAGCCGCCGATGCGTTCTCCCAGTTCGGCGATCTCTCCGCCGCTGATCACAATGTGCGCAAAGTTTGCGGCATCATGCAGTCCGCGCATCAGACTGTCTACAAGCGCGGGATCCAGGTGATCGACATCCAGGATATTGCTGACGGCGACGGTTTCCATGCCGTTGCAGGCAAGATCATCCGCACACATGGCGATCAGGTCGTAACCGAGCGTGTCGTAAATGCGGCAACGCTCCGCGATCTCGATCTTTGTCCCAATACCGTCCGAAGACATTCCTATCTGTACGCCGCGGAAGTTCATGATATTGGAAAATGCCCCTTCCAGGTCCAGGACCGGATTGCCCTCCCCCTCCGGGCGATTGGAAAAGGTTTTTTTTGCCCAGGAAAAGGCGTTGCGGGAGCATTGATTCCCGAGATCAATATCAATGCCGCTCTGATTTTTTGGGGACATAGCTATCCTCTTATTTTACAAGCCTATAGAAGTGATTTATAAAATGTACCTCTGCCACAAGCGAAAAATGATTATTTTTTTAATCAGAAACAATGACTTTTTTGATTATTTCTTCCGGAAAAGGTTGCCTGCCCGCCGTAGCTTTAGCGAAGGAGGGAGATTGCCCGCCTGCCGTGTATGTTTAACCCGCTTTACTTCAATGTGTCTGTTTCTGTCTGGCGTCTGCGATTAATACTTCGCTCCCGCAATGGCCGCAATAATATTCATCAGGATGGGAACGGCATAAATAATCCCGATGGTAGTGAGCTTTTCCTTCATCGTCTTGCGGGTGATCACAAAGAGCGCCCCGGCAAAGAAGAGGAAATAGCCCACGATCAGGATCAGCCAGATACCGGCAAAACTGCGGTTCCACAGCGTATACTCCCAGATCAGCAGATCGGCCTTGTTCAGCACGCATTCGATAAAGACGCAGATAATGGTATAGGCAATGGCCATCACCCATTTTTCATTGAGTCCCAGGATCTTTTTATCCTGTTTTTCCGACAGCGAATAATAGTAAATGATCCCGAGGATAAGGAACATGAAAATGATCTCGATATTCCAGCCGATGGTCACCCGCAATCCCGTATCGCCGGGTGTGGTCCAGCATGCGGAACGTCCGCTGATCCACAGCACCCAGCCGTTCCAGGTCTCATTGAAAAAATCCAGCCCGAATACCGTCAATCCGGCCAGCACCGGATCCCAGTTCCGGGTCAGCCGCGCTTTACTGATCTCTTTGGTATAAATGTAGAACACGATCGCCAGCAGCGGGATAACATACCACTTGATCATCGACAGATCCCGCAATCCGTCCAGCGCCTGCAAGGTTGCCTGAGTCATAACTCCTCCTATCTGATTATTTTCGTACTTTGAAATATTTTAAGTATTTTCATTATCAAAGGCAAGAAAGTTTTTACGGATCCTCCGAAATTCCGGTTGAAAATTCGCCGCTGCGGGTGTAGATTCCACGGAGGTCAAAAATGCAGAAAGAACAGCTTTACCGACAAATCATTAACGAGATCCGTACCCTTGTACGCGATTGCGACGACAGTATCGCCAATTATGCCAATGCATCGGCACTACTGTACCATTCCCTGCCGGATATTAACTGGGCGGGCTTCTACTTTTTCCGGAACGGCAGGCTGGTTCTTGGACCTTTTCAGGGCAAACCCGCCTGCATCTATATCGCTCCCGGCAAGGGCGTCTGCGGAACTGCCTTCTCTGCGAAAAAAACCCTGCTTGTGAACGACGTGCATCAATTCCCGGGACATATCCCCTGCGATGCCGAATCGCGTTCGGAGATCGTCCTGCCCCTTTTCCGCCGCGACTCCGTTTACGGCGTACTGGATATCGACAGTCCGCTGAAAGCCCGTTTCGATCAGGATGATGCGAAACATCTTGAAAGCATCGCCGCCATTCTTGCAAAAAAGCAGGCGGAAACGAATATTGACGGACTTTGGTAAGCTATATTATTTACTTGACTTTTAAGGTGTAATAGATTATACTAATCAGCTTTTTGCCTTTATTCTAAAGGGGGTTTAAATGGCAGAAAAAGATTATGAAGACATTGAGGAATCGGAAGATCTCGAAGAGACGGACGGTACGAATCCCGTCAAGATCAAGGGAGATGCAGGTGGCCGGAAGAAACGCAGCAGCAGTGAAGCCAATCGGGCATTAAGCCGTTATCTGGATGAGATCGGTAATTTTGAACCCCTGAAACCCGAAGAAGAAATCGAGCTGGCCGGCCTGGTCAAGCAGGGCGACCGCCGCGCATTGAAAAAACTTTGCGAAGCCAATCTCCGCTTTGTGGTAAGTGTGGCGAAAGATTATCAGGGACAGGGACTGCCTTTGACGGATCTGATCAATGAAGGCAATCTCGGACTGATCAAGGCCGCGGAACGTTTTGACGAGACGCGCGGTTTTAAATTCATTTCCTATGCCGTTTGGTGGATCCGCCAGTCCATTCTGCAGGCACTCGCGGAACACAGCCGCATTGTACGTCTGCCTTTGAACCGTGTCGGGACCATCAGCAAGATCACCCGGGCGACCGAAGAACTGGAAGGGGAACAGGAACGCACTCCGAATGAAGAGGAACTCGCGACCAAGCTGGGGATCAAACCGCAGGAAGTTTCCGATGCCGTGCGGATCTCCCGTCGTCACCATTCCCTTGATGCCCCCTTCCGCGACGGCGAAAAGAACTCTCTGATCGATATTATTGAAGATAACGGACAAAAATCCCCCGACCGCAGTCTGATGGACGAATCCCTGGAATCGGAAATTCAGTCCGCGCTGGATACGCTCAAGGAACGCGAACGGGAAGTGATCAAAATGTATTTCGGCATTGACCGCGAATACGCGCTGACCCTGAATGAGATCGGCGAAGAATTTAACCTGACCCGCGAACGGGTTCGGCAAATCAAGGAAAAAGCGATCCGGCGCCTGCGCCATAAATCGCGCAGTACAAAATTGAGAAATTATTTAGGTTAACCCATAAAAGCACGGAAAGGTGGTGATCTAATTCATGGTGCAAGTGACCGTTCATAAAGATGAACCGCTCGAAAGAGCTCTGCGGCGCTTCAAGAAGAAATTCGAAAAAGCCGGGATCATGAAAGATATCAATAAGAATTCTTATTATATTAAACCCAGCCAGGACCAGCGTATCCGCAAAGCCAAGGCCGAACGTCGGCTGAAACGCATGTCCCGTATGGCGAACCGCTAATATTCATGAACATGCATATCAAACCGGCTTAACTGCCGGTTTTTTCTTTCCGATAATTTTTCCGGAACTGTAATATTAGGAATCGGAACCCCACCCGCTCCTTCCCTGCTTCGTTCGCGAATTCTCCACCGCAACAGTCAAGCTTATTTATTGTCCATTCATGAAAAATGTCTTACATTTGCAAAAATGTGAGTTTACGCAATGAAACAAAAGAAAAGTAAAAACATTGACCATCTCTGGGCACCCTGGCGCATGGAATATATCCGTTCACCCCGGGAGAATGAAGCGGACACCTGCATATTCTGCTGCAAACCCAAAGAGGACTGTGACCGGAAGAATCTTATTCTGCATTACGGAAAAGAGGTTTTTGTGATCATGAACCTTTTTCCTTACAATAACGGACATATGATGGTAGTTCCCTACCGGCATCTCAGTGATTACCGCGAACTCAACGAAGCCGAACGGCACGAGATATCCGATATTACCGGAATCTGCATTGAAGTTCTGAACAAGGTCATGCGTCCCGACGGATTTAATATCGGTTTTAATCTGGGCATTTCCGCCGGTGCCGGCATTGCAGAACATATCCATCAGCATATCGTACCGAGATGGACCGGCGATACCAATTTTATGCCGATTCTGGGGCATACCAAGGTTCAGGTAGACGGATTGGAAGAAACCTGGCTTAAACTCAAAGAAGCATTTAAAGCGTATCCGGAAAAATGATGAAGCGCAAAGCTGCAGTAGCGGGACAGTTCTATCCCGGAAACCGCGATTCGCTGATCGCTCTGCTCGGGCAATTATTCAAACAGGCCGCTGAAGATGCGCCGGTCCTGAAAGGGCATATTGCGGGTATTGTCGCACCCCATGCGGGCTATATTTTCTCGGGACTGCAGGCGGCAAAGGCCTATCACTACCTGCAGGGACGCAAATATAAGGTCGTCTGTATCCTCAGTCCCAGCCACCGGGAGTATTTCCCCGGCATCAGCCTTTATCTCGGGGACGCCTATTCGGGTCCCCTGGGAGATCTTGCCGTTGACAAACAAGGCCGCGACCTAGCCATGAAATGTACGGGCATTTACGAAATGGAGGAAGGGCACCGGACCGAACACGCGCTGGAAGTCCAGCTGCCTTTTTTGCAGTACGCGCTGAAAGATTTTTCCATTATCCCTCTGGTCATGGGCGATCAGCAGAAGATCATCGTAAACGCTGCGGCGGAATGCGTCAGTGTTCTCTATGAACATTTTGGGAAAGACATTCTTTTTGTTGCCAGTACAGACCTTTCGCATTTTCACCCGGCAGTCGAAGCAAAGGCTCTGGATACGGCGTTTATCGATATGTTGGAGCATTATCGGGATGAAGAAATGGAAACCGCACTGCACGGCGGAAAGGCGGAGGCTTGCGGCGGCGGTACGATTCTGGCCATCCTGCGCGGACTCGGCAAAGAGCGGCACGTCGTCCGCACTTTGGGATACCGCCATTCCGGACAAGTCAATTTCGACCTCCGCGAAGTGGTCGGCTATACATCAGCACTGATATTGGAAAAGGATACCGAACAAGGAACAGACTAATGGATATTGTCCGCTATGACGCAAGCAAACACGGATTTTGGGATGAATTCGTCCGTAATGCCAATAACGGCACGCTTTTTCACGAACGGCATTTTTTAAATTACCACCCCGCCGGGCGCTTCCGGGACCATTCGCTGGTATTGCTGGATGACAAACAGCCGGCAGGTCTCTTTCCGGCCGTGGAGGATTGCCGTGATGGCCTGCGCATTCTGCATTCGCATCGCGGAAGCAGTTTCGGAGGCATCGTCCAGCCTTTGAACCAGGGAGTGGAAAAGAACTTCCGCATGCTGCGCGCATTGGACCGTTATGCGAAAGAACAGGGCTTTGACCGTATTATCATGACCCTGCCGCCGGATATCTATAATCAGCAGCTTAATAATTACCTGGAATTTGCCTGTTTTCGCCACGGATACCGCTATCTGAAGCGCGAAATTTCCTCCGTTCTTGCGCTCGAAGACAGTATCGAGGCCAATATTGCAAAATTCAAGAGCAGTAACCGCACCGCTTTCCGCCG
>JAQULT010000032.1 GCA_028718545.1 Fidelibacterota bacterium | reverse complement strand
CATGAAACAATTCTGGATTTTACTGCAGACGGAATACCGCAAGCGTCAAAGCTCCTACTGGCTGCCGGTATGGATCATCGCAGGCGTCGCCCTGCTGATCCTCCTGCTGCTGCTCGGGGCGCTGATCGGCAACTGGAATGAGATCCGCGTCGGATTTGTCAATCTTGCCTTCGATTACGAAGATGTTTATGACGGCGTTAAGATTGCCTCCCTGGGAATCATGATGATGATGGCCTTTGTTTTTACGCTCTTTATGCTGATGAATTCCCAAAACAGCCTTTCAAAGGAAAGAGAGCTGGGCTGCGAATTGTTTTACCGCTGTCAGCCGGTCAACATCTGGTCTTCTACCGTATCCCGTTACCTGATGCATATCTATGCCGGCAGCCTGTTGCTACTGGGACTGGGGATCATAACGGCATTGATCACGGCCATTATTACCGCGTGTACGGTCGGTGGTTTTTACCTGGGCTGCGCGCTGTACGGGAGCCTGCTCGGCTGGCTGATCTATCTGAAGATCTGCATTGTCTTCGGAAGTATGTATTTCCTGTTTTCTGCGGTTTTCCGGAATAACGCATTTATCAAAGGAACCGCAATGCTGGGAATCATTGAGCTGGTATTCTATCTGATTGAAGAAATGTTTCACCGAACGATTCTGCTGCCGGACATTTTCAAGAACCTCTTTGTAATGATTGGCAGTCTTAAGGCAGACAATGACCTGAGCCTTGCCATTGTTCTGGGCGACGTGCGCCTGATCGCGGCCTTGCTTTTTGCGGGAGCCTGTTATGCGGGAGCGACCCTGATTTATAAACAAAAACGTGCTGAAGTTTAGGAGGGCAATATGAAACGCATATATGCGATCGTTCTTATTCTGCTGTTCGCCGTGGCGAACGCCCGGGTGATCGATGCCCGGGGCGAAATAGTCCGAAAGGAGATCAATGCCGCTGACATCCGGGCACTGGATGTTCGCACACAGTTCGATGTATATCTAAGCCAGGATAAGCAGGAAGCTTTTATTTTGGAGACATATAAAAGTATCCTGCCCCACGTGGAGACAAAACAAAGCAAAGAACAGTTAATGGTTCGGCTGGACCGCATGGTAACCCGGATCAACTGGATGGGGCGCGAGAGGATCCTGAAACTCTACGTTACGGTTAGGGATATCGAAGAAATGGATCTCTCGGGAGCTTGTGACCTTTACATGCTCAGCGCTCTGAATGTCGGAGACTTTCAGCTGAACGCCAGCGGCGCCAGTGATCTCCATTTTATGCCCGTCAAAGGAAATTCCGTTCGGATCTTTTGCAGCGGTGCCAGTGATATTGCGGACGGAGATTTTGACGTGAAGCGATTTTATCTGAATACCAGCGGCGCCAGCGACGCAGACCTTCGGATCCGTTCCGAAGAAAGTGAATTCATCACTTCCGGTGCCAGTGATATCGATCTGGAGATCAGCGGCGGAAAACTTAAGATCAACGCCAGCGGAGCAACTGATTTTGCCGTTGCCGGTGAGGTGGATAATCTGGATGCCAGGATCGGCGGTGCCAGCACCCTGAAAGCGGATGGCCTGCATGCCCGCGTTGCGGATGTCAATGTATCGGGAAACAGCACCTGTCATCTTTATGTGCTTGAATCGCTCAAAGCAAACAGTTCGGGGATCTCCTCAATTTATTACCGGGGCAATCCGCCGAAAACTTCATTCAGCTCTTCCGGTATGGCAAGCATTAAAAGCAAATAATACACAAATATTATAAGGGGAAAATCCATGAAAAAAACAATTGTCATACTTTTGCTGTTGCTGACGCTGGTATCCTGCGGAGTTGACAGCAACAAAGTCAAACGTATCGAAGTCTATGGCGACGTGATCAGCAATGCCATGCAGCTGGAAAGCTTCCGGAGTATTGTTGTTGCCGGCCCCGTGGATCTGTTGCTTGTGCAGGACGGCGGGAGCCGTGCAAGTATAGAAACCTACGAAAGTATCATGGAACAGTTCTGTATACGGGTCGTTGACGAGGTGCTGTATCTTTATCTCAAGGATAGCACGGCAATGAGCAATATACACTTTAACGATGTAGCGGACAGTAACTTTACGAACGCACTGATCAGCGGAAGCCGCCTGAAATGGCCGGGCGGAAAAAAGATTTTGAATATCCGCCTGTCTTTCTCCGAACTGGAAGAGATCCAGGTGATCGGGGAATCGGATATCCGCAGCGAAGGATCCTGGAAAGGGGAAAGCCTCAGCCTGGATGTAGCCGGAGCCCTGCATCTCGCAGCCGATCTGCAGGTGGAGGAATTTGATATCGAGATCGCCGGAGCTGCCAATCTGGAACTTCGCGGGTCCGCCGGAAAATTCAATATCGAATGTGCCGGTGCCGGATCGGTCAGAGCTTACGATTTTCTGGCCAATGCGGTCAATATGGATATTGCCGGTGTCTGTACGGCCAATATTTATGCCGCTCAAAGCCTGAACATCAATATTGCCGGTCTCGGGAACGTCCGCTACAAAGGCAATCCTCCCGAAGTGAACATCGAAAAAGCAGGGATGGGTAAGATCCGGCAGATCGAAGAAAACGAAGAAGAATTAACGTTATAATATCACGATATTGATAAGAGGTTTCCATGAAGATGAAAGCAACATTCGCCGTAGTGGCAATGTGCTGCGGGGCATTCTTGTGCGCAGAAACACTGGACCTGGAAGATTGCATTTCCATTGCACGCGCACAGAACCCCAGTGTCCGGCAGCAGAATTTGTCGACCGGTATCGCAGAATCCAAACAAAAACAGGCCTATAGTACCCTAATGCCGAATCTTTCCGTAACATCCGGTCTCTCCGCCTCGGATCAGGACAACTGGGCGCTGGGGAAGAGCGCCGGACTTCAGGCCGGGCTGACAATCTATACGCCGGGCATGTATTCGGGGATCAAGGCGGCAAAACTGAGCAGTGAGATGAGTCGCGCAAGCGCCTTGTCCACCGAAAACGAGATCGTCAGCCAGATCAGTGCGCTGTATTACCGTATACTGAGTACCAAACGCATGATCGCGGTCTATCGCGGCAATATTGCGGTTGCCGAAGAAAATCTTAAAAAAACGCGTGCAATGTATGAAATGAAGGTGATCACCGAATCGGATGTATTAAAGTCCGAAACACAAAAAGGCGATTTTGAAGCCCAGCTAATAAGTCAGGAACAGGCACTGAAAAGCCACCTGCGTGCAATGAATATCCTTCTCGGAAGAGATCCCGGGGTTCCGCTGGAACTGAGGGATGTGGATGTGAACATCGTCAACATACCCGATTACACCCAGGCCCGCGAACAGATGCTGGAAGAAAATCCGGAATACCGTGCGGTCCGGATGCAGGAATCTCTCAGCCGTTTGAGTTTGCAGGCCAGCAAGGAAAATTATCTTCCCAGTGTCAGCGGGAGCTACCATTACACGAATTACTTTGATTCCAACTTGAGTCCCGGTAACGGTGTTAGTCTCAGCGCAAGCTGGACGCTTTTTAACGGTCTTGCGCGACGACAGCAGGTGCAGCAGCAAAAACTCCGTATGGACCAGTCCGGCATCGATGTAGAGAATACCCTGCGGCTTCTGGAGCAGGAGTTGCAGGACCTTTATACGGAATTTGAGACCTACAGCTCCCTGATCGGGATCAATCAGCGGCGTTTGCAATCCGCCAGCCGCGACCTGGAGATCGTCAACCAGCAATACCAGCTTGGAAAAGTAACCATGCTGGAACAGATGCAGGCGCAGCTTGCGGTGCTCAGTGCCGAAAGTTCACTGGTTGAAGCCCAATATTCCCGTAAACGCGTTGAAGCCGAAATTTTAAAGTTAATCAATAAATTATAAATGATAGGAACAAGCATGAAAAAGAAAAAGATCATCATTATTTTGTCCGCAGTCCTGCTTTTGGGCGTCTTCATTTTTTTTACCCTGAAGCAGGACAATAAAAAGGCGATTGCCGTCCAGATGGAGAAGGTGGTAATGCGCACCCTTGAATCCAAGGTATATGCCGCGGGCTATGTTCAGCCGGTTGTCAAGGTCAATATATCCGCAAATGTTTCCGGAGAGATCGTATCGCTGAATGTGCGCGAAGGGCAGGAGGTCAAGAAGGGTCAGGTACTGGCCCAGCTGGACCGAGTAATGTATCTGGCCGAAGTGGAGCAGGCGAAATCCTATTACCGCTCTTGTCTTTCAGCCCGGGATGTGGCGGAAAAGGAATTCCGTCGCGTGGAAGAACTGTTCCGTGCGGGCAATTACAGCGAATCGCAGTACGACCAGTCGAAAGCACAATACGAGCAGTCGGTTGCTACTCTGGAACAGGCCGCAGCCCGCTTAAAACAGTCCGAAGACAATCTGCGCAAGACCACTCTGGTAGCGCCCATTGACGGGACTGTGATCGGTCTGAAAAAAGAGCAGGGCGAAATTGCCATGGGTTCCACCTTCCAGGCGGATGTGGTAATGACCGTTGCCGATCTTTCCGGAATGGAAGTGGAAGTGGATGTGAATGAGAACGATATCGTCCGGGTAGAGCTGGGTGATTCGGTGGATATTGAGATCGATGCACTGGGAAAAAAGCGTTTTGCCGGTTATGTAACGGAGATATCGCAACTGGCAACGACCAGCGGAGCCGGCACACAGAACGCGGTGACGAATTTTAAGGTTGTAGTAAAAATGACCGATATTCCGGCCGAGATCCGCTCGGGGATGAACGCTACCGTAGAGATCCTGGCCGAACGCAAGGAAAATGTCGTTTCCGTTCCGATCCGTGCCGTAACCGTACGGCCCGAAGATAAGGTCCGGAAAATAGAAAACGGCCGCAAAGACAAGCCGGTACTGCAGGAAGTGGTGTTTGTCGTTGATTCCGACACCGTCCGGGCTGTTCCCGTAGAACTTGGGATCAGCAGTGAAGATTATTTTGAAGTGCTCGGCGGCGTAGATACCACGCATACCATTGTAACCGGAAACCATCAGGCGCTGACATTCGATCTTCAGACCGGAACCGCAGTCAAAGATGCGGCAACGGTTAAACAAAAAGGGAAAGCCCGTAAATCATAACAACGAGGGACCCTCATGTCATTATTGAAATTAAAGAATATCTACCGGATCTACCGGATTGGACAGGTAGATGTCCGCGCCCTGAATGGTGTAGACCTTCTGGTGGAAAAGAACGAATATCTCTCCGTTATGGGACCTTCCGGGAGTGGGAAATCAACGCTGATGAACATCATCGGCTGTCTGGATACCCCGACACGCGGTAGCTATGAACTGGACGGTATTTCCATTCACAAGGAAAATCACGAAAAATCCGAGACCGCAAATGACGACCAGCTGGCCTATATCCGTAACCGGAAGATCGGCTTTATTTTTCAGACCTTTAACCTGCTTCCCAGAATGACGGCCCTGCACAATGTGGAACTTCCCCTGATCTATGCCGGGGTCCCGCGTCATGAACGGATCGAAAGAGCAAAGCTTGCGCTTGAAAACGTGCAACTGGCGGACCGCATGTACCATAAACCGAACGAACTGTCCGGTGGCCAGCGTCAGCGTGTTGCCGTTGCGCGGGCGCTGATCAATGAGCCTTCCATTATCCTGGCGGACGAACCCACCGGGAACCTGGACAGCAAGACCAGCAATGACATTATGGAGCTGATCGGAGAACTGCACCGGCAGGGGAATACCATCATCGTGGTGACTCACGAAGCAGATATCGCAGCCCGTGCAAATCGTGTGATCCATATGCTTGACGGAAAGATTAATGAAGATAACAAGAAGAAGTAAGAAATGTTCAATCAACTCTACGAAAGCTTGATCATCAGCTTTAAAGCGGTCTTTCAGAACAAAGGCCGGGCATTCCTGACCATGCTGGGGATCATTATCGGGATCTTATCGGTCAGCCTGATGGGGACCGCCATCAACGGGATCGATAATGTTTTTAACGAAACATTGGGGATGTTCGGTAAAGACGTTCTTTATCTCCAGCAATTTCCCTGGTTCATGGGGAATGCGGAGTGGTGGGAATTCCGGAACCGGCCGCGTATTGAGGAAGAATATGCGGCTAAGATTCTTGAACGTTCCAGTACGATTTCCTACGCCAGTGTGGAAACTAACCGGAGGGTCACCTTGTCATACGGGGATAAATCCAGTGAAGGGGTTGATCTGAAGTGCGCCGGCTGGCAGTCCGCCTACATTGATGCCGCCCGAATTGAAGCGGGACGTTATTTCAGTCAGTCCGAAGATGAACATCTGGCACGGGTGATCGTGATCGGATCCGAGGTCAAACGACTGCTTTTTCCCAACGTTGAGGATCCGGTCGGACTGGATATCAAGGTAAACGGCCTGAGTTTCCGGATCATTGGCGTCTTTGCCGAGCAGGGAAAAGTATTCGGCATGTTCAGTGTTGACAATATGGCAGTGATCCCGTATCAAACCAGCAAAGCCGTTTTCGGGCGCAGCTGGTGGCTCTCGGTCTCGCTTAAGATCCATGACAATGCAAACAAAGGCTATGCTCTGGATGAGGTGCGTTACATTACCCGGGGTCTGCGCGGATTGCGGCCGACGGACCCGGATAATTTTGCCATTAACCAGCAGGAGGCAATGGAAGACGAACTGAAACGCATCAAGTCGGCCATCGGTTTTGTCGGGATCGGTATTGCGGCGTTGTCGCTGCTGGTCGGCGGGATCGGCATTATGAATATTATGTTCGTCAGTGTCAAGGAGCGTACGCAGGAGATCGGGATCCGCAAGGCACTGGGCGCTAAGCGCTGGGTGATCATGGCGCAATTCCTGCTGGAAGCTGTCATCATTGCCGTGATCGGAGGTTCGATCGGTCTACTGCTGACCACCCTGCTGGTGGGGGTCGTAAAAAAATTCTTTGTCGCAAGCCTTTCCCTGGAACTGGTCCTGATCGCCCTGCTCGTTTCCGTTGCCGTCGGGATCGTATCCGGAATTGTTCCGGCGAACCAGGCATCCCGCCAGGATCCCATTGAAGCTATGCGTTACGAATAGGAGGAACTGTGGAATTTAAAGAAATATATCAGTCTGCGCGGGATTCTATCCGGCAGAACCGCCTGCGTTCCTTTCTAACCCTCCTGGGTGTCGTGATCGGTATTTTCTCCATTATCGGCGTGATGACCGCGATCAACGTTTTACAGAAAACGGTCGAGGAAAGCATGACCGGTCTGGGAGCGGGTACTTTTCAGGTGCAAAAATACCCTGTCATGCATATGGGAAATGACCGCTGGCGTTTTCACAACCGGAAAAACCTGGACTACCGGGAATTTCAGCGTTTGCTTCCAAGACTGAAGATTGTCGATTATGCTACGGCCGAGGACTGGAATTACGGCAAGCGCATTCAGTACGGTGACCGGGAGACCAAGCCGAATACGATCGTTGCCGGGATTACGCATAACTGGGAATTTACCAATAATCTCAAGATCGATAGGGGACGGATGATCGCCGCGATCGACGAGACCAATGCTTCCCATGTCATTGTTTTGGGTTATGATATCGTGGATGTTCTGTTTCCGGACCGCGATCCCCTGGGAGAAGACGTTAAGATCGACGGCATCCGTTACCGGGTGATCGGCGTTGCCGAACGCAAGGGCCAGCGTTTTGGCGAATCGCAGGACAACCGTTCCTATATTCCCCTGACCACCTATTTCAAATATTACGGCGCCGCCAGCTATACCAGTCTGAATTATTGCTTTACCGTGGTCGATCCGGATGAATTTGAAGAAGGCATGCAGGAAGTGATCAACGAAATGCGTCTGATCCGCGAAGTTCCCTTCGGCGTTGAGAATGACTTTGAGGTCTGGACCAATGCTTCGCTAATAGACAATTTCAACAAGATGACGGCTGCTATTAAGCTGGCCGCCATCATCATCAGCTCCATTGCGCTCCTGGCCTCTGGCATCGGTATCATGAATATCATGCTGGTCACGGTATCCGAGCGTACGCGAGAGATCGGCGTCCGCAAAAGCCTGGGTGCGAAAAGCCGCGACGTTCTTTCGCAGTTCATGCTGGAAGCGGTGATCCTTACGGAAATGGGCGGTGTCAGCGGAATTGTGCTTGGCATCATTGCCGGGAATGTTCTTGCCTTTGTGATGAAGACCAAGGTGGTCTTTCCCTGGGATTGGGCGCTGATCGGCTTTATTGTCTGTTCGCTGATTGCCGTTATTTTTGGCTCCTATCCCGCATACAAAGCTGCAAAACTCGACCCTATCGAGGCTCTGCGCTACGAATAAAAGAATACGCAATCCCCTTATTGTGGCAGAAGATCCCGGAAACGGGATCTTTTGCTGTTAATGAAAGAAAATTCCGGCAATGTAAATAAGCGGGGAATGCCAAAATTTCTCAGATACTTTTTTTTCGCAGAAAAGCAAAGGGGCCCGGATCTTCGGTCAGGGGAATGCGGACGTTTTTCCCGCCGCCGTGGGCACATTCAAGATTCCGGCCCTTATCGTCCAGAATGCGGCAGGGGAGAATATCGCGGTTGCCTTCCGGAGTGATCAGGGTCAGGGTTTCATTTTGAGAAAAACGGTTCTTTACTTCCAGCTCTGCAAGGCCGCTTCCGGGATCATAGGCGAGGACCCTTCCCGCTACCGCCTCCCCGATGCCCTCAGAAAGGCCATCTTCGTAATTCTCACCGTACTGACGCGGATTCCGGGTATAGAATCCGGTCGTATACGTGCGGTTGCTGAGCCGCATCAGTTCGCGCAGGTCTTCCGGATCAAAGAGTTTTCCGGCGAGATGAGCGTCCAGCGCCCTGCGGTACGCCCGGGTCG
Source organism: Fidelibacterota bacterium (assembly GCA_028718545.1). Taxonomy (GTDB): domain Bacteria; phylum Fidelibacterota; class Fidelibacteria; order Fidelibacterales; family Fidelibacteraceae; genus M50B103. The sequence goes on along the minus strand of JAQULT010000032.1, from coordinate 12,126 downwards.
TGACTGCCGTATAATACGACGATTTTGTGCGGCCTTCGATCTTCAGGCTGCAGACGCCGCTGCGCAGCAGTTCCGGGATCAGTTCGATAGCGCAGAGATCTTTGGAATTCATCAGATAGGTCCCGTGCATGTCCTCGGATATCGGAAACGCTTCGCCGGGCCGTTCGGATTCGTGCAGGACCAATCCTTCGGCAGGGGCGCTCAGCGCATCAGCGGCTTTCTGGCCGCCTTCGATATCCAACAGAGAACCCCTTTCGTAGGCCATGCGGTATTCCCAACGGCAGCTGTTGGTACAGGTCCCCTGGTTTGCATCGCGAAAATGCAGATAATTCGATATCAGACAGCGTCCGGAATAGGCAATGCAGATAGCGCCGTGTACAAAAGCTTCGAGTTCGATACCGGGTACCCGTGCATGTATTTCGGCGATCTCGTCCAGCCGCAGTTCGCGGCTGAGAATAATGCGCTGAAGACCAAGGTCCCGCCAAAAGGCCGCTGCGGCCCAATTGACGGTATTGGCTTGGGTGGAAAGATGCAGGGGCATGGCGGGATGGCGGTCGCGGGCCAGGGCGATCATGCCGGGATCGGCCATGATCAATGCATCGGGGCCCATCGGGACTACCGTATCCAATTCCCGGAGAAATGCTTCCACTTTCAGATTATGAGGGAATATATTCAGGGTCAGGTAAATCTTTTTATCCTTTTTATGGACATATTCAATCGCTTCCTGCAGGCTTTCGGTGCTAAAGGCGGTTTCGCGGGTACGCAGGGAGAACTTGGGAATGCCCGCATACACGGCGTCCGCACCGTAAGCCAGCGCGGTTTTCAGTTTATCCATATCCCCGGCAGGCGCCAGGATCTCGGGTTTTGTGATCATTGTGCAAATGTACAACATAATACCGCAACGCGAAACAAGTAAAAAAACTTGAGTCAAGTTGCTTGACTTTCGTCAAGTTAAAAGCTATTTTAACAGGCTAATACAAAGAAGAAAAGGGGATTCATGGAAATTAAGGCGGAACAGATCAAGCAATGTGCAGGCAAACCACAGCACGTAGCCATCATTCTGGACGGAAACGGGCGCTGGGCCAAACAGCGCGGACTTCCGCGCACTATGGGACACAGCGAAGGCGTCAGGAATGTTAAAGAGATCGTAACCGCATCTGCAGAGGCGGGTATCCGCTACCTGACCATTTATGCTTTTTCCAAGCAGAACTGGAACCGTCCCTCCGATGAGGTCGGCACGATCATGTCCCTGCTTTCGTCGACCGCAAAAAGAGAAATAAACGAATTACACCGGAACAATGTCTGTCTCAGGATCATAGGAGACAAGAACGATTTGCCGGAAGAGGCCCGGAAGATCCTGGAGGACGGCGAAAAGCTCACCCGGGACAACACGCTCATGACACTGGTTGTGGCGCTCAGCTACAGCAGCCGCGATGAGATATTGCGGGCGGTCCGTGCAATTGCGCGGGACAGCCGCGATGCGAAGACCGATCCGGAACAAATCGACGAAGCGCTTTTTGAGTCCCGTCTTGATACGGCCGGCATCCCGGATCCCGATCTGGTCATCCGGACCAGCGGCGAATTCCGAATCAGCAACTATCTCCTTTGGCAATCCGCTTACGCTGAGTTTTATTTTGCAAAGGAGCTTTGGCCGGATTTTCATCGGCAGGAGTATTATCATGCACTGCTGGATTATACAAAACGGGAACGGCGTTTCGGAAAAACCAGTGAACAGGTAAGCGCATAAAGTATGAAACACATTCAACACGTATTTCTTTTCTTCTTTCTTGCATTCAGCATCAGCGGACAGCTTCAGGCGCAGCAGCAGAAACTGCGGGTCGCCAGTGTGACCGTTATGGGCAATAAGACGGCTTCCGAGCGTATTATTCAGATGTCCATGGGCCTGGTCGAGGGCAGTGAGGTTACTTCTACCGATATTCAGAACGGCATTAAGAAATTGTATAATCTGCGCATGTTCAGCGATATCAATGTATTTGCGGCTGATGAGACCAAGGCCGGGGTTCACTTCGTGATCCAGGTTGCGGAGTACCCCCGGATCCATGACGTACTGTTTGAAGGAAATAAAAAGTACAAAAGCAGTAAACTGCTCGAAGAGATCACGCTGATCCGCGGACAGGTCTTCAGTCCCCACCTGATCAACAAAGCCCGTCTTGATCTGGAAAAAAAATATAAGGAAGCCGGTTTTTATAATGTCTTTATCGATGTGACCGCGGAACCCGCGCCGGATATCGAAGACCGTATTAACATCACCTTTATCATTGACGAAGGACAGCGGGTCTTTATTGACGAGATCCTGTTCCATACCAATGAGGAATTGTTCAAGCCCTGGCGTCTGCGCTGGCAGATGAAAGATACCAAAAAGCGCGACTGGTATACCTTTTTCCGCTCCGCCAAATTCGATCCCGCTAAGTTCACCGACGATAAAAACAAGCTTTTGCAGTTCTACCGCGATCACGGGTACCGCGATGCCCGTGTGCTTCGGGAAGAGATAGATCTGGATTCCCTTAACCGAAAGATGATCCTGAATATTTACATTGACGAAGGTCCCTGTTATGCCTACCGCAACGTCCGCGTTGAGGGAACGCAGGTTTATCCGCAGGGTTTCTTTTTAAAGAACCTGGAGCTTGCAGGCATCAGGAAAGGTGAGACCTATAAGGAAAAATATTTTGAAATGGCAGTGGATGCAAAGGTCCGCAGTCTGTATATGGACACCGGTTATCTCTATGCCCAGGTAACGCCCGAGATCACACCGGTAGGGGAAGATTCCCTGGATGTGCTGATCCGCGTGGAAGAAAATCATAAGGTCAAGGTCCGGCGCATTCAGTTTGCCGGAAATACCCGGACCCGCGAATATGTAATCCGCCGGGAAATGAAACTGATGCCGGGCGATGTGTTCAACCGGGAGAGGCTTATCCGTTCGCAGCGCGAGATCTTTATGCTGAATTATTTTGCGGACGTGATTCCCGACATCGTCCCCGTTGACAACGAGACCATCGATCTGGAGGTCCGCGTTGAGGAGAAATCCAGCGATCAGGCGAATGCCTCTATCGGATACAGCGAATACGACGGGCTGACCGGAAGCGTGGGGATTGAGATCAATAACCTGGCAGGCCGCGGCCAGCGCCTGTCGATCAGCTATCAGAAGAGTGCCGGAACCGATTATGTCAGTCTGGGCTTTACCGAACCCTGGCTATTCGGGCGCCCCAATACTGTCGGTGTCAGCTTATATTTTTCTCAGCGGGAAATGACGGACCGTTCGTATTATTACGAACCTTATGACCGCAGGATCCTGGGAGCCACCGGGAGCTTCGGCCGGCGCTTCCGCTGGCCGGACAGTTATTTCCGGGGTAGCTGGGGACTGACCTTTGCCTACAAGAATTATTATAATGTTCGCAATCCGGATTATTTTATCCAATACAATCCCTCCGGGATCACCGAACTGTGGGGGAACAGCCTGACACAGGTTATTACCCGGGACAGCCGCGACAAACCGGAATTCCCGACCCTCGGTTCCAAAATGGTGTGGAACTCCCAGATTTCCGGAGGAATCTTCGGCGGGAAAGAAGAATTCGTCAAAACCCAGGTTACCTTTGAGACCTTTACCTCGATCGTGGACAAACTGGTCTTTTATCAGAACTTTGATTTCGGGGTTGTGATCCCCTATGGGCGCTACGGTGTTATCCCTTATGATGAGCTTTTTCATCTTGGTGGTGCAAATGCAATCAGTTATATTACACCGTTGCGCGGGTATGCCGACGGAAGCATCCGTCCGCCGATGTCTTCCTATGAAAGTGGCAATACCCTTTTGAAATATTCCTGCGAACTGCGCTTCCTCTTGTCCCCGAATCCGACCCTTTACCTTCTGGCCTTTGCCGAAGCGGGACGGATATGGAATGACCTGAAGGAGATCAAGATCCCCGAAATGGCCCGCTCCATCGGCGTGGGCGCACGGGTCTATATGCCCATGATGGGGATGCTGGGCGTTGATTTCGGATATGGATTTGATGAACTGTATTACTATAACAGCAGTGGAAAAGTCACCTATAAATCACCCGGCTGGGAAACGCATTTTGTGTTTGGAATGCCGCTGTAAAAAATCATAAGGAGTATAAAGCGTGAAAAACGGGAAAAAAATACTTGTCTTGTTAACCCTTGCCCTGAGCATCGTCTTTGCGGCAGATGCTTTTAAGATCGGATTTGTTTATTCCGAGCAGATCATGCTCGAGTATCAGGAAGCTATTGACGCCATGAAAAAACTGGAGGCGGAAGCTCAGGAGCTTCAGAATGTCTATAAAGAAATGCAATTGGATTATCAGCGGCTGATTGAAGATTACGAAAAGCGCAAGCTTGTCAGTTCTGATGCATGGAAAAATCAAAAGCAAAAAGAGATCCTGGACAAAGAACGCCAGCTTCAGCAGTATCAGGTTGAAAAATTCGGTCAGAGCGGTGAAATCTATGTCAAAGAAGAAGAATATTTGGGTCCCGTACTCGACAAGATCAACGAAACACTGAAAAAGGTTGGCGAGCAACAAGGTTACGCATATATTTTTGATGCTTCAAAAGGTACCATTGTCTATGCGGACGAAGCGCACAATCTGACCGCCATCGTTCTGGAAGAATTGAAAAAATCCAAATAAAAATGACCGTATTAATAACCGGCAAGCATACCCGAAGGGGTAAATGCCGGTTTTTTTATTCAGGGACGGTATGAAAAGGATTTTCCGTATCGTTTTGTTGTTCTTTCTGCTCGGCGGGTTCGGTGCGGCCCGGGATTCCCGGCAATTTCTGTGCAATGTCGACCTTTTGGGTTTGCCGTTGCCGGTCGAAGTGGCCGGTATCAGTCCCGGCTTGTCCCTGTCGACAAACACTACCGCTTTCCCTTATGTGAATATCAACATTCCTTTTGGCGGACGGTATTATTTTCATTCCGCACTTGCCGCAGCCAAAGACCCGGAGTACGCCTTGCCCCTGATTTTTCTGCAGCTGGGCATCGGGACGGAGGATTTGCTGAAAGAAGGATCTGCCGCATTTTATTCGACGGGTGTCAATGTCCGCCATTTCCGCTCGCGGCATTACGAGAATCTCACCGTGGCGGGCGCGCTGATGCTGGGATGGGAAAGACCTGCTTTCCGGCTTGCCGCGGGCCTGGATCTGAGCACTCAGCATCATCAGATCAGGGATGCGGCACTTTTCCCGCTCCGTGATGAACGTATTTATGCGCTTGCCCCGAAAATTGCTTTTTACAGCAGATTCGGGAATATTATTTTAACGGCGGGCAGCGGCGTCTTTGTTGCCGGACTGTCCTGGACACTTAATCCGGAATGAGGCCATGAAAAAGATCGCTTTGCTGGGATCCACCGGTTCCATCGGAACCAATACACTGCAGATCGTGGATGCACATCCCGAAGAATTCCGTGTTACATTTCTGGCTGCCAATTCACGGGTGGAGCGGCTTCTGGAGCAGGCGCATAAATACCGCCCCGGAATGGTGGTCATTGCCGACGAAAGCAAATATACGCTATTGAGAGACGGACTGAAGGGAACGGGCATTTCCTATGCGGCGGGAGCAAAGGCCCTTGAAGCGGCTGTCAGGGATCATGAGGCCGATATTGTTCTGAATGCCATTGTGGGAAGCGCAGGCCTGCCTGCTACGATAGCCGCCGCCGAAGCCGGGCGCGATATTGCACTCAGCAACAAAGAGAGTCTGGTCATGGCCGGAGAACTGATCAACCGGCTCTGCGAAAAGAACGCAGCGCGTATTCTGCCCGTCGACAGCGAACATTCAGCCATCTGGCAATGCCTGGCAGGTGAAGCTCCCAAGGATGTGGAGAAACTGATCCTTACAGGTTCGGGCGGACCCTTTCTGCGCCGGGATCCCGAAAGTTTTGACAGCATAACTCCGGAAGAGGCCTTACGGCATCCCAACTGGAGCATGGGGAAAAAGATCACCGTTGATTCGGCGACCCTGTTCAATAAAGGATTGGAACTGATCGAAGCACGGCACCTTTTCCATATTGAAGCAGAGCGCATTGCGATCCTGATCCATCCGGAGTCCATCATTCACAGTATGGTCCAGTTTCGCGACGGCTCCGTTAAAGCGCAGCTCGGCGTTCCGGATATGAAGATCCCCATTCAATATGCCCTCGGCTATCCCGGCCGCCTGCCGTCGAACTGGCCGCGACTGGATCTGGCAAAAACCGCCAAACTGCATTTTGAAGAACCCGATATCCGGCGTTTTCCCGCACTGCGCATCAGCCGGGAAGCCCTGGAAGCCGGAATGACCTATCCGGCGGTCCTGAATATAGCCAACGAAAAAGCCGTTTACCGCTTTCTGAATAGAGAGATTGGCTTCCCCGAAATTGCAAAAGAAGTTGAAAAGGCTCTGGAAGCACACCGGCCGCTGGACCCCTGTTCGCGGGAAAATATTCTTGCTTTAGCCGAAATGCTTTAAAAAAGTGTTTTTATTATATGAAGTGGTTACTTATATTATTAAGATTCAATTAAGTAGGGATTTATATGAACGAACTCATTGCCGTTGTCGACGACGAAAAAAGTATTCTTGAACTTACCAGCATTCATCTGAAGAAATTCGGTTTTAAAGTTGCGGTCTTTACGACAGCCCATGATTATCTGGAATTTATTGAAAAGACTACTCCGGATGTGACGATCCTGGACCTGATGCTGCCGGATATGGATGGTATGGATCTCTGCAAGCAGCTGCGCCGTGATCAAAAATACGACCACATGCCGATCATCATTCTTTCGGGAAGGATCGACGAATCGGATACGATTTTGGGGCTTGAAATGGGTGCCGACGACTATGTTAAGAAACCTTTTTCGCCAAAAGAGCTTGCCGTAAGGGTAAAAAATATTATACGCCGCCGGAATACACAGCCGCAGGCAGCGAAGAACGAGATCAATATCAAAAATAAGATCGTGATCGATATTGACCGTTATGAAGTACGGGTGGAAGGGAATGTAGTGCCGGTGACACCGACGGAATACCGTATTTTGAAGATGCTTGCGGAAAAAGAGGGCAATGTCCTGAAGCGTGAAGAGATCCTCTATAATCTCTGGGGGAATGAAAAGATCGTTGTGGATCATACCGTTGATGTACACATCAAACACCTCCGCGAAAAACTCGGGAAATATGCCACCCTGGTCAAGAATGTCCGCGGAGTAGGGTACAAGCTGGATATCTGATACGAAGGTAAAAGAATTTGCAGAGCCGCCAACGCGGCTCTTTCTTATACATCATGATTTTAACTGCGGGCGCCTGAAGGAAAATTAATTCAAAAAAGGTTTTGACGGTTTTTTTGCCGTCATTAAATTTTACTGCACAACAATTTGAGGAATATGACGGCTTACCTGATCATGATCATCATCCTGTTTTTTCTTGCCGTGTCCGGCTTGGTCGTAGGCGTTACCAATGATGCCGTAAATTTTCTCAACTCCGCCAGAGGCGCAAAAGCCGCAAGGAACTGGATCATTCTGGTCATTGCCAGTCTGGGGATTCTGATCGGCACGACCTTCTCCAGCGGAATGATGGAGGTTGCCCGAAAGGGTGTTTTTCATCCTCAGCAATTCAGTTATGCCGAGGTCATGATCATCTATATGGCCGTGATGCTGACGAATGTGATCCTCCTGGACGCTTATAATACGCTTGCCTTACCGACATCCACGACCGTTTCCATTGTTTTTTCGCTGCTTGGCGCTGCACTGGCGGTTTCAATACTGAAAGTGATCCGCACTCCAGGTGAAAGTATCGGCCAGCTGTCGGAATACATCAATTCCGACAAGGCGCTTGCGATCATTGCCGGCATCCTTTTATCGGTGCTGATCGCCTTTCTTGCGGGGAGTATCGTGCAATTTCTGACGCGCCTGCTTTTTACTTTTCAATACAATAAACAGTTGTCCCGTTACGGTGCTGTCTGGGGTGGAATCTGTATATCCCTGATCACCTACTTTATTCTGATCAAGGGTGCGGACGGGGCTTCCTTCATGACCGAATCCCTGAAATCCGCAATTGTCCGGAACACTTCGGAAATACTGTTGCTCTCTTTTATTGGCTGGACTCTGCTGATCCAGCTGCTGCGCTGGGTCTTTAAGATCAGTATTCCGCGCCTGATCATTCTGATCGGGACCTTTTCGCTGGCCTTTGCTTTTGCCGGGAACGATCTGGTAAATTTTATCGGGGTTCCGCTTGCGGGATATCACGCCTTCCGGGTCTTTGCCGCCGTTCCGGGAGCGGATCCCGCCACTTTCTCCATGAAATTCATGACCGGCAGTATCCAAACCGAGACCTACCTTTTGCTGATCTCGGGAGCTGTCATGATCCTGACCCTGTGGTTCTCCAAAAAATCACGGCATGTCAGTCAGACGGAATTAAGCATTGCCCGCCAGGATATCGGTGAAGAACGTTTTGCTTCTACCGGCGTGTCAAGGGCCATTGTATATGCCGTAGTGGTCGTCAATGAATTTTTCAACAAACTAATTCCGGAAAAAGCCCGGGAATTTTTCGACAAACGTTTTGCCAATACCCTTCCCGGTTCGGGAGACGAAGCCCGGAGCTTTGATATGATCCGGGCATCCATGAACCTGACTCTTGCCAGCTGTCTTATTGCGCTTGGAACCTCTTTTGAACTGCCCTTGTCCACGACATATGTAACCTTTATGGTCTCGATGGGGACCTCACTGGCAGACCGTGCCTGGGGACGCGAAAGCGCCGTTTACCGCATAGCCGGAGTTTTTACGGTCATCGGCGGCTGGTTCCTGACCGCTTTTATTGCCCTCAGCGTTTCTATGATCTTTGCATTCATCATTGACTGGGGCGGCATTATCGCCGTCGTGCTTCTTTTTCTCTTTTCCATCTATGTGCTGTACCGGACATTTGCTCATCACCGTAAAACGGAGATCGCGAACAGCTTGCGCAAAGAAGAAGATGGAGATATTCTCGGCATCTGCAATCAGCATACCCGCAGGATTCTGAACTATATTCCCGAATTGCTGAAGGACACCGTTGAAGCCATTTATACCGGTGACCGTAAAAATATTAAACAACTCCAGATGAAGATCAATCTTTTGCTTCTGGATACGAAAAACCGGAAAAATCATTTCACCGTCAATCTCCGGAACTTGGAAGAAGATTCGCTGGAATGCGGACAATTCTATCTGCAAATGCTGCATTACATCCGGGAATTCTCGCATAGCACGGAGTATTTTGTCAATGCAGCCCATGAGCATATTATGAACAACCACCGTTGTATCATAGAAGAACAGTACGAGGAACTTTGCGTACTGCACAAGGGCGTGGAGCAAATCTTTTCCTCCGTTGCCGGAGCGATTGATACGCAGGATTTCAAGGAAAAAGAAAAGATCAAGCGCAGCCAGGAAAAAATGCTTGATCTTATCAGCAGCTATCAAATCAATCAGGTGCGGCGTGTCAAAAACGGTCAGACAAACACCCGCAATACAATGCTGTATATGACATTGCTCTATGGGATACGGGATATTTTGGTTCACCTGGTCCGCCTATTGAAAGTACAAAGCAAATATTATCGTTGATCCTGTTAAATAAAGCGGGAAAGAATGACGGAAAAGAATGGAAATTTTCCCAAAAAACTATTTTGTGCCGGGATTGCGGTGTATTAAATTCAGTGTGATGCGAGGAGCCATATAATGTCAGTTTACATCGCTATGGTCGCCGTGCTTTTCTTTCTGGCAGTGTCGGATCTGATCGTTGGCGTGACCAATGATGCCGTGAATTTTATGAATTCCGCCCGGGGGGCAAAGGCGGCCAAGAACTGGATCATCATGCTGATCGCCAGTCTTGGCGTTTTTATTGGCGCCACCTTTTCCAGTGGTATGATGGAAGTTGCCCGTAAGGGCATTTTTCATCCCCAGGAGTTTGTGTTCTCCGAGGTGATGATCATCTATCTGGCCGTTATGCTGACGGATATTATCTTACTGGACACCTATAATTCTCTGGGTCTGCCAACCTCTACAACGGTCTCCATTGTTTTTGAATTGCTGGGCGCTGCGGTAGCTGTCAGTCTGATCAAGATCGGCAGCGATCCGGCGATCTCGCTTTCCGAAATGCCGCGCTTTATCAATTCCGACAAAGCCCTGCTCATCATCTCGGGTATCCTGCTCTCGGTGATCATTGCATTTACCGTTGGCGCAGTGGTGCAGTTTCTGACACGCTTGTTCTTTACTTTCCGCTATAAGAAGAATCTGAAACGTTTCGGGGCGCTCTGGGGCGGCTTTTGTATTGCCATAATTACTTACTTTATTCTGATCAAAGGCGCCGACGGCTCTTCCTTCATGACGGCAGAAGCCACAAACTGGATCCAGAACCATACCTGGCTGATTCTGGGCCTTTCTTTCCTGGGCTGGGCGCTGATCATTCAGCTGGCGACCTGGCTGTTCAAGGCCAATGTGCCGCGTATGGTCATACTGTTCGGTACCTTTGCCCTGGCTTTTGCCTTTGCGGGAAACGACCTGGTAAACTTTATCGGTGTGCCGCTGGCAGGTTTCAAATCCTTTCAAGCTTTTGCTGCAACTCCCGGTGCAGACCCCGAGACCTTTTCCATGGCGTTTTTGTCCGGGAAGGTTAAAACAGAAACCTATATGCTGCTGCTGGCGGGGCTAGTCATGGTCATAACGCTCTGGACATCCAAAAAAGCACGGCATGTCAGTAAAACCGAATTAAGCATGGCCAAACAGGATGCCGGAGAAGAGCGTTTTGGATCAACGGGAATTTCCCGTTCCATCGTGCGCGCATCGCTTTCCGCCGCCCAATTTCTGCAGCGCTATGTCCCGCAGCGGGTGCAGAATTTCGTCAGCTCCCGCTTCACGCGTCCCGTTACTGCGAATGCTGCGGAGGAGCAGTCCTTTGACATGATCCGTGCCTCCATGAATCTTACCATTGCCAGCTCGCTGATCGCCCTTGCGACTTCGCTGTCACTGCCGCTTTCCACCACCTATGTCACCTTTATGGTCTCGATGGGCACCACACTGGCGGACCGTGCCTGGGGACGTGAAAGCGCCGTTTACCGTGTTACGGGCGTCTTCACCGTGATCGGAGGCTGGTTTATGACAGCCCTGATCGCTTTCACAGTTTCGATGCTTTTCGCGGCTGTCATCTATTTCGGGAAAATGGTCGCCATTGTTCTTTTATTCCTGCTTGCGGTCTTTCTTTTTGTGCGCTCCGTATTCCGTTTTAATAAAAAAGAAAAAGAAGCGCTTGAGAAGAAGAGGGAATATGAGGAAGATAATATTTTAAGCGTATGCAACAACTATACCACCGGAATCCTGGAGCTTGTCCCGGATATGCTGGGCCGGACCATCGATGCGCTGCACCGGGAAGACCGCAAAGAGCTGAAACAGCTGAAAGACGAAGCCGAAGGCTTGCTGCTGGAAACCAAGAATCGAAGGAACAATTATGCGGCCCGGCTGCCGGGACTGGAAGAAGAAGCGGTGGAATACGGTCATTTCTATCTGCAGATGCTGCACTATATCCGCGAATTTTCGCACAGTCTGGACAATCTGATCCTGGCCTGTTACGAGCATATCGACAATAATCATTGTGGTACTGTAGAAGTGCAGAACGAAGAGCTGAAAGCTCTGCATGAAAAATTGAAATTGATTTTCGAAACGGTTTCCGAAATGGTTAAAAGCCAGGATTTTGAACAGAAAGAAGCTATGAAACGCGCACAGCTCCGCCTGCTGGACGAGATCGGCGAATATCAGAAGAATCAGGTGGAGCGTATCAAGGCGGGAGAAACAAGCACCCGGAATTCCGTGTTATACCTGACGATCCTGACCGGATCCAAGGATCTGCTGATCGACGTGATCCGGCTTTTAAAGGTGCAGAGCAAGTTCATTCCGGAACCCGCATATCCCGAAAAGCCTTCCCGGAAAACCAAAAAAGCTTGATACAAAGCGCCGTTATCCTTATTATTCCCCGGTATGAATTTTGATAAAAAAAGGAGATAGCATGTTCGGAGTCCAAAATCCATTTTTCTGGATCGTCCCTGCCGCATCGATCCTGGCATTGGTGTTTGCATGGATCTTTTTTAAACAGCTGATGAAACATTCCGAAGG
>JAQULT010000031.1 GCA_028718545.1 Fidelibacterota bacterium | reverse complement strand
AGCAAAGGAAACAACGGTGTCAGCGGCCTGGATTCTCTGAAGATATATAAGAATATCGCCTACAAATACCGCTATGGATTTGATGAAGAGATGTTCCTGCCGACCAATGCCTTTGCAGGTTCGGTAACGACGCCCTTTTCCAACGACCTTAAGCGCTCCCTGTCCCTTGGCAGCGGCGTGAAACTGACCCGATATCTGAATTTAACCCTGGATTACAAACAAAGCAATTCGACCGGACGAAGGTACCAGTTCAAGACCAGTGAAGGAGATTATTACGATGAATATATTCACATCGTTACCTTTAACGATACCCTGGAAGTGCTGCCTTACGATTCGCTGATCACACGGAATTTTATTCCTATCGGAGATACGGGAAAAGAAGGTTTTATTGCTCCGAACTATTCTTTGAACTGGCGCATTACACCAAGCCAGCATACCTGGCTCAAAGGGAAACTGGGATTTATCAAAAACATCAATTTACAACATGCCATGTCTTCCAGCGAAAATGTCCGTTACCGTTTCAATAAAGAAACCGGGAATTACTATATGAGAGAAGAAACATCAACCTACACATTGAGTTTCAATCCGCTTATCAAGGCCAGTTTCAGATTTGAAGGAAATCTCAGTATCGATATCGGCTACAATAAAATGATCAAAACCGACAACCGGGGAGACGTCACCCTGGACTTCCTCAATTCAAGTATTACGCGGACCTATCAGGATAATATGAACTTCAACTTGTCTTATTCCTACAACAAGGGATTGAGCATTCCTGTCCCCTTTATTAAAAAGATCGGCGTGATCAATATGAAAAATGAGATATCGTTTTCTCTGCAGGGAAAATACGGGATGGATAAAAAGATTGTAAAAAACAACGGGGATCTGTATTTTGGAGATCCGAACAATTACCGGGTAAACTGGGAGATCGAACCGCAGTTAAGCTACCGTTTCAGCAAGAACATCGACGGACGCTTGTTCTTTAAGTACGGTCAGCGTATTGATCTTACCCAGGAATTGGACGGAGAGAACAAAAAGGATGATTACAAAGATTTCGGAGTAACCGTGACCATTCGGATCAGCGGATAAACAATGAAAAAACTCCTTTTAGGAACCGTTTTGATTGCTCAGCTCTTCGGAGGACTTACGCCTTTTGACGGTTTCCGGGCTTTTGAATATCTGGAAAAACAGGTAGCTATGGGTCCGCGTATACCCGGCAGTGAAACGCACCTTGTCTGCCGCGACTGGATCGTAACGCTTTGTCGTGAGTACGCCGATACGGTCATCATTCAGGAATTTTCAGCCTATCAGCCTTTTGCCCGGGATACGGTGGCAGCCTGGAATATTATTGCCCGCTTTGATTCCGGCAACTCCCGGCGCATCATGTTCAGCACGCATTGGGATACTCGCCCGGAGGCGGAGCTGGATCCGTTTTTTCCCAAAAAACCCGTTCCCGGGGCCAATGACGGTGCCAGCGGCACGGCAGTACTGCTGGAACTGCTGCCTTATATAAAAGACTTTAGCAATGGCATTGGTGTTGATCTGGTCTTCTGGGATGCTGAAGATATGGGCATTGCAGGCAGTAATACCTATTTCTGTCAGGGATCGGAATACTATGCCCGGAACCCCGTCCCGCCCCTGCCGCAGAAAGGGATACTGATCGATATGATCGGCGATGCGGAACTCAGCGTCCCGGTCGAGCTTAACAGCAGCCGTTACGCGCCGGATCTGGTCGCGGAAGTCTGGGACATGGCTGCGAAAAACGGATATGCCCATGTTTTTCTTCGTAAGGCGGGACCGGAGATCTATGACGATCATGTTCCCCTGAACCGTATAGCAAAAATCCCCACGATCAACCTGATCGATTTTCATTATACGCACGCGGGAAAAAATCTCTGGCATACGACCCGCGACCTTCCCGCATATTGCTCACCCCGCAGTCTGCAGATCATTGGGGAAATACTTTTATTGTGGCTTGAAAAACAATAAAATAGTTGACAAAGTGCATTCCGGTGCAATATATTATTAACGATTATATATATAAATTGAGGGAAAGTTGAACGAAGAGTATTTTGTCTGGAAGATCCCTACCCGGAACTTGGGGGCGTTAGATGAAAATGACAACAGCTGGCAGGCTGCCGATTCGCTGCATATAGCACACTTTCATCCAAAAAGTAGTAAGCACCATCCGAAAACGGAAGTCCGCATGTTCTATAATGATACCGGTATTTATCTGCGTTTCCGGGTAAAGGACCGTTATGTCCGTTCACTGCATACCGAGTATAATTCCAAAGTCCACGAAGACAGTTGTGTGGAATGTTTTTTGCAGCCTCCGGGCGCTCCCGGCTACTATAATTTTGAGATCAATGCCGGCGGAACGCTCCATGTCAACTATATTGTCGATCCGCGCCGTGATGAGAACGGGAAACGCCGCGATATACGGCCCCTGGCACCGGAATTGGCCGGAACACTGGATATCCGCAGTTCTCTGCCACCCATCGTGGATCCGGAGATCCGGGACCAGATGAACTGGAGTATTTCGATCCATATACCCCTGGCGTTTTTTGCCTGTCATACGCCGCTGCAGGCATTGCGGGGTTCACGGTGGCGGGCGAATTTTTACAAGTGCGGCGATAAAACCTCGCATCCCCACTGGGGTGCATGGAAAGCGATCGGGGAATTGAATTTTCATCAGCCACAATGCTTCGGTACTTTAATTTTTGATAATAAATAAAAAGGAGAGCATCAATAAATAAAAGGGAGAAACAAGTGGAAAAGAAAATGATCGTTCGGGAATTCGATCCGGAGGAGATACCGGTAGTTGAAAGTTTCTTTTTTGGAGATATGACCGGAACGGTCATGTTCCTGGATATTGAAAACTCGCTGCGGATATCCGCAAGCCTGCTTCCGAGAGGGACCTATGAATTTTTAAAAAAAGTATTATTGCCCGTGATCAAATGTGTGGAAGACCATTACGGTTTTATTGTTCAAATACAGGGCGATGGCGTTATTGCCGTATTCGGCCACGACAAACAAAGCTGCTCCCGGCATGCGGAACTGGCGGTCAACTGTGCTATTGAGGCGCAGAAATTGATTCGGGGCCTCGACCCCATTGAGATCAAAGGAAGGGAATTCCCTCTTGCCGCAAGGATCGGGATATGCTCGGGCAATATGTTTGCGACCATGATGGAGTATTTTGGAAAGTACGAATACAACATAATGGGCTTAACGGTAAATCTGGCCTCGCGACTCCAGAAAAAATGCGCGAATTATAAAACAAATATTCTGGTTGACAATGCAACCAATGCGTATATTCATGAAGAAATCCTGACCCGGAAGATCGGCGCGGTAACGATTAACGGAAATCCGGGTTTGATGACCATTTACGAGGTTATGGCCCGTTATGGCGAACACACCAAGGAAGATCTTCGCCGGAAACGCCATTATGAAGAGGGACTTGATTACTATAAGCGAAAAGCGTGGCCGGAGGCTCTCCGGAGTTTCCTGCAGGTCGGTGAAGACAAGGCCAGCTATGAAATGATCAAACGCTGCAAAAAGCGACTCTCTGCCTTGAGCCGGAATACGGGTCCGCTGAACAAGAATAAATAGAGGTCAGTATGGAATACCTTTTTTTTATTGCCGGTTGCTTGCTGGGGGCATTGCTTGTCGGCATCATTTTTTTATTTCTCCGGAAAAAGTATCTGGCCGGAAATACGGAACTCAACCGTGCACTTACGGAAAGATCCGGACAGCTGATCCGCAGCGAGACGGAGAATGAATTGCTGAAAAAAAATGCCGAACAAAATGAGGTCCTGCAAAAAGCTCTGAGTGAGCGCTTTGAAAACCTGGCGAACCGTATCTTTGAAGAAAAAGACCGCAAAAGCACGGATAAAATCAAAATGGTACTGGAGCCCATCGGAAAGGATCTGGAACAGTTCCGGAAGAAGATCGAAGAATTGAATTCGGGAACGGCGGACCGCATGACGGTGTTAAGCACCAAGATCGAAGATCTGCAGAAATTGAACCAGACGATCACCGAAGAAACCAGCAACCTGACCCGCGCACTGAAGGGAGACGTTAAAAAACAGGGCAACTGGGGCGAACTGATCCTTTCGCGGCTACTGGAAATGTCCGGGCTCAGGAAAGGACTCGAATATGAAACGCAATCCTCCTTTACCGAAGAAGGCGGACGACTGCAACCGGACGTAATGGTCAAGCTTCCAGAAGGTAAACATCTGATCATTGATTCCAAGGTTTCTTTTATTGATTATGATAAATATCTGCATGCCGAAAACGAAGCCGAAATGCAGCAGCACCGGAAATCCCTGATGCTCTCAATGAAAAAACATATCGACAGTCTGCATGAAAAGCATTATCAAAACCTGAAGAACGTGTTCTCTCCGGACTATGTGTTCATGTTCATTCCGGTGGAAGGGGTTTTTGCCACCGTGATGGAGAACGATATGTCCCTGTATCAGTACGCCATTCAGAAAAATGTCATTATTATCGGTCCGTCTTCGCTTCTGGCATCCCTAAGGACGGTCTCGTTTATCTGGCAGCAGGAAAATCAGGCAAAAAATGCCCTGGACATCGCAATAAAAAGCGGTGCGCTCTACGATAAATTTGTCTCTTTTTACGAAGATATCGAAAAGATCGGCAAACAACTGGATATTACGCGGCGCAGCTACGATGCTGCTGTCAACAAGCTCAGCAGCGGCCGGGGAAATCTGATCAGCCGCGCCAACGAGATCCGCGAAATGGGCGCCCGCGCCAGTAAGCAACTTCCTTCCTCTGAATAAAATCACTAAAAAATCGTTAACGTTTTACGCTGTTCGGGGTCTTATTAATGAGTAACAGGTCAGGACATGGTAAAAAAGCAAGAATTTGAAACGTGGATCAAAAATTACCATGACCGGATCTACACTGCGATCTTTCACATTGTCGGGAATGAGGATGACGCCCTGGACTGTACGCAGGAGGTCTTTTTGAAGGCTTACCGGAAACGCGCTACCTTTCGCGGCGAAGCGTCGCCCTACGGATGGCTGCACAGCATTGCGACCAATCATGCGCTGAATTTCGTGACACGCAACCGTACGAAACATTGGGATGAGTATCGCGAATATGAACATCCCCAAACTGAAGACAGCGAAACGACCCGGGATTTCCGGTCCGAATGGCTGGAACTCCTGACTCCCATGGAACGGCGGGTCCTTGAAGCGCGGGTCTACGAGAAATTGTCCTTCCGCGACACGGCAATAAACCTGGGTACAACCGAGAACAGTGCCAAAGTCCTCTACCATAAAGCAGTAAAAAAACTGAAACAGGTTGTTAAAGATGAAATGTGAACATGTACAAGAATACTTTCCGGAAATGCTGGAGAGCCCACTGGGCTATCCGGAGGCAGCTGAACACCTGAAGCATTGTACCGCATGCCGGGCGCTTTTTACGTTCTTCAGAAAGTTCGAAGAAGAAAAAAAGCCCGGACTTTCGGAAGCGCGGCGCAGCGAAAACTATCAGCGCATTCATCGCGGTATGCGCCGGCATGATCTTTTTGTATTCGGCAGGCGCACCCTCAGCGCCGCAGCCGTCATTCTGTTGGTGCTCTTTTCACTGTTCCGGAACGGGACTGCGGACCTTCCTTCACTGGCGGCGGTTCCCGATGATGAATTATACCTGGTCTCCAATGCCGAGATCCTGCCGCAACCGCAGATCAGCAGAGAAAATATCATTGAATATCTGGCCAGCTATGAGTATATCGAAGAACTGGAAAACCTGTTTTAAGGGAAGCCCTGGGAGAATCTTATGAAAAAGACAGTCATTTTATTATTGGGGATCATGATAGCTGCAATGCTGTCCGCAAAGGGATGGATGCAGGATGCGCCTCCTTCACGTCCGGCCTATTATCAGTTCATGGTCTTCCGGCTGACCGAGGATCTTTCCCTGAGTGAAGAACAAGCCGAACGGTTTTTCCCCCTGCACCGGAGTTATCAGGATCAAAAACGCCTGATACATCACAAAACGGCAATGCTCAGCAAGGACGCCTATGAAAAAAAGAATATTGACAAAGCCGGGCTTGAACGCTATAAGGATCAGGTTAAACAGCTTGCTCTTGAAGAGATCGAACTGGATGCCGCTTTTTATGTGGACCTGGAACAATTTCTCCGTCCGGAGCAGGTGTTGCACTTTATCTTTTTCGATCACCATTTCCGGAATGAATTATCGCGGGAACTGAAAGAACGTTACGGCAACGATACTCCGGGTAAAAAACACCGTAAAAAATAAAAAAAGGAGATAGACATGAAACACAGAAAAACCATCATCCTGACCCTGCTGCTGGTTGCGGGTATCGCAATGGCCGCCAGGGGAAAAGACGGCCGGAACATGCCAATGACAAGTACGCCCGGAACGGGCATGTACGGGAAAGCGTGTGTTCTGAGCACGGACGAGCAGAAGCAGCTGTACCAGGCAAAGCTGGAATTTGAGAAAAAAGCCTTGCCGTTGCGTGCGGAGATCCGTGTGCTGAACATGGAGATCGAGCAGATGATCGCTTCCGGAAAATCCGGGAAAGAGCTGGATGCCGCACTCGATAAACTCAGCGTTTTGCGCACCAGGCTCAATAAAGAACGGGTTGCGCATCGCGTTGCCCTTCGGGCTGCGGTCGGAGAAGAAAAATATCTGCAAATGGGACGTTATCATCAATATTTGGAACAGGGCAATGGCCCCCGTATGGATATGAAGCGTTCCCATCGAAATCAGCGGAAAGATTGTTACTATTCGGACATGCCGCGTAACGGTCGCACCGACCGGTATTGCCGGCGCTGATACGATAATCCTTCGATACGCAAAAAGCCCCGAACCGCAAGGTCGGGGCTTTTGTATTTTCAGGATCACTATCCGGGAAAAGACATCAGGAGTTTAAAACGCGCTGCGAAAGGGTTTTTGCCAGCGCTCTGCATTTTTCAAGATCGGCAGGTCCGGCTGCATATTTTGCCTCATGTGCATCCGCGACGATCTCCCAGCCAAGCGCCTCGGTCAGCTGCAGCAGACCCTTAACTCCGCCGCCGCTCCAGGTGGAAATTCCCATTACGGCGACAAGGCGCTTTGCCATTTTCCGTTCGAGGAATTTCTCGATTACGTTTTTCATGGAAGGAAAAAGTTCATTGTTGTATGCCGGAGAAGCCAGTACGACGCCATTGTATTCCCAAACTGCGCTCAAAATATGGGAAGCATGCGTTTTTGAAGCATCGTAGACCAGGACACGGGGAACACCGGCCTCTTTGAGACAGCGCGCCGTGTAATCCACCATTTCTTCGGTATGTCCGTACATGGAACCGTAGATCAGCACGACACCCGGCCTGGTATCTTCCCGGCTCCAGCGCGCATAGCGCGACAGCACCCAGCCCGGATCCTTGCGGAACACCGGCCCGTGCGTGGATGCGATGATCTTGATGGGCAGATCTTCCAGCAGGGTAAAAGCGCGCTGGACGTTCTTTCCGTACTTGCCGACGATATTGGAGTAATAGCGCCGCATCTCGTCTTCATAATCTGCCGGATCGATCTCGTCATCAAAAATCCCGCCGTCCAGGGTCTTGAAACTCCCAAAGGCATCACCCGAAAACAAAATGCCGTTCTTTTCTTCAAAGCTCATCATTGTCTCCGGCCAGTGGATCATGGGCGTGGAATAGAAACGCAGCTGCAAGGAACCGGTTTCCAGCACATCATCGTGCTCAATGACGAGCGTATTGGCGGCCGCTCCGTAAAAGCCGTCAAGAAAACGGAAAGTCACTTTATTGCCCACAACGCAAAGTTCCGGCCAGACTTTCAACAGCGCATAGAGAGCACCAGAATGGTCCGGTTCGGTATGGTTAACGACCAGATAATGCAGCGGTGCATCCCCGAGAATGGCCTTCAGTTCCCGGATAAGGTTTTCGGTCTTGGATATCTCAACCGTATCGATCAGGACATTCTTTTTATCTTTGATCAGATAGGCATTATAACTTATCCCCTGATCCAGCGGCCAGAGGTTTTCAAATAAATGCGTACGCCGGTCATTGACGCCCACATAATAAATATTATCGGATAAGCGGATATTACGGTTCATGTGATCTCCTTCATCAGCGTTACCGTATAATATAATACGAAAAATCACCGCGGGAAAGCATGCATTCTGCCGATGGGAGTTTTGAAAATGTGATGCGGATCATAGATATGGACCGAACGGCCCCTCGGGGCTGATGAAAAAAAAAGAAAAAATCCAAATATTTATTTGGAATTTTCGGTGAAATAGTTTAAGTTAAAACACGCCATGAATGTGGATAAGATGTGTATAAGTTAAACAGCAAGCAAGTGTGTCAGGGTTAATATTTTTAATGTCGCGCGGAAAGAATGATACAAGTATTTGATAATTAGAATATAAGAACAATTTAGGTACTGTGAATATTGTGTGGGTAAAATGTGGATAACAATGGAAAGTCGTGTGGATAACTACAGCCCGGAGCAAGGCGGATCAAAGGGGGAACTGCAATGGGGTGCATGCTTAAAGGATCTTGAGGGCACCTTAAATCCGCAGAGTTTCTCGTCCTGGTTTCTTCCGCTGCAATATTGTTCCGATGAAAACGATATCCTCACGCTGGCCGCGCCGAATAAATTTCATATTGAGTTCATTGAATACAATTACTGGAAAACACTGGCGCCGATTATTGAAAAGTATTTTCCGGCAAACCGGAAAGTGCAGTTCATCATCAACCGGAATCTTCAGCCCCAGGCACCGAAGATCGAAACGGAAGCCGCCGACAGTCCGGTACATTCTCCGTCCCTGTCCCTGAAAAAAGTGATGACGGAAGATTACTATTCGACGTTTAACAGCCGCTATACCTTTGAAGAATTTGTTGAAGGACCGCATAATCAATTTGCCAAGGTTGCGGCATCTTCGGTGTCGGAAAATCCCGGACGCTCTTACAACCCGCTGTTTATCTACGGCGGCACGGGTTTGGGAAAGACCCATTTGTTACAGGCTATCGGGAACCGCGTTCGTGTACGCGATCCCTACAGCCGGGTAATGTATGTTTCCGTTGATACCTTTATGCGCGACTTTATCGATGCAATCAAAAATAACAGCAAAAATGACTTCAGCATGTTATACCGGCAGGCGGACATCCTTCTGGTAGATGATGTGCAATTTTTGCGTTTAAGAGAAGGGACACAGGAGCAGTTCTTTCACATTTTTAATGACTTACTCCAGCGTGATAAACAAATTGTTATCACTTCGGACCGGCCCCCGAAGGAGTTAGAGGGTTTGGAAGAGCGTCTTGTGTCCCGTTTTCTTTCCGGTTTGATGGTGGATGTGCAGGCTCCGGATCTGGAATCGCGCATTGCCATACTCCAGCACAAAATCCTGACTGAAAATCTCGATATTCCCTATGAGGTTGTTGAATTCGTTGCACAAAACATCAATTCAAATATCCGCGAACTTGAGGGTGCGCTGACCACCCTGCTGGCACGCAGTTCATTGAGCCATACGGATATAAGCCTTGGCCTTGCGAAATCCGTTTTAATGGATATTAAAGGTGTTAAGCGAAACCGCATTATTTCCATTGATACCGTGCAGAATGTTGTGACACGCTATTATAAGGTCAGTCCCCATGAAATAATCGGAAAAGGCCGGCGCAAAGAAGTGGCTCAGGCCCGTCAGGTTATGATGTACCTGTGCCGGAATCTCTGTGACGCCTCCTTGAAGACCATCGGACTACGTCTCGGGGGACGGGACCATACCACCATTATGTACGGTGTTCGCGAGATCGGAAAACGCTGCCGGGAAGATAACGGATTTAAGAAAGAGATCGACCTGATCACACAACAGATCGAATTTGAAGGCGACTGATTTCTCCGCCCCTCCGCTTCTCCCTCTCTCCATTGCTCAGCGCTCAACGCATAAAGTTCAAAATTCAAGATTCAAAATTCAAGATTATTTCGCTGACTAAACTTCTCAGCTTCACAAGTTCTTAACTTCCCTTTTTCCCGACTCTCCACTTCTCCGATACTCCCATACTCCCACACTCCATTTCCCGGCACCATTCCTAAAATTCATAGCATGAAAATTATTTGATATTAAGATCCTTCAGGATTTCTTCGGAATGTCCGTTCACCCGGACCTTTGGATAAATCTTGGCAATTATTCCGTCCTTGTCGATCAGGAAGGTTTTGCGGATCACACCCATATACCTTTTCCCGTACATGCTTTTTTCTCCCCAGGCACCGTAGGCCTTGAGCACGTGCTTTTCCGGGTCGGAAAGCAAGATGAAAGGCAGATCGTATTTTTCCGCAAAACGCCGGTGCGATTCCGGGCTGTCGGCACTGATACCGATAATGACAATCCCGTTTTGGGTATATTCCCGGTAATCATCACGGAAACTGCAGGCTTCTTTTGTACAGCCGGGAGTATCATCTTTGGGATAAAAATACAACACCAGGGGTTTGCCGCGGAACTGCCGCAGGGTAAAAGTGTTTCCTTCCGCATTCTTAAGGTTGAAATCCGGGGCGGAATCATTGATCCGTAAAATGTTCATAATGGAATCCTTTCTTATCGCTGTCTGAGAAAACGGTTCATTGCCTTGCGGACCTTTGCGATCTCATGGGTAATGCCGAGATGTCCGCGGTTATTATCCAGTACCAGTAATTTGGCTCCGTTTTTCTTTGCAAATTCCATGGCAGGCCAGGGCGCAACCAGATGGTCCTGTTTATTGACGATCAGCAGCAGGGGGATCTTTATTCTTTTTGCCGTACGCTCCGGATCGTTGTTATCGTGACGGCTGATATCGTGCCGGATGATTGCACCGGACTGGCAATAGAAATTATCGGCGGGGAAAATGCCGGGTTTATAACTTTGAAGATTCTTCAGAAGATCCGTTACATCTTCCCGGGACATTTCACGGGAAAAAAAGTCGGGAGATTTGCCGTTCAGTGTCTGGTTGATCTGCAGGGGCAGCATATATTCGGCTTCCGGGAGTCCGTGATCGCGGCCCAGTTCAATGATCCTGCGGGCCGCTTCCCAGCGCAACAGATCGTAGGCGGACGCTCTTGGCGAGGCCACATAGATCACCGCTTTATCCGCAACGCCGGGATAAGCGGCGATAAACTCAAAAGCCTGCATACCGCCCATGGAACCGCCAACAACAGCATGAAGCCTGTCAATATGGAACTGCTGCAACACGTGATATGCCGCCGTGCTCATGTCGGCGATCGAAATATCGGGGAAATGGTTTCCCGGCTGAAGAACGCTGTTCGAAGGTGAGGAAGAGACACCATTCCCCAATGCGTCCAGCGCCAAAACGGCAAAACGGGTGGTGTCCAGAAAGGCGTGGATCCGGATCAGGGCGCCGATATGTTCCGAAGTGCCCCCGAACCAGCATGGATAAAGGATTACATTGGAACTGTCGCTGTTAATGTTTCCGTAGATACGGTATCCGATCCGGCAATCAATAATTTGCTGGCCGTTTTCCAGCGGAAAATTACCAAGTTCAACGAAGTGCAGGGCGTTTCCTGCAAATAGGGCAGAAAGGAAGAAAACGAATATCACCGGGATAAACCGTTTGCTTTTCATTGGGGAAAACCCCACTTTTTATAAATTCAATTCGTCAACGCAGGCGCGGATCTCCGCAACGCCGCGCTGAATATTGGCTTCATCGGTGGCAAAGGAAATGCGAATATAGCCTTCGGCTGCAAGTCCGAAACGGCTGCCGGGCGTGACAATGACCTCATGACGTTCTTTAAGCACCTGAACAAATTCCGCATCCGGCCGTGGATTTTTAAGCTCTTTTTGGATATTGAGCAGAACATGATACCCGGCATAAGGTTTGACATAATGCTGAAAATTGTGCTGCTGCAGGGTCTCGAGCATCAGTTTCCTGCGATTTTGCAGAAGAGAAAGCAGTTTTTCCCGGTTTTCGGCTCCCAGGCCTGCCGTCATTCTTAAAGCAAAACGTTGGGAGAAGGTATTTGCACAGGTAGACGAGATATAGCGTACAGAGTTAATAGCTTCGGTTATATCCGCTGCCGCAAAAAGCCAACCGATGCGCAGTCCGCTCATACTGAAAAGCTTGGTCATGCTGGAAAAACTGATCACATGATCGTCGTAACCGGCAAAGGAAGCCGAATCGTAACCCGGGTAATGGATCTCGTAAAAAGACTCGTCGACAAGAATAAAAATGCCGGTCTCTTTGCAGTACTGCGATAAAATTGCGAATTCATCCGGATGAAAAAGCTGTCCCGTAGCAATCAGCGGATTGTTAACCAGAATGGCCTTTGTCCGCTCTCCGATCATTGCAATGATCTCTTCCGCACGGATTTGATTTGCAGAAAGCATGGAAATGGGATATTCCCGGATACTGCCCGAAAAAAAGAGACTCACGGCTTTATGTGCACGCAGAGTTAGCGCGGGGACCAGCAATTCTTCGCCGGGATCCAGCAAGGCCGCGATCACACAGAATAGGGCTTCAGAGGTGCCGGTCGTAATAGTCACTCCGGCACTTCCCCATGGCAGGTTGTGTTTTTCCGCCAGAGCCTCGCGCAGTTTGGGCAGGCCATAGGTTTCGGTATAGTTCAGATTTTCCGAACGGATGATTTCCTGGGCGGCGTTTAACAATGCTCCGGGTACCGGGAAGGGAGGCACCGAAGAAGAAAGGTCCAGATAGCCCTTCGGTACAGTATCTCTTAAAACACGTTCGCTCGATTGAATAAGATCATGAAGGCAGGCAATGCGTTTACTGAATTTCATAGTGGAAAGATTTTACGGGTATTTACGCACATTGGCAAGTTAATTTATCTTTTCCGCCGGCAGAGAACCGGTCAGGCGGAGAGACTGAAGTATCTTATGTGTCAGTCCGCTCAGCGGCAGGGCTTTCGCCTTTTCCGGGTCCGCCCAGCATAAGGCGGTCCAGGCCGGATTGCTCCAGTTCCCCCGCAGTTCGGTTTTATAGATTTGCATATCCTGATGAAAATGTGAATAGCTGTGCCGGATACAGGCCAGGGCTTCCGATTCGGGCAGTAGGTGATTATTGCGGATAAAATCCTGGAAATAGCTGTCCTTTTTCGTGTTTTCCCGCAGTGTATAGGATGGGAATTCCCAGAGTCCCCCAAGAAATCCTTCCGCGGGTCTGCGAAGCAGAAGAACACGGTTTTCGCGCAGGATGACAAAAGCAGCGCCGGAACGGATGGGAATATCCTTTTTGGCTTTTTTCCGGGGATAGTCTGCAACGGCATTCCGGGCAAAAGCAGCGCAGAAATCCTTTATGGGGCAGTTGCCGCAATCCGGCCGGGGTTTACACTGAAGGGAACCCAGTTCCATCCAGGCCTGATTTACCCAACCGGGATGAAAATCATAGAATGCGCGGTTCATGGCGGTAAAAAGTTCGCGCCGCAGCCCGGGGCTGGCCGTATTGCGTTCAAGACAGAACAAGCGGGCCATAACCCGCAGGACATTGGCATCAAGAACCGCGGCAGGGTAACGGAAGGCAATGCTGGAAACAGCCGCTGCCGTATAGGGTCCGACACCGGGTACTTTCAGCCACTCCTCATAAGTATCGGGGAATGGCTGTTCGCGGGACTTTGCGTGTTCCGCAATGTATTTAGCACCTTTGTGAAAATTCCGTGCACGGGTATAATAACCCAAGCCCTCCCAGACTTTCAGGATCTCTTCAAGCGGGGCTTGTGCCAGCGAAAACACATCCGGGAAACGGGCGATCCATTTCGGGTAATACTTTTCAACAGTGGTGACCTGGGTCTGCTGAAGCATCATTTCGGAAACCCAGATATGATAGGGGTCCTCCGAACCGCGCCAGGGCATTTCCCGGCGCCGCTGTTCAAACCAGCGCATCAATTTTTTGATCAGGGGAAAGGGCAGGTCCATGTTTACTTTTTAACCGGGAAATGTAAGGGTATCGATACGGCGATCGGCGGAATGAAAAGCGGTGCGTTCTGCAATTTCGCCTTTTCTTCGCCACGATAGAACATATAAGGAACGGCGATACCGATCGCGGTTCCCATAATAACATCGCTGAACCAGTGCTGATTATCGTCCATACGCTGGAATGCCGTAAGCGCGGCGAGGGCATAAGCAGGAATTCCCACGGACCCGCCGTACCACATCTGCAGCATGGTTGCCGTGGCGAAGGCCGCGCTGGAGTGACCGGAAGGAAAAGAGTAACGATTGCGGCCGTTCGGACGTTCGCGATGAATACTGTATTTCAGAATATAGGTCAATCCCACCGTTGTCACGTTGGAAAGGGTCCAATAACGGAAAGGCTCCAGATAATTGCCGGTCTGCAGGCCCTTCCCCAGAGCCCCCAGAGCAGAAATGCCGAAGCACCAGTATTGGTGGACATAATGGTCGCCGATCTTGTCCAGGACCGGAGGAAGGTACTGCCGTTGTGTCATCCATACGCGGACAGGCTTGTCCGCAAAACTTGCCATTCCGGCAGCTGCCGCACCTGAAGCGAGCATCACATAGCCCTCCCAGGTCCTGGCAATTTCGGGAAGCACAGTGCGGAAATAATCGGCATTGTTCAGCTGTGTGCTTTGCGCTGTGGCAAAGGTAAAGGCAATGAGAAATAGAATAAATTTTTTCATCATGTTAAGATAGGGGATTTCGGGTATTTACAAAACAGAAATGATGAAAAAGACAGGATAATCCCAAAGGGATCCCCATGGGACAGGATATACGGGATGGTTTTCATTGATAAAACATACCGGATATTGTTTTTGTACTCGACGACTAAACGACTCGACAACTCAACGTTCTTTTAGACAGGATCATCCCGGAGGGATCCCTTTGGGACAGGATATACGGGATGGCTTTTTGATTTATAAAAAGTATATCAGCAAATCACCCCACCTGCGCCAAGGCTCCGGCGGCCAGGCAACTCGACAGCTCGACGCCTCCACAACTCGACATTCTTTTGAACCTTGAGCACTGAACACCGGGAAGAGGAAGTTAAGAACTTGAGAAGCTGAGAACTTCAGTCTGCGGATTAATTTTGAATATTGAATTTTAAATGTTGAATCTATATCTCAACACCTCGACAAAAAAAACAAGGGAATAAAAAAACTTGCGGTGATTTTATGAACCCGTTATTCACGGTGGGTGCCTGCCGTCCGGTTCAACCTTTCTTGACCCGCCTTCGCCAAGACTATGACGGGAAGACCTGATTTCCGCGGGCAATGAGCGGGGCTCCCTGTTGATTCTTGTTGATTCACAAAAAATATTACCGCAAGTTTATTCAAAGAACGGTTTCAAGTTAAACCCTTTTGAGTGAAAAGACAATGTTTTTTCTTTTCAAAAAGTAAAAATATGCGTAGTATCTGCTGAAATGAAGTGCATACAACACGTTAAGGCAAGCGATATACTCCCGGATGACGGGCGTTTTCAATTCCGTAAGGATGCGGCGTTGCGGAATTTGGCAGGCGCTTTTCTGCCGCTGCTGTGGAAGCGCAGCAAAGGCTTGCTCCCGGTCCTGATTCCCGGGAAATTACCCCCCAAAAATGTAATGCTGGATGCACTGATCTTTTCGGAAGATACGGCATACGAAGATATTCTTGCGGAATGCCTGAAACTGGCGCAGATCAGCGGAGCACCGAGTTATTTTGATATTGCAAATCTATTGGTTTTACTGGACCGCCACAGCCCGGGTTACGACAGACAGATCTGGGCAAAACGGCTGGGAATGGGAAAGGAACAGCTTCGGGATTGCCGGATCTTGAGCTCCTATAATGCCGCCTGGAGCGATTATTTTATTCAAAAGAAAGCGCCCCTAAAGCGTATTCTTAATTTTTCTCTGGCAGATCTGCGCGAAACACTGGAATTCCTTCTTCCGCTGAATCCGGGGATCAATGTCCTTGAAAATATTGCCACTCTGCTTCAGGAAATCGCAAGACGGGAAGGAAGGGATCTTCACAGCTGCCTGCAGGACTGTAGGAAAAAGGAGCCTGAAGCAAATCCGGAGCAAGAGATCGATATTTTGCGAAACTGCCTGTACCGGCGGCGATATCCCGGGATCTCCGCTTTTGAGGAGGATATGAAGGAGATGCTTGCTGCGCTGAAGCTGCCGGCCGGAATTACTGTGGAAATGGATCTCAGCGCGGAAACCCCGGGGATCACGCTGAAGCTGAAAGCCCGGGATCCCGAGACACTTCAGGATGCGGTGCACTGGTTGAGCGAAAACAAAGAACACTTGGAAGAAATCCTGCATAAAAGGGAAAGGTATCTTCAGGACCGCGATGCAAAAGATTAATATCAGTATTGTAAGCGGAGCGCTGGCTGTCGGACTGGCCGCACTGCTCTGGAGCCTGGACGGCGTTTTTATCCGTCCGCAGTTCTATCGCTTTCCGGCCGGATTGCTTGTATTTCTTGAACATGCACTGGGTTTTCTGGTCCTGCTGCCTTTCCTTATAAGAGGATGGAAAGAGGTCCGGAAAATGCCTCTGCAAGACTGGGCATCGCTGGGCTGGATCTGCCTTTGGGGCGGACTGCTGGGAACACTGTTTATTACACGGGCTTTTTTTGCGGCATACGATCCGCAGACCGGGACCACCCTGGCGACCGTAGTGATCCTTCAGAAACTCCAACCGGTATTCGCACTGCTGCTGGCCCGGCTGATCCTGAAGGAACAATTACGGCGGGATTTTTATATCTGGGCCCTGATCGCCATTCTTGCGGCGTACATGCTTGCCTTTGCCAAACCGGGAATGCAGCTGCGGGACATTCGTCTGGTCGATCCGGCGGCCTTCTATGCACTGCTGGCCGCCTTCGCCTTCGGATCTTCAACGGTCTTTGGAAAACACTTTACCCGGAACCTGCGATTCGAAACGGCTACGGCATTGCGTTTTGGAGGAACAATGCTTCTGGCACTGGTCTTTATATTCCCGTCGGGGCAGCTAAGCCAGATATCCGGTCTTGAACCGCTGCACTGGAAACTGCTGGTTTTGATCGTTTTCAGCAGCGGCGCCCTGTCCATGTTCATTTATTACTTTGGACTGAAACGCATTCCGGCGTCGGTCGCAAGTATCTTTGAGCTGGTCTGGCCGCTCTCCGCGCTTGTACTGGATTACTTCATTCACGGTAGTACATTGAACCTGCTGCAATATCTGGCCGCTGCGGCCTTGCTCACGGCTTTTTATATGATCATTCGCAGTAAACCGGAAAAAGCCCGCAATAAAAAGGAGGCTGAAATTGAATCCGCACTATAAGGAAGAACGTCCCTGGGGGAGTTTTGAAGTTCTGCTGGACGACCCGCATTTTAAGGTCAAAAAGATCTGCGTCAAACCGGGCTGCCGCCTTTCCCTGCAGTCACACCGGCAACGCAACGAACACTGGGTGGTCGCCGAAGGCGATATGCGCATTCGTGTCGGGGAGTCTGTCCGCGATTATGCCGTTAACGAACATATCTATATTCCCTGTGGAGAAAAACACCGTATGGAAAATACCGGCACGAAACCGGCTACGGTAATCGAGATCCAAACCGGCACGTACTTTGGAGAGGATGATATTGTTCGTTACGAAGATGATTATAAACGGGTTTGACCCCCTGTGAGGGAGCATGAAGCTGACACGCATCAAATCAAAGAAAGTCCTGGATTTTTATACGGCCGACACCGGCCTGAAAATGGAATTGCCCTACGCCGGGAATATCTCGGCGGGATTCCCGTCCCCGGCCGATGATTATATGGACATGCGCCTGGACCTGAACCGGGAACTGGTCAGAAACCCGAACGCCACCTTCTATGGGAGGGTCAAGGGGAATTCCATGCAGAATATAGGGATCCACGATGGCGATGTGCTGGTGATCGACCGCTCTCTGGAACCCAGTAACGATGCCGTTGCGGTGTGCTATATTGACGGTGAATTCACGGTCAAGCGCGTGCATGTCGAAGGTCAAAGCTGTTATCTGATCCCGGAGAACAGCGAGTTCAAACCCATACCGGTCCGCGAGGATAACCATTTTCTGATCTGGGGCATTGTGACCTACGTCATAAAAAAGATGAAAGCATGATCGCACTGGTCGACTGCAATAATTTTTACGCTTCCTGCGAGCGGGTTTTTGATCCGGGACTGAACGGGAAACCGGTCGTGGTATTATCGAACAATGACGGCTGCGTGATCGCCCGCAGCAATGAAGCCAAAGCGCTTGGTATCCCCATGGGGGCTCCGCTGTTTCAATACCGGCAGCTGATCGAAGCCAAACAGGTCCGGGTCTTTTCTTCGAATTTTGCCCTATACGGCGACATGAGCCGGCGGGTTATGAATATCCTGAGCGAATCAGCCCGCGATATCGAGATCTATTCCATCGATGAGGCTTTTCTGGATCTGGGAAAAGGCAGTGACACGGAGCTCCTGCAAACGGCGCAAAAACTTCGGAAAAAGGTCCTGCAATATACGGGTATTCCGGTCAGTATCGGCGTGGCACCCAGCAAGACCCTGGCAAAGATCGCCACGCACATTGCCAAAAAAGACCCTTACTGCGAATTTTGTTACCTCTTTACTGACACTGCCGGGCGCGAAGCGATACTTGCGGATTTCCCTGTCCGGGAAATCTGGGGCATCGGCCGGCGCACGGCGGAAAAATTGGGAAAAATGGGGATTTCGAATGCCGCCGCCTTTATAAAGCTTTCGGATGCCTTTGTGCTGCGGGAATTCACCATTACCGGTCTGCGCATGAAACAGGAACTCCTCGGGCAGCCGGCAATTACCTTCGAGTCCCTTTCAAAACCGAAAAAAGCCATCTGTACCGCACGGTCTTTCGGTGAAATGATCACTTCTTACGAATTCCTTGAGCAGGCCGTGGCTTCGCACACGGTGACTTGCGCGGAGAAACTCCGCCGCCAGCATTCCTGTACAACATCGATGATGGTCTTTATTCACACAAATATGTTCCGAAAGGACCTGCCGCAGTATTGCCGGAATACGGTGGTGAAATTTCCTCCGACACAAAACACCCTGACACTTGTCCATATTGCAAAAAACGCCCTTAAGGGAATTTTCCGGGAGACGTTTGCCTATAAAAAGGCGGGTGTGATCCTGATGGATTTTGTGCAGGAGAACAGCCTGCAGGAAGAACTGTTCAACGCCTATCCCGAAGATGCACGCGAAATGGAGCTGGTCCGGACTGTTGATCTTTTGAATGATCGCTACGGACGGGGTACGCTGCGCCTGGCGGACCAGGGATTATTTGACAAACATGCACTCAAACAGAAACGGCGCAGCCGCTCCTATACCACACGCTGGAGCGAATTACTGGATATTTCCGCCGATACATCCAAGAAATAACCCATCATAATTTGGTATTCCACTACCCCGGAGTATTTTCAACAGGGATTTAAGGGCCATTTTTTAAAACGCCGAGGTAAAGCCGAGAATAAACTGATGTCCGGACTTTTCCAGGTCATAGATATATTCACCCAGAAGCCGCAGGTTGCGCGACAGCAGGTAAGTACCGCTGAAGGCAATGGTTTGATAATCGGCGTCATCCCATCCGGAATCAATGTAATTGTATAATAATGTCCAGTATGTGTTCGAGCGATCATATTTAGGAGCAAATACGAGTTCGGCGACAACAGCATCCGTTTGAACTGGAACTGCACTTAAAATATCCATAAACTGAGGATCACTATCGACTCGATGCAAATACTGCCCGGTCAAAACGAATTTACCGAGACTTAGAACAAGGTCGGGTCCAAAATATGTGACAGTATTGGATAATCCGGGTGTCAGCACTTCATCAACGACTTTATCTTCCTTTCCTCTGTAATAAAAACCGCCGACGCTGATATGGTCGCCAATGCCCTGTGCGATCCTCACCATGAAATTTTTGTAAGGGTCCGCATCAAAGCGCAGGTCCGCGCCGGCCTCCGGAATGCCGTTGCCGGTCGTAACCGTTGCGATGATATCAGTACCGGTCTTGTCGATGCCGTAAGCAAAAGCCAGTCCCCGGTCATAGGCAAGATTGATATTTGAATCGCCGATCTTGACCTTATAAGCATGGTAATCCTCGTAAGTTAATCGCAATTCCCGTTTCATCAGCGGATCGCAGGTCTGGAACTGGCCGACCAGGATATCGAGTCCGCTTTTGAATACATTATCGAAATGGATGTAGGCATCCTCCAGCCCCGCCACCTCGCCGCGTTCGAAGAGGTAAAAATACAGGTAATAACCGATATTCTTATACAGCGTTCCGCCGGAGAACAGTTTGACGCCGAACGGTGTCTGCAGATCGAATTTCACATCGCCCTGTGTTTCCGCAAGAGCATAGGCATCAAAACGCATTGCCAGCGGGAAATCCCGGTTCAGCCAGAGCTTGTCGTCCCCGGCCGTGACATAATCGCGCTCCTTTTCCTCTTCGGGTTCGATGAAGCCGTTCCCGGCAAATTCGTCGCCGTAGTCCTTCAACCTCGGGAAGGGATCGTGGCAGGTACTGCAGGAATATTTATAGCGGCGCGCAAAGGCCGGCACCGCTTCAGCGGTCTGCGCCAGGAACAGCACAAGAAAAAGCATAACAAGAATACGGACGTGATTGTTTTTCATCATCATCTCCTCCCTTAATCGTATACTTCAATGGTTGTGGAAGCTTCGTTGATAAGGATCCGTTCGCTTTCGTCTTCCGGGACGTTCAGGAAATCGGCGACCGGTTTGACGAGTTTTTGATAATACAGCCGGGCGGTCACGGTTACAAATCCAAAGGCGATGTCGTCCGGCATGCTCCAGGTAAAATGCTCGATCTTTGTTTCCCGCGGCGCGATGCGGTAATCCACGCCCAGGGAACGCGTATTCCACTGCTGGATGGTCATCACGCCGTTCTCGTCCAGATACGGCATGCGGAAAATACGGTTGCCGACGGGAACGCCGTCCCGCTGAACCCCCTTGAAATCCTTTAATCCCAGGGGAACGCCCATGTCGACATACGCCAGCTCGTCCGCGGCGACGGTGAATTCCTCGCCGTCAAAACCCTTCAGGTCCACTGGCAGGTGATATTCCCGGCCGTCTTCCGCCACGGCTCGTACATCCAACCACATGATGCGGTCTTCCACGGAGCCGGTCGGCACCTTATGTCCCGCCTTGGCGTTGAACAGCTCCACCTGAAAGCGCAGGGTTCCGTCGTAGGGTACCTCGCGTTCATCGGGATGAATGGAAAGCTCGATGGCGCTTTTCAGCTTGGCTTCGTTATGGGCGCCCAGAAAAACGTGCTGTGCCACCATGCCCTCTTCGGCCATGGGTGCGCTGCGTCCGGGAGCCTTGGGCATGTGGCAGACAAAGCAGGGGACGCCCTCTTTGGCATAGGGGCCTTCCGTCCATTCGATCTGCGTGGATTTGACCATAATGCCGAAGGGATTCATTTCATTGTGACAGGAGCCGCAGTATTCGGACTGCGTATAAATATCCCGGTATTCGGTAATGTGGTGCGGAGAGGCCAGTCCCTCTTTGGCGCCGTATTTGGTCCTGCCGGGTTCGGCCACCCAGTTGAAATTGACCGGATCCGACGCCACGGAGGTGATGCTGTGACAGAGGTCGCAGCTCACGCTTTCGTTGGCGCGGGAATTCTCGGACGGACGCGGAGGCGGCACATCGCCGGCCAGATAGGCCAGCGGCGCATGGCAGCCGTTGCAACCGTCGGCGGCGTCCTTGAAAAATGGATCCTTTTCGGAATGCGGCACTGCCAGATCCCAGTATTCGATCTCATCCCAGTGATGCGTGTAGGCCTGGGACATCATGGCCTGTTCCCACTGCCGGTAAATGGCGGTATGACAGCTTTTGCAGGCTTCCGGCTTTTCAAAGTCGCCGTATTTCCGGGTCCCCAGCGCATGCTCGCCGGCGGGAATTTCCGCAGCCAGGACGGTGGCGCTAAGGATAAGTGACAGAGAAACAATGAATGTTTTCATGACATTTCCGCTTTTGATTTAAGTTTGTTAAAATGTACAAAAGATAAATCCTGAGCGCAAAACTTAATTTTTATATCCGTGTTCATGTATAAAAAAATGTTTTTATGCGTAACTGTGCAGGCCGGCAAGAATAAAGGTCACGCCCCAGTAGGTAAAGGCGACGCTCAGAACGGTGACGATCACGATCCA
>JAQULT010000030.1 GCA_028718545.1 Fidelibacterota bacterium | reverse complement strand
CTTATTAATGTTACTATGACTTTATTTCATAAAAGAAATTCGTTGTTTGCCACATGTGCTATGTTTAAACTTGTATATGAAAATTTTTCCGCAACGCTTCATTCCCCTGTTCCTTTTGCTGATTACCTTCTTGATTGCGGAAGGTACAGCTCCGCTAAACCGCAATTACCTCCACCTTGATACGGGCGCAGGTTACGGAAGTTATCACGACGCAGGAACCTCTCCGCTGCGCTATCAGGGTGCGGCCTTTGCATCCTCAGCCGGATTCCTTTGCGCGAATCCGGAATACCGTTGGGGCATCCGTACGGATCTTCACTATACCGCCGGACTGGCAACGGATCATTATTTGCTGCATTCCCTTTACTCCGCAGGGGATGTTTTTTATTTACGGCACGTAACGCAATTGTTACCCGGGAATCTTAACCTGTTCACGGGTCCTGCCCTGGGGGCAGCATTTGCTTTTACTTACAATGATGCTTATCAAAATGCCTCGGCAAATCCGGATTTTTTCGTGAATCTCTTTTTACGCTCACAGATCCAATTTGCCTTTCAGCGTCCGGCATGGGATAGAAAAATCGCCTTTCTGCGCCTGCAGCGGCCGCTGCGTGATTATGCCCTTGCTTTCCGTCTGGACATCCCCTTCCTGCATCTGAATAACCGTCCCGCATTTCCCTACGTCGTAAACGGAACCCAGACGGATATTGAAAAGATCTTTCTGCGCCACGCCTTTGTCGGCGGCATACAGCTGCAAAGCCGGCTTGGACTGACGCGCTTTCTGAATAACGGCAATGCCATTGAAATGGCCTATCTCTGGGAGATGATCTCTACCGGCAACCGCGATATCTATCGCCTGGAAAGCGCCCGGCATGCTCTGGTCTTTGCATTCTATTTCAGGTTGAACTGATATGAAAAACAAATCCTTTATCCGCGTATCTTTCCTTTTACTGGCACTGGCCTTTCTGAACTCCTGTGAATACCTGTTTTTTAAACCCCTTCTTCCTTCTACGGCGCAAAGCACCTTTGACTACCTGTGGAACCGGGTCAATGAACAATATGCCTTTTTTGACGTGAAAAACGTGGACTGGGATGAAGTCTATACCCGTTATGCGCCCGGGATCCATGAAGATCTTCCGGATGATTCGCTGTTTTTTCATCTCGGCAGCATGCTCAATGAACTGCGGGACGGCCATGTGAATCTTTTTTCCGAATTCAATATTTCCCGTTTTGACATTACACTTCTCGGTCCGCAGAATCTTGACTATCGG
This sequence comes from Fidelibacterota bacterium, assembly GCA_028718545.1. Classification (GTDB taxonomy): domain Bacteria; phylum Fidelibacterota; class Fidelibacteria; order Fidelibacterales; family Fidelibacteraceae; genus M50B103. Next base: position 20,870 of record JAQULT010000030.1, on the reverse strand, counting down.
CTGGTTAAAGAACATTACCTGGGAAATGATTTTTACATAACCGGTCCCTTTCAGCACAACTTTATTGCCGGCGGCCGTGCGGCCTATGTGCGTTATGCCTCCTTCTCTTCGAATTTCAGCAACGAAAATCTCCGCTTTATCTTCGAGCGTTACAAAGACTGCGAAGGGTTGCTTCTTGACCTGCGTCAGAACGGCGGCGGCATTATCAACAACGTTTATCAGCTGCTTTCGTATTTTATTGCTGATGAAACACATATCTATAACAGCTGTATCAAATCGGGACCCGGACATGACGCATTCGGTGACCCCGAAGCGGTTATCATCCCTCCGCACGATACGCTGCCTGCCTATACGGCGCCCGTGGCCGTTCTGATCGATCGCGGTTCCTACAGCGCAACTTCCTTGTTCTCACTGGCAACCCTGGCGCTGGACAATATGTTCCTGGTGGGCGATACCAGCGGCGGCGGACTGGGAATGCCCAACGGCGGACAGCTACCGAACGGCTGGACCTACCGCTTTTCCATTACCCGCACCCTTTCACTGGATGGTCTGAATTTCGAGAACGGCGTAGTACCGGATATTCATGCCGTTCTTGATCCCGCGGATCAGCTGCTCGGACTGGATTCGGTGATCGAAGCGGCCCTGGATTCGCTTCTGAGACCTTAAGACACAAATAATAAGGATAGTTATTAAACAGGATCATCCCGTAGGGATCCCCATGGGACAGGATAAACCGGATATTTTTTTTAGACAGGATCACAGGATGTACAGGATAGCTTTATAGACAGGATCACAGGATGTACAGGATAGTTTTTGGAGACAGAATATAAGGGATAGTTTTTATTGATAAAACATACCGGATGTTGTTTTTGTTCTCGACGCCTCGACAACTCACGTTCTTTTAGACGGGATAACAGGATATACTGGATAGCTTTATAGACAGGATCACAGGATGTACAGGATAGTTTTTGGAGACAGAATATAAGGGATAGTTTTCATTGATAAAACATACCGGATATTGTTTTTGTACTCGACAACTAAACGACTCGATCCGCCTTCGTCCCCGCTTCGTCGGACTACCAGCCTTCGTACCCACTTCGGCCTGGCACAGCGGCGGACAAGCACCTCGACATTCTTTTGAACCTTGAATCAACCAACGCTGTCATCTTAAGCGAAATCCTGCAAGGCTCTGTAGGAGCAAAGCAGGACGCAGTCGAAGGATTCCTTCTTTCATGCCGGGATGACAATTTTGTTTGAATATTGAATCTTAAATTTTGAATCAAAACCTCGACAGCTCGACATTTTTATATTTTTTTTACTTTAATCTTCGGCGGAAAAGGTAATACACCGGGATACCGGCAAGGGTAAAGCCCAGACTGAAAAGAATGCCGGCCAGAGGAAAAGCCGTAAAGCTGGCAAGGATGAGCGGGAGTGGCAGCAGTACGGCAAGAACCGCCATCAGGCGCCAGGCGGGAGCCTTGTAGGACGGCCGGTAATCCTCACGCTTGCGCAGCCAGAAAATGCTGCCGTAGACCAAAATATTCTGAAAAAGATAAGAAAAGGTGAAATATCCCAGCAGGGTATCCAGGGTATCCTGGCTGAAAAAGACCAGGATCACGGCAAATCCCGATTGCAGAAGTATGGAATTGGCGGGTGTGCCGAAGCGGGGATGGATCTTCCCGAAAACCTTAAAGAACAGCCCGTCCCGGGCCATGGCATATTGCAGGCGCGGCTGGCTCATTACACAGACATTGGTGGCGCTGACGCAGGAAATAAAGGCCGCGATTCCCAGAAATGCCGCCGCAAATCGTGCAAAACCCGGTAGATAGGAAAAAGGATTCAGGAATCCTTCCGAGACGATCATCGCTTCATGCGGAATGATGGCGGCGGAGGCCAGGGAAATTAAAACATACATGACGATCACAAATAGCGCCGAACTGATCAGCGCCAGCGGTATATTGCGCCGGGGATTCTTTATTTCCCCGGCCATATACATGACATTCGTAAAACCGGCATAACTCCAGACCGTACCAGCGGCTCCCATGATGACCAGCCAGATGACCGGGTGTTCCGTTGCGGCGCTGTGCTGCGGAGCCAGAAAAAGGTTAGGGGAATCCAGGTAGAAGAGTCCCAGTATTGCCAAAATGAAGAGCGGGATGATCTTCAGGGCCGTCAGTATGACCTGTAGCCAGGAGCCCTGGCGCACACTGCGCAAATGAATAAGGGTCAGGATCAGAATGATGAGTATGGCCAGCAATTTTGTTGAGAACGCGTCTACGGTCAGTGAGGGGAAAAAGACATTCAGGGCACTTACCGCCGCAATGCTCAGAATGCTGATGGAGGGCATGTCGGATGTCCAGAAGGCGGTCCAGGTATAAAGAAAAGCCAGCATCGGACTTCCTGCCTTCTGCAGATAGAGGTATCCGAAACCCTGATCGGGATAGGCAGTACCGAGTTCCGCATAGATAAAGATCTGGGGCAGGATCAGCAGTCCTCCCACAGCCCAGGCGATCACAGCCAGCAAAGGACTGCCGGTGGCGCGCTGGACCGGCGCGATATTGATAAAAACCCCGCTGCCAATCACCAGTCCGATGATAACAGCCAGCATCTGGAATAATTTCAGTTCGCGTTTGACTTCACTCATCTTCTTCTCCATCCCGAGGATCCGCGTTCAGAAAGATCAGCGCCGTAGTTGAAAATTCCGGTATCAGTTGTTTTCCCCCGGAAAGATGCAGATGAATACGTTCCGCTTGGAGCAGATCCAACAGTTCCCGCTGATAGGCCAGATCCGGACAGGCGGGATAACCAAAACTTCGGCGCAGACTGGAACTGATCCCCAGTTCGCTATTGATATATCGGTTGACATATTCCGCCAGGGTCTCGGTCAGTTCCGCCGCCAGTCCGTACAATAAAAAATATTCCGCATAATCCCGGCGACGGTAGTATTCCTGTGATAAGGATACTGCCCCGGCGCCGATGGTAACGGCACTCAGCGCAAGATAACCTCCGCCTTCTTCCGCATTCCGGAAATACTCCGAAAGACGCTTGCCTTTCAGAACGGGGAATTCCCAATACACCTGATCCGCCACCAGCAGACCGTCTGCCTTGCGGCAGGCGGGAAAATATCCGTAGACCGCTTCCGGCCGGATACTTTCCAGAACGCGCGGGTCTCGAAGCAAATGCTGCAAGAGCTGTTCCGCGTTCCCCTCCGTTTTCCAGCGCGCACGGAAAAGGATCTGCTTATTCAGATGCTCCAGAATTGTATCCACGGATAACTGCAACTGCGGACCTGCTCCGTGAAAAGGGATATTCAAGCCTGCTTTTTCCATAGATCCCCGCTTGCTTATTTTTCGAGTTTTCCCGTTGCGAACCGCTTAAATATACGGGTTTTTTCGACTCGCTTCCCAAATGTTTTTATATTTCGGGATAAAAAAGAAAAACCTCCGAATCAGCGGAGGTTTTCCCAATGTAGGAATTGCTGCAGTTTACTTATCCTCGTCGATGACCTCGTAATCGGCGTCCTCGACATTTCCGGCGCCTCCGGCCGCATCCGCTTCGGGAGCGGGACCGGGCTGTTGTTGTTGCTGCGCCTGCGCGTAAACCTTTTCGGAGATCTTCATCATTGCCTTGTTCACGGCTTCGATCTTACCCTTGATCTCCTCGGTATTGTCGCTGTTCTTGACATTTTCCAGGTTCTTCAGGGCATCTTCAACCGGTTTTTTATCCTCTTCGCCGACCTTTTCACCAAGATCATCCAGCGCTTTCCGGGTCGAGAACAATACCTGTTCCGCCTGGTTGTGGGTTTCTACCTTTTTCCGGAACTTCTCGTCTTCGGCAGCGAATTTTTCCGCTTCGGATGTCATTTTGTTAATTTCCTGATCGGTCAGACCGCTGGAGGACTCGATGCGGATGTTCTGTTCTTTTCCGGTAGCCTTGTCTTTTGCTGTTACGTTCATAATGCCGTTCGCATCGATATCGAAGGTCACTTCGATCTGAGGAATCCCCCGCGGTGCAGACGGAATGCCGTCCAGAATAAAGCGTCCGAGAGTCTTATTGTAAGCCGCCTGGGAGCGTTCGCCCTGCAGAACGTGGATCTCGACCTGCGGCTGATTATCGGCCGCCGTACTGAAGATCTCGGATTTTTTTACCGGAATGGTGGTATTGCGTTCGATCAGTTTGGTAAAGACGCCGCCCAGAGTTTCAATACCCAGTGAGAGCGGGGTCACGTCGAGCAGAAGCACATCCTTGACATCGCCCTGCAGCACTCCGCCCTGAATGGCAGCGCCGACCGAGACGACCTCATCCGGATTGACGGTCTTATTGGGTTCCTGACCGAAAATATCCTTGACGATCTTTTGTACCGCAGGAATACGGGTGGAACCGCCGACCAGAATGACCTCGTCGATATCGGCCGCTTTCAATCCGGCGTCTTTCAAGGCGTTTTCGCAGGGTTTGCGGACACGGGCGACCAGATCTGCTGTCAGCTGATCGAATTTCGCACGGGTCAGGGAAATATTGAGGTGCTTTGGACCACTGGAGTCCGCCGTCAGGTAGGGCAGATTGATATCGGTCTGCATGGAAGTGGATAATTCCATTTTTGCCTTTTCGGCGGCTTCACGGAGGCGCTGGACCGCCATGGGATCCTTCGATATATCAATGCCTTCCTGTTTTTTGAATTCTTCCATCAGGTATTCAATCAGTTTTTGATCAAAATCATCGCCGCCGAGATGGGTATCGCCATTGGTGGATTTGACTTCAAAAACCCCGTCGCCGATCTCCAGAATGGAAATATCAAAGGTTCCGCCGCCAAGGTCAAATACCGCGACCTTCTCTTCTTTCTTGCGGTCCAAACCGTAAGCCAAAGCAGCGGCGGTGGGTTCGTTGATGATACGCTTGACATCCAGTCCCGCGATCTTTCCGGCGTCCTTGGTTGCCTGGCGCTGAGAATCATTAAAATAAGCCGGCACCGTGATAACCGCCTCGCTGACCTTTTCACCCAGATAATCTTCGGCGATCTGTTTCATTTTCTGCAGGATCATAGCAGAGACTTCCGGCGGTGAATAGGTCTTGTTGTCAATCTTAACCCGTACATCATTGTTCTTGCCACGTTCGACGGTATAGGGCACTTCACTGATCTCTTTTCCCACCTCTTCGTACATTCTTCCCATAAAGCGCTTTATACTGTAAACGGTATGTTTGGGATTGGTAACCGCCTGACGCTTTGCCGCAGCACCCACAAGACGTTCACCGTCTTTTTTGAAACTTACCACCGACGGGGTCGTGCGGTTGCCTTCGGCATTCACAAGGACCTTGGGTTCATTCCCCTCCATAATGGATACACAGGAATTTGTGGTACCCAGGTCAATTCCGATAATTTTTCCCATTTTATTCTCCTTTATCGTTGATCGCCAGCTTCCGGCTCGCGAATACATGCTTCTTTTGCATCCCTTATCATGCAAATATCATGCCAGACTCTTTGTTGTGTCATTATGGCAGATTACTGCGCCTCAGCTGGCATTATGCCCGTTTTGCGGATCTTGGTCGTGTTCACATTTTTTTATGAAGGACTGTCCCCCTTTTACATTTTGAAAAAATAAATGTTTTTTCCTTTATAATCAGCGCAGGATCACGTATATTTTTTACGGTTGAAAAGAACATTGATCAGCAGGGCCGCAAATGCATAATGTTTCGGGTTCTGAAAGGATTTTATGTTCCGGTAACGATGCTTATTCTACAGACGAAAAAAAGCAATTCCCTTAGCTACTCAAGATCCCTGTTCTTATTGTCGGCTCCGCTGCGTCATGTTGCGTGAGGGAACAACAAGTTCAAGGAGGTTTGTATGAAATTCTGGGACTTTGTACTGCGCTGCCTGGTCATTGGCGTGATTGCCTTTGCAGTAGGCATTCTGGTCAGCTTCCTCTTTTATCTCATCATTCACGGCAAAGCAGATGTTGCATGGGGTGTAATGTTCCGCTACGCCGTGGTTCTTGGCATTATGCTGCCACTTTCGGAGCTGATCAAGATCGGCAAGAAATAGACGCACCTTAAAAAGCGGCGCTGCTGTATCCGGAAGGATTACGGTAAAGAGGGGGCTTCTTTCAGATCGAATGAAACAGTGTATTCCATTTTTCCGCAAATGCGGGAAGAGGGAATCCTGTGACGTTATAAAAACAGCCGTCGATGCGACGGACAAAGTTTGCCGTCATATCCTGGATCCCGTAAGCGCCGGCCTTATCCAGCGGTGATCCGGTATCGATATAGGCTTTGATCTCTTCTTCGCAGAGCTTGCGAAAACGGACGCGGGTCCATTCCTGTTCCAGCAGAACAAGAGAAAGATCCCTGCATTGAACGGAATAAGCCGTTATTACGGCATGTTCCTTTCCGGAAAGCAGTTTCAGCATACGATTCGCTTCCTGCGAATCAAGCGGTTTTCCCAGGATCTGTTTCCGGTACACTACGATAGTATCGGCCGAGATCACGATGGCGTCTGGGCGCTGGCGGGCGACGATCTCCCCCTTTTCCCTGGCAAGACGGCGGACATAGGTTTGAATGCCCTCCCCTTTTTTTCGTGTTTCATCGATATGCGGAGGAAGAACGGAAAATTTCAGCCCCAGTTTTTGAAGCAGTTCCCGGCGCCGCGGAGACAGGGAGGCCAGAATGACGGGTTTGTCGGGTTGAATGATCATGGGAGTATCAGCATTTTATTTTGAAAGCGGTGCAGGGTATCGCCGTCCCGGATACGCAAAACATAAAAATATACGCCGGCCGCAAGCGGATAACCGTGATCATCCCGGGCTTCCCAGGGCAGGGCGTTGAATCCCCGGCGTACGGGAATATCTTCCAGGCGGGCAACCGGTTTCCCGGACAGTGTATAAATCTGCAACGCAGCCATGGCATCGGCGGCGGCGGTAAAGGTAAAATCGGTATGGCTGCTGAAAGGATTCGGATAATTGACCAGATCCTGTACATACTCGCTGCCGCCCCCCAGGACCGTAACGCTGAGCTCCGTCTGCGCGTAATTGTTGTAATTGTCAAAAGCGCTGATCTCCAGAACATGAGTTCCTTCGTCCAGGTATAGAGAGACCGGGAACTCCGCGCTCCCGCGGCTGAAATCGTTTTGCTCATATACGAAAATACCGGAGAGGTCCAGCACCTGCATTCCGTTATCAATGTGCATTTCCAGCACGTGGCCGGCAGTTCCCGTGATATTGATGCCGCTTTCATCCTGAAATTCGATACGCACCCGGCTGGTATCGAACAGAACCGCTCCGTTTTGCAGAATACGGCTGCCGGAGCGCAGAGTGATCAGCGGTCCGCTGACATCCTGAGCGGCATCGGGATTGATCCCGCCGACAAATACGGTATCCACAGCAGCAGATCCGTCAAACGAAGCGTCGGCATTCCGGTACAGGAGCCGTACCTTTCCGCGATCACCGCGGTATTGAATATCTTTGGGAATAAAGGCACGGGTTTCAAAACTGTCTCCGCTAAAGCGGATATTGCCGTTAAACAGGCGATTACCTTCCAGATAGTAGCTAATGGTTGTCGTATTCCCGTAGAGATTATAGACATATTCCCGGCTGACGGAATAGCGGTTGTCATAGATGGTGATGCGGCCTTCCAGTTCACCGGCGGGAGCCGCTGTGCTGTCACGCTGAAAAGCTCTTCCGCTGATAGTGAGCTGATCCAGTGCACGCAGAGTGTCGGCGCTGAGGCTGTCGATGGAAGCGGCATGCCGGGGGAAGGCCGGCACTAGTGTCGGGTCCCCGAAATACATGAATTTCATATTATTGTTGACCTTGCTGCTACCGGACTGATTATTGGAGCGATTTTTCGCAAAGAGCGTTGCATCGCCGAACAGCGGGGAATAGGCAAAATCGGGATTGCCTTCAAAAAGACCCGTACAAAAATCCTCGACAAATTTTACGTTCGCCGAACCGCTGCTGCCGTGAAATACCGAACGGACCGTTGCGATCGTTGCGATAGCGCCGTTTGCGGGCAATGTCACAATTTCCTCGGCAGTACTCTGGAAATCGGGCATGTCCGAACGGCCCCAGCTGCAGGTCGCAGCCAGGATCAGCGGATATTGCCGGTTTACTTCGAGCCGCTGAAGATCGTTTTTCACAAAAATATTTTCCTGGGTCCACACGGAAGCGTCGCCGTGCCCGTAAAAATTAACAAAAGCCTGTCCGTTCAGCAGGGAATTCATCAGATCTTCCCGGGCACCGTCGCGGCCCATGGTCTGTAATTCCGTAATATAGCGCTCGGGATATTCGGTCAGGTACAGCTTCTTTGTCTGAAATACTTTCGGCAGATAGTTTTTGTGCAGCCGCTCCGAATCCCGGATGAACACCGTCTGACCGATAAAACTCGGTCCCTGTGCAAGATCCGTGGGGTCATCGGCGACCAGCATGGCATTCAGTTGCCATTCACCGGGATTTTCCCGCTGATCGTATTCGATGATCTTATCCACCACCGCACGGGCATCGTCAAGGCTGTTCGCGGGAATACGCCCCACTGCCATATCATTTGTCAGATCTTCCACGCTGTTCACCATGACAAAAATATCGTCACAGGGCCAAAGAACGCCTTCTTCATAGATATAGGGGATATAAACCGGATCGTTGCTGACCCGGTTTTGGTAGTCATAGTGGCCGTCTCCCAGTAAAAGGACATACAGGGGCTTGGGTGCCGCTGCATGTGCATAAAGATTGGCTAAAAAGTGCCGGATGGCATAGGGATCGCGATTGCCGGCATTGAACTGGCCGATGATCTGTGAATAACTTTTTACCAGGGTATTCAGCGGTTGGATCATTCGGTTTTCTTTGTGGGCAGCCAGACGCTGCGCCTCGCCAAGAAAAGCATCGGGTGTAATGATCACAAAATCGATCTGTCTTGTGTGATCGGCATTGTTCCGGGGTTCGAAGTTCGTTAAGACGGAAAGGGAAAGGGGAGTTTTGAAATGGCTTTCGTTCAGAACAAAAAAGGAGCTTGCGCTGCCTTCCGGGATACGGACATCGGTATCACTGCCGCTGACCGGATAATAACGAACGGCAAAAGGGTCTTCCACACTGAATACGTAGGAGAGTCCCGGCGTGAGTCCTCCGACCTGTACCCGGCCCGCTTCACTCTGTATTGGATACCAGAGGCGCAGGAATCCGTTAATGGCCTGCGGACTGACCGGATAGATCAGATCAATATAATCCAGGAATCCTTCACTGCCGGTATATTCGCCGCGATAGTTGAAACTCAACTGCGTTTCTTCGCTGAAACGGGAGCTCGGGATCCTTATCTGCGTGCGGCGGCTTACGCTGCTTTCATAATCGTAATCATCGGAATTCTTTGCCGTTGACAGGATGGTCTGATAAATCAGTGAATCGCCAAAGAATGCTTTGAACTCGTGAGTTCCCGCAGTACCCACTCCGAATCCCAGACGCAGGACCGCATTCAGGGACGCGTCCGGATACAGTTGGTTCAGATAAAAGGAACGGTTCAGACTGCTGTATATCCGTTCGCCGAACCACAGTTCACCGCCTTTGCCGGGATTCATGCCTTCGTTTTCATCATGAATACGCCGGTAGGTATAGGCGAATTCCCTTTCCGTTCCTGAAAACTGGGGAGCTTCCTGCGGCATTCGCAGGGGTGTTCGTCCCGCATCTCCGATAAAAAGCCGGAAATGCTGGGTGGATTCGTAAGGATTGCGGATAAAGGAAGTGCTGCGGAGGTCGCTGTTTTCGGACAGACGCTCCCAGGCAGAATTGCCCGAAGCATAGAAGACCCACTGATCATCGGCATTATCGGCGGCATCCAGAAAAAGCAGGGGAAGCTCCTTTAGATGAAAATCCGCACTGTCCGGAAAGGTATCGCGAAGGGGCGCTCCGAAAGTCCGCCCTGCAAAAAGAAAAACCCGTGCATCAGTAATATTCCCGCTGATCCCCGCATTCTGCAGATCTTCGGCCCGGATCGCATAAATACCTTCTTCCTGAATGCGGACATCCAGCCAGGTCCCGTTAAAGTCCCGGCTTTTACGAAATCCGGGGCTAGTCCGGGTCTTTTGAGCATCACGTAAAGCCAGAGCCTCGGCATATTGACGGTTGACAAAAAAGCCCAGAGCCGGATCGACCCTGCCTTTGCCCGCCGCAGTATGCATTTCCGCTTCGATCCGTATTTTGCGCGCTACCCTGTCCCCCGGCAAAAAGGGATTGATATTCAGATATACAAAAGGACGGTCCCGGTACTGCCGTATATCGCTCAGGCTATACAGGGGTGTGTTTTCCCGGGAATGCGGGAATTCTTCCGTTTCCAGGACCTGCACATGCAGATCGGGTATCTGCCCGCCAATGGCAATGGGTATCTGCAGGATCTCGTATCCGGTATTTCCGTCCCAGCGGATATTGTTTGCTCGGTCAAATGCGTAACGCGTAAAAACATCGTCTCCCTCATACCAGCGGAAAGTCTCAAAATTGCCGCTGCCGATCTCCAGGACCATGCGCGAATCTTCCGGATAGCTGATTTTTACGCCATCGGCAGCCAGGGCAAAGACTGCCGTAAGAAGGATACTGACTATTCGCATGTGTTTTTTCAATACCGGTCCTCGATAATACATCGTTTTACCTGTGCGGGAATACGATGTTCCTAATTTATCCTCATTTTTTTTTGATTGCAAGCACGGACTCCTGAAACTATATTTGATGCATGAAATTCACCTTAGAGGCAACTTCTTCCGCTTATTCCGCACGTGCCGGGCGTATCGAGACCACCCACGGCAGCATCGGAACTCCGGTTTTTATGCCGGTCGGCACCCATGCCACCGTCAAGGCATTGTCCAACCGGGAGCTTGAGGAAGCGCAGGCACAGATCATTCTGGGCAATACTTACCATCTGTATCTGCGGCCGGGCATGGACGTGATCCGTGCCGCGGGAGGCCTGCATGCATTTATGAACTGGAACAAGCCAATTTTAACGGATTCGGGGGGATTTCAGGTCTTTTCGCTTTCCCATCTGCGCAAGATCGAGGGTGATAGCACAAGCTTCCGCTCGCACATCGACGGCAGCCTGCATCAATTCTCCCCGCAGATCAGCATGGAGATCCAGCGCACGCTGGGCAGCGATATCGTAATGGTCTTTGACGAATGCACCCCCTACCCCTGCGACTATGAATATGCGAAACGATCCCTAGAGCTGACCCATCGCTGGGAAAAATTATCCAAGGCCTATCTGCGTTCCCGGGAGCCACTCTGGGGTCATCCGCAGGCCTTGTTCGGGATCGTCCAAGGCAGTGTCTACGAGGATCTGCGGATGCAGAGCGCGGATATGCTGACCCGGGAAGATTTTGACGGCTATGCCATCGGCGGACTGGCTGTCGGGGAGCCAAAAGAGGTTATGTATGATCTGACACAGAAGGTCTGTGATGCGCTGCCGGAGGATAAGCCACGCTACCTGATGGGCGTAGGAAAACCCGAAGACATTATTCATTCCATTGCCCGCGGTGTAGATATGATGGACTGCGTTTTGCCAACACGGAATGCGCGCAACGGATCCGTATATACCTGGGACGGGAAGATCAATATCAAGAACAGTCAGTATAAAAACGACTTTTCTCCGCTGGATCCGGAATGCGGCTGTTATGCCTGCCGGAATCACAGCCGTGCCTATCTGCACCATCTTTACAGGCAGAACGAGATCCTTGGCCTGCGGCTGAACAGCATTCACAATATCCATTTTTTCCTTGAACTGACCCGGAAAACCCGGGAAGCCATTCTGGAAGACCGCTTCCCGGAATTTTACCGTGATTTTTTCAAGCGCTACCCCGTCGAAGACGATCACAGCGAGGCAAATGCGGTACATCGCGAAAACCGCCGCAAGAAATTCGTGATCCCCTAATCGTAATTCGTAAAATTCAATGTAAATAACCAAAAAGCCCGAAATTTCGATTATGGAAAAGCGGCTTTTTTATTTATTTATTTAACAGCGTTGTGACTTATTTAATACCATTGTCAATTGTCAATTAATCAAAGGTCTCCGCCCAGCGACCAGAGCCATCTCGGACCGGAGAAGCCCGTGCCGTTGTATTCCCAGGCCATATCGATGCGCAGAAGTGCAAAGCCCAGATAGATACGGACGCCCATTCCCACGGAGCCGATCATATCCTGCCATTCGTTCCCAAAGGGCCACCACTGGTTATTCTTCAAAAGGGTCAGCTCATCGTCCCAGGCAAAACCTACATCGGCAAAGAGTGTTCCGCGTATCTGAAAAAAACTGACCGGCGGCAGGCCGAAACGGGCATATTCAATAAAGGGGAAACGCAATTCCGTATTAAAGAGCATGAATTTCCTTCCCCAGGTCTGAAAGAGCATCGCCCCGCGGACCGGCATGATGTATTCGCTCAGGTAATACATGCTGAGCTCTTCCGAAAAGCTGTCGGAAGAACCGCCCAAAATTGGGGCATTGGCATTATAGACATAGTTGATCCAGTTATCGATACCCCCCAGTAAAAAAAGCTGGGGATTCGGACCAAAGGAGGCGCCGCCGTTAAAGCGGAAAGCCAGATGATAATCGTCCGTGATCTTTAGATAATGCCGGTAATCGAGCTTTCCCGTGTAAAATGCAGGCGTTTCCGGCGTCAGCCGGGGGGAAATATCCAGACTCAGGCGATAGCGGTTCCCGTCCATGGGACCGGTATAGCTGTATACCGTATTATCTTTAACAAAGGCAAGTTCCGCACGGTATTCATGAATATCCCGGTCATAGCGTTCCGCGATCTCCGGATCGTCCAGCAGATCACGTTTGACATAATAATAACTGTTATTGAACTCAAAACGGTAATGGCGATTGATCGGGTAATCGACAATAAAATTCAAACTGCGGTTCGTATAGCGTGTAACAAAATACCCCCAGGGATTGGTCTCGGAAACCTCGCCGGGAATATAGGTGATATAATTGTCGGACTGATTGATCAGCACCAGTCCGAAATTCGGCCGATAGCGACGGTAATAGTACGCAAGCGCATAGTCGCTATTCTTCAGATCGATGTAAAGGTCCGTTCCGATAAATACCTGATGGTCGCCCATAACATCGCTGAACATAAAGGCGGCCTGCCCCTGAACACCGTAAAAGGTCGAATATCCGAACTGATTGTCGATCAGGTCCAGAGAAAATTTTGTTTTATAAGGTTTGTCGATATAATTGCCCGATTCGTCAATGATCTGACTGCTGTCAAGCGCCACGATCGAAGAGTCGCCGTTCATGCTGAATTGGCTATATTCCGGGACAAAAACGTAGGAAGTGTAATCGCCGCTGCGTTCAAGTTCATCTTCGGTCCGGATAAAGGCGACCTCATCGCTTTTTTCTTCCGCCTCGCCGCTGCTCCGGATGCGCTCCGCGCGGAGTTCCCGCTCGGTAGTATCAAAGGGAGATTCCAGGATCTCAGCCCGGAAACGGGTCAGCTGAAGTTCCTTCTTCTCCATTTCAAACGGATCATTCATCCGGAATATGTCCCAGCCCATGTCCTTGAAGGCGGCAAAAACCAGAATTTTACCGCTCAGGTCCAGGTTTAGATGAAAGGTGCCGCCCACAACGTTCGTGATCGGATAAGGCTCCGCGTCGAGGGGATGAACATAGATATTGAAGATCCCGTTTTTATCGGAACTGTAGATCAGGCCGCGGCCAAGGGGATCGACAAAGGGGTAATTTTCATCATGATCCGTTTGTGTAATAGCCGTCTTGATCCTGGTCTCGGTGTCTATTCTGTAAATATCGCGCTGATAGGGATGGCGCGGATCACGCAGCGCCTCGCGCTTGAGCGTTTCACTGACGTATACGATGGTCTTCCCGTCCGCAGCCCACTGCGGATTCTCATCGGCCTGCATATCGTTGGTCAGATTGATCAAAATGCCGGCCTCAAGGTTGTAAATGTATATGTCGCTTTGTTCACCGTTATGGCCGGAGAAGGCTACCAGGTTCCTGTCTTCCGGATGGAATACCGCCGAGAAAACCCCCTTGAGTTGCGGCAGCGGATAGAATTGCTGTTTTCCGCTGGCGACATCTACCAGCACAAGGGCATCATGTTTTCCGCTTTTGGCGGCAAAGATGATGTGCTTCGAGTCCGGGGACCAGGAAATCCCGGGGGCAAGCCATTTCAGCTCTTCCAGGCTTGCTTTCCGCTGACCGCGCACCAGGCGCTTAATGTTCTTCCCGTCCTGCACATCCATCAGGTAAATGTCCGCATAGCCTTTCTGGTCGCTGAGAAAAGCGATCTTTCCGCCGTTCGGAGCAATGGCAGGAGCAATATTCTGAGTATTGCGCAATTTCTTATGATCCGTTAGGCGCACGGAAATCTCCCGGATATCTTCGCCCATGCTGATCTCGGGCCAGTAGCGGCGCTTGAGGTATTGGTGCCATTCTTCCGTTATATCTTCTATGCTCATGTTGAAGGTATGACGGATAGCGCGGTTCACGTCATGGTAGATCTTGAGTTTGGTGTAGAATTCCGTCAGCTTCTGATAACCGAAGACCTCCCGGATAAATTTAAAGATGCTTTGACCGCCTTTATAGGCATAATAGCCGCTCAGGTAATCGAAGGGATAGGACTGGAACTGGCTGTGATAGGTAAAGTCGCGCATGAACATATCGGCTTCGGTATCCCAGCGGGAGGATTCGTATTCCGCACTGCCTTCCGCCAGCCAGAGGGGAATGTTCAGGCGAACGGCGCCGGAGATCATAGACTGGATGTTTCCGCCGTAGTAATAATCGTTCATAAAGGCGTGGATCAGTTCATGATGGATCACATGCCGGAAATCACGGAATGAGCCTTCAAAGGGGATCACAACCCGGTTTTTGAACAATTCGGTAAAACCGCCGACACCTTCGGGCATATAGGCATTCACGGTATTGGTCTGCTGAAAATCGTTGTGGCTGTCATAAACGATAATGGAATAGCGCTTTTTCAGATCCCAGTCCAGCAGGGTCGAAATGGATTTATAGGCCGCCTCGGCATGTTCCGCGCAATAATCGGAAATAATCTTGTTATTCCCGTTAAAATAAATATTGAAATGTTCACTCTGAATAAAATTCCATTCAAAAACGTCATACTGTACCTTGTTCTGTCCAAACTGTGCGGAAAGCATACCGGTGGCCGCAATAAAAAGCAGCAGTACCCCCTGCAGCAGGTGTTTTACAGCACCCTGTCTTCCATTTTCAGGTATAAAATTCATCTGTCCTCATTTATCAAGCTGGTCTCCGGGAATTCATACTCTGATCGGCTCGAATTTGTTTCGGGGAATCCTTATGTATGCTTTCCCGGTATTTGTACCAGTTTCCGGTCAATGATATTCCGGATATCCGTATGAATTTCTTCAATATTTCGGTTTCCGTCGATCAGCCGGCAGCGTTCCGGTTCCTGTTCCGCGATCCTGCGATAGCCGTCCCGGACGCGTATTTTAAAGGCGGCGGATTCACTTTCGAGCCGGTCAGCGTCCCCGATCCTGGCGGCTGCGGTTTCCGGATCGGTGTCGATAATAAAAGTCAGGTCGGGTATCAGTTCATGGGCGCCGATCCTGTTCAGCTGCCGGATCAGATCCAGCGGCAATTCGCGTCCGTAGCCCTGATAGGCCGTCGTGGAATCGTAAAAGCGGTCGCTGACCACTATGCCGCCTTCTTTCAGGACGGGCAGGATCACCTGCGTTACCAGCTGACTGCGGGCCGCGGCGTAGAGCAGAAGCTCCGTTCGTGCGTTCATTTCGCTGTGTTCCCTGTTCAGCAGGATCTTCCGTACCGCATTCCCGATCACGGTATGCCCAGGATCAAAGCAGTGTACGGTTTTATAGCGGGCGGCGAGGTAATCCACGCAAAGACGCGCCTGTACGCTTTTTCCCGAACCGTCGATCCCTTCAAAACTGATAAACATTGTAATCCCCTACCCGCTTTTCTTTATTGGTCCGCGATTTCGCAATGACATACTTCACCGAAATAGATACGGTGAAAATCATTGCCTCCCGGATACTTGCTCAGGATGTCCGATGCCAGAAAATGCGTTTCGTCCATATCCTGCCAGTAGATCTTCCTGCAAGCGATCAGCAGGTCCGCTTCCGCATAACCCGGAGCGGCAATGCCCGGAACGGCTTCCGGCGTTAGACCCGCGATCTGAATTTTGCCGGGAACATCGCGTCCCGACACCGATCCGAGATAGCTCAGGGCTTTTTGGTATTCCCCGGGAAAGCGGCAAAGTGTAAAGGTATCGTAATGGTTCATAAAAAAGAAGGTGTAACGCGAAGGACGCACCACCACCTGTGCAAAAGGCCGGCTCCACAGGGTTCCCAGGCTGCCCCAGGCAACGGTCATGGCATTGTAATTTCCCTCAAGGAAATCACCGGCACTCAGCAAAAACCATTCTTTTTCCCAAAGATGGAAGATGTTGACTCCCAGTTCTCCGATATTGATCGTTTTTCGCTTCATTTACTTCTCACTTCATGCAGAAAATAGTAACATTTTATCTTATATGAAATTAAATTCTGTCCGGAAAAGCATTTAAGGAGTGATTATGGAGCAATTGAATTACGTCTGTCCCAAATGCGGGAGCCGGCAGTATGAACTGGACGAGATCCGCACTACCGGCGGTCCGATCAGTAAACTGCTGGACGTTCAAAATAAAAAATTCACCGCAGTGACCTGTGCAAAATGCAAATATACGGAGTTCTATAAAGCCAAGACCAGCATGCTGGGCAATATATTTGATCTTTTCACACGGGGTTAAATTTTAAACACCGCCGGCGGCCTTGATCTCGTCAATGTACCACGACATGATCTTGCCGAATTCCTCTCCCTCGGAGTATCCAATCTTTTTATAGCGGATGATCCCGTTCTTGTCCACGACAAACAGGGTTGGAATACCTTTTACCTCAAAATCGCGGTTAATCCCACCGGCATAATACACCGGGAAAGCAAAACCGTTATCCCGGACAAAGGGCGGGACCAGAAAAGTATCTTCATCCGTAGAGACGGCGATGACCGCCACTTCCGGATCGTTGCGGTATTCCAGATAAGTATCGTTCAAATGCGGCAGTTCCATTCTGCAGGGCGGACACCAGGTCGCAAAAAAACTGACAATCAGGATTTTTCCCTGAAAATCCGTATTGCGGATCTCGCTGCCGTCAATGTGTTTCAGGCGGAATGCGGGCATGGGAATGTTCAGTTCGTCTGCAAGCAGGTTCTGACGCAGCAGGTTGCGGCCGACAAAGACGGTCTCTTCGATCATGGTGTTGATCTCGGCCTTGGAATAGCCCAGTAATTCGGCGGTCTCGCTGACCACATTTCTGGCATCCAGGCTTCCGGGTGTCATTTTTAAGGCTTCGATGGCGGTGATCAGGGACTGTTCATAGCGGTTCAGGCGGTTCAGGGCCTTGGCATAATTCAAGAGGATATCCGTATCCCTGTAATCCTCGACGATCTCTTCATAAATACGCAGCGCTTCACCGTTCCGGTCTTGCGCAATGAGGTTCATCGCGTGGCGATCCGATATAAAGGCACGGTAGCCGGTCAGACGGTCACGCAGCTCATCCTCGCTGAAATTCCGCTCCCCGTAATATTCCCGGGCATAGGCCGTAAATTCTTCCGTCTGCGAAAGCTTCCGGGCCAGCCCGGCAGCGGAGTAAAGCGAATCGATAAAGACGGGGTCCTTTAGTCCTGCGGGGGACAGTTCTGCGAGGGTCATAGCCTTTAGAAAAACGTCCGGGTTCTTTTTATAAACGGCAATGACCTTGACATAGTCTTCCAGATGCCGGTTCTCCACGGTCAGAGGAAGCACTTTTTCACAAGCCTGATAAAGCTCGGGGCTTTCTTTCTTTTGGTTCTTCTGAATAAAGGACATTGCCTGATTGTAGCTCATATCTCCGGGACTTTTTTCCTTCACCAGGGTGGAAGTACAAGAAGAAAGCACAAATACAAGAATCAGCAGACTGTTCCAGAATTTCATCGTTTTCCTCCGGATCACTTAAAAATATCAGTTGAAAGTCGTAATGACAAGAGATGGCTGCTGCCCAGGTCGCCGTTAAACGAAGGCCGGAAGGCATAAGCAATATCCAGCAGCGGCAGAAGGATCTCGATCCCCGCATGCAGGCCTTCGCGGAGACGGTAGCTGATGCCTGCGGCTATCACATCGCGGAATTGCAGACGCAGCAGTGGCTGGATATCCAGAGCCATCAGCGAACCCAGGGACAGCAGGTAATAATCCAGATCCTCGCCAAAGGAAAGCGCCGCCGAAATGCCGGGGCTAAGGCTTAAAGCAGCGAACTGCAGCGGAAAAAGCCAGGCGGCCTGCAGTTTCGGGGGATAATACTGTGCGGAGCCGTTGCTGAAGATCATGACGGCGGAGGGCAGATTCTTCAGGGCATACAGCGATTGCACATAGCGGCCGCGGTGTTCGGCATAAAGATCCAGCGTCATCCCGAAACCCCGGCTGAGCATCAGATCCGAATACAGCAGCCCCAGGCTCATACCGCTGCGAAAATTTCCCTTCTCCGTCAGCGGCAAGCCCAGATGCAGGGCATAGTTCGCAATTCCCGTATAAAGAATGTTATCGTGATCAAGGATCTCGTTCTCATCGAGGATCCCGTTCCCTTCTCCGGTATCGCCGGTACCGGGTATTCCGTCCAGTCCGTAATCCAGCAGCGCGTTGCGCGAATCCGGGATATCGGAAACAGCGACCCGTGACAGCATCAGTCCCAGCGCTTTTTGCCGGTATTGCAGGGTATAGGCAAGGGAACTGGCGGTCACTTCGTTACGGAACCAGGAAGAATGATAGAGATACAGCGGTTTGGCGCCGCTGATCTGCAGAGCAGCCGGATTGATCATGGCATTCTCACTCCCCTGCTGCATCAGTCCGTAGGCATTGCCGTACAGAACGGCACCCGGTCCCCGAAGCAGATTAAGGTGTTCATTTCCGTAACTGCGGTAGCCGGCCGACAGCAGCAACGGTGCCATACTCAGCAGGATCAACAGATGTCTTGTCTTGCGTAAAGGGTTCATCGTGGTCTGAATATAAAGAAATTTTCTATCGAATGTTCCTTCTTTTTTTGGCATACAGGGCACCCCAGAAAAGCGGTATCGCGGTATTCCGGAAATACTTCAAGGCAAAAGATCAGGAAGTTTTGGATAAACGGCCGTTGTCCAGCTGATAGTTTATATCCGCAATGGCGGCGATATGTTCGTCGTGCGTGACCAGAAAAAAGGTCTGATTGAGATCCTTCTGGATTTTCCTGAACAACTCCAGCATCCGTTTGCCGCTGTTCTTATCCAGGTTGCCGGTCGGCTCGTCCGCCAGAAGGATATCGGGGCGGTTTATCAGGGCGCGGCCGACGACCGCCCGCTGTTTTTCGCCTCCGGAGATCTCGGCCGGATAATGGTGCCCGCGCTCTGCAATTCCCAGATAATCCAGGATTTCCCGGGCGCGGGTCAGTGCTTCGGGACGGTGCATACCTCCGATCATCAGCGGCATTGCGACGTTCTCTTCAATGGTAAATTCCGGCAGCAGGTAATGGAACTGGAAAACAAAACCGATATGCTTCTGACGGAACAGGGCCAGTTGATGCTCGGGCATGCGGGTCACATTCTCGCCCGCGATCATGATCTCACCCGAATCCGGGGCATCCATGGTACCAATAATATTCAAAAATGTAGACTTTCCCGAACCCGAAGGCCCCATGAGGGAAATAAAATCACCGCGCCGGATATTCAGGTCGATATGGTCAAGGACCCGCAGGGCTTGCTGACCGGAGAGATAACTTTTACAAAGTTGTTTCACCTCAATGATGGTTTCCATTTTATACCTTTACTGTTTGGTTTTTATGGCTTCGAGGGGACGAACGCGGGCAGCCCGGCGTGCCGGCAGCAGGGAGGCGAGACTGATCAGCAAAGCGACCACCAGCACGGTAAAAAGCACATCCCAGAAATTCACGATCACCGGCACATATCGGAAAATATAAACATCCTCCGCACCCGGCATGACAAAAAAGGGGAAATATTGCTGCAGAAGCAAAAGCAGCAAGGCCGATACCAGGCCCAGTACCATTCCCAGCCCGCCCGTATACCAGCCCAGACGGAAATAGATGCGATAAGCATCCCGGGATCCGCAGCCCATGCTTTGCAGGATCCCAATCTCCCACTTCTTTTCCAGCAGCAGCATTACCATGGATGCGATCAGATTGAACCCGGCCAGCAAAATCACCAGACAAAGTACGAGGAAGGTTGCGATCTTTTCGACCTGCATGGCGGAAAAAAGTTCCAGATGCTCTTCCCACCAGTTTGCCAGACGTACGGATGCCGGAAGACGGCTTTGCCAGTCTTTTTGTACGTGCAGGAGTTGCTTTTCCTGGGTCAGCTCCGTCTCGATCTGATGGTAGGCGGGTTCATCCAGCAGATACTGCATATCCAGAAGGTGCATGTAAGCCCGGTAGTCATAGTCGAAGACCGTTACATTGAACAGATCTCTGACGATGCACTGGATACTGGGAGCGGTGTAGGTCTGAATATCCAGCAGGCTGACCAGGGTAACGGTATCACCGATACCGACTCCGATGCGGTTTGCCAGGGAAAGTCCCAGCAGGATCTCGGGAAACTCCGTCTGTGCAAGATCCGCGGTTAGCAAACGTTTCTCCTGCAGATAGGGCCGGATATTCATGATGGTATTATATTCATCGGGACGAATGCCTTTGACAAATCCCAGTTGCTGATATTTACCCGAGCTTATCAGCATCTTGCGCTCGAGCGTGGGGGTTGTCATGCGGAAGTCCGGGCTGTTCCGTAATTCTTTCAGCAATACTTCCTGTTCTTCTTCCGTTGCGTGTTTGACGTAGAAGGTCAGGGCCGGGGACATGTTC
>JAQULT010000029.1 GCA_028718545.1 Fidelibacterota bacterium | reverse complement strand
TATTTACATCCACAAAAGCCGCATCGGCAATGGCCTCGGAGCCGGACGTGCACAAGCCCTGTCTTGCGCCGACACAGAGACCTGCAATCAGCAGGTAGATGTCAGCGGATCCGTCCGGACTGCGGATTTCAAAGGTCTGGCGCTGTCCCGGATCTTCGCGCTGTGCTTTTTCAAGAGGATTGGCGTGCGCGATCATATCGCTGCGATGGGTCCAGCCCAGGGGAACACGGATCAGGGCGGAGCGGTTGCGTTTTCCCCAGCAGACACGGGTTGGTGCCTCCTGATCGGGCACCAGGCGCAAATAGCTGGTCGGAATGGTGTTGCCAAAAGCCGACAATGCGGGTGCAAGATCCAGAATACCGGCAATGCAGCGTTTTGCGGCAAGACTTAGCTCTCCGTTTTCCAGCGTGATATTCTTGTTTCCGTGCATCAGGCGCATGTGAATGTGCATGCCGCTGCCCGCTTTACCGCTTGTGATCTTGGGAGCAAAACTAACCGTGACGCGATAGCGCTGCGCCAGTTCGCGCAGAATCCATTTTGCAATGATGATCTGGTCGGCGGCATCTTCGGTGGCAGTTGGCAGGAATTCGATCTCATGCTGTTCATAATCCCATTCGCTGTCTGAAAAATTTCCGACTTCCGAATGCCCGTATTTGATCGATCCGCCGCAACGCGCGATCGTTGCCAGGGCTTCGCAGCGCAATTTTTCCCATTTAATAAAGGGGCCGGATTCGTGGTATCCCCGCTGGTCGCCCGCGCGATAGGTTTCGTTCCTTTTGCTGATCAGATAATATTCAATCTCGCCCATTACATCGAGACTATAGGCGGTCTTTTCCAGAAGACTGCGTTGCGCTTTATGCATAGTGTTTTCGGGTGCTGCGGCAAGCGGATTGCCTGTGGCATCGTAAAAGGAGCAGAGAATATCGATGGCCGGGATCGCGGAAAAGGGATTCCGGAACGCCGTTCTGAAACGGGGAATAACGTAAAGATCACTGGATCCGGGCTCCAGAAAATTGAAAAGGCTGCTGCCGTCAACGCGTTCGCCGGCGGAAAGCAGCGATTCCAAATGCCGGCGCCCCTGCAGGGGAATGTTCAGGGTTTTCAAGCGGCCGTCGCCGCCGACATAACGAAAATTGAGCATTTGAATGCCGTTTTTCCCGATATAACGCAGGATGTCGGTACGTGTAAAATGATGTTTAGGCTTTTTAAGGAAAGATTCGAGCGGGTTCTGCAGAAAAGCGGGATTGCTGTTTTTCATAGGGACCTTATTTTTTTTATTTACTCGAAAATTAAGCAATAAAAAGAGAAAAAACAAGCGGGACCGGAGATGGGTATAAAATTGCCGCCGAAGCGAAGTAGAGCGGAAAGACCGGGATTCGAACCCGGGGTGCCGCGTTAACAGCACACACGATTTCCAATCGTGCACCTTCAGCCAGCTCGGTCATCTTTCCGTAAAAAGCGGAATAAAATAGCGGTTGAAAACTATAAAGTCAATGTAAATCTCAAAACCCGGAATATGCGACGCCGGGCCGCTGCCATCCGGACAAGAGTATTGTCGCGCCGGGAGACCGCTTGCAAAAATACTGTTTTTTAATTGTCCCGCCGATAAGTATATTAGGCAGAACAATAATACCCGACATGCACAAAGAAAGAACGTACATTATCATCGAAAATAAAGCACAGCAAAAAATACCGGGATCGGCAAACCCGAAAAACCGGAACCGGAAGCAGCCCGCGGCACATTCACTGCAAAAATACCATTTCTGGGAAAATAAATGAGTCGCATCAAGAACATTCTTTCCCGTCTGCTTTCGCGTGTGGAACGCCCGGGCCGCTATATCGGGAACGAAATTTTCATGCAAAAAAAATCCTGGGAAGATGCCGTTTGCCGGACTTGTTTGGTATATCCGGACACTTATGAGGTCGGCATGCCCTTTCTGGGTTTTCAGATCCTGTATCATATCCTGAACCGTAGTGAAACCCTGCTGGCGGAGCGTTGTTTTTCTCCCTGGACAGATATGGAAGCCGCTCTGCGCGAAGCGAAAGTCCCGCTCTTTTCTCTCGAAACGCAGCGTCCCCTGCGGGAATTCGATATTGTCGGCATTACCCTGCAGTACGAAATGACCTATACGAACATCCTGAATATACTGGACCTTGCCGGTATCCCGCTGTTTTCCCGGGAACGCGGAGAAGATGATCCATTGATTATAGCCGGAGGCAGCTGCGCCTTTAATCCGGAACCGCTTGCAGGCTTTATTGACATCTTTGTGATCGGGGACGGCGAGGAGATCCTGCCTTTCCTCAGCCGGGAATTGGGATCCCTGAAGCGTGCCGGGAAATCCCGGTCAGAGATCCTTGCGGCAATGAACCTGCCGGAACGCGGGGTATATGTACCGACGGTCTACCGGCGGGAAAAGGACGGTCCCGTCAAGGCGGCAAAGGTCCCCGAACTTTTACTCAAAAATTATCCCCAGCGTCCCCTGATCCCGCTGATTGAGATCACACAGGACCGATTCGCGCTGGAGATCCAGCGCGGCTGTGGCGCCGGTTGCCGTTTCTGCCATGCCGGTATTGCTTACCTCCCGGTCCGGGAACGCGATGTGGAGGACCTGATCCGGCAGACGGAAGAAACACTGAACAACAGCGGTTATGAAGAACTGTCCCTGTTAAGCCTTTCGACTTCCGATTACAGCGCACTGGACGAACTTGTTCGTGGTATCGAACCTTTGAGCCGCGAAAACAAGGTTGGCATTTCCTTTCCCTCACTGCGTCTGGATTCCTTTAATGTACAGATCCTCGAAGCGGCGGGAAGCCGGCGGCGCAGCGGCCTGACATTCGCTCCGGAAGCGGGTACCCGGCGTTTACGGAATGCCATTAATAAAAAGATTAGCGAAGAAGATCTCTTTTCTTCCGCGAAACTGGCACTGGAACACGGCTGGAGGACACTGAAATTTTATTTTATGGTGGGCCTGCCGACGGAAAATGACGAGGATCTTCAGGGGATCGTCGATCTGATCCGCGAAGTGCAGCATATGGCAATGGCATATCCCGGAACCCGTATCAATGTGAGTCTCTCCAGTTTTATTCCCAAAGCCCATACACCCTTCCAGTGGGAAGCCCATGTAGCGCCTGCGGAACTTTTGCGAAGGATCACATTTATCCGGGAACGGCTGCGGCTGAAGAATGTCAGTCTGCACTACCGGGATCCGAAATTCTCGGTTTATGAAAGCCTTTTCTCACGCGGAGGACGCGAGGCCGGGGCATTGCTGTATGCAGCCTGGAAAAACGGAGCACGATTTGATGCCTGGCCGGAGCTTTTCGATCCGGAGATATGGGAGCGGGCCATCAGCGAGAGCGGGATCGAGATTGCATCGGAGATCGCGGAACGTCCCGTTGACAAAGTCCTGCCCTGGTCCTTCATTGACAGCGGGGTGAATGAAGCTTATCTGCTGCGGGAGCGCGATAAAGCACGTAAGGGCGAGATCACGGAGGATTGCCGCACCCGCTGCAGTGCCTGCGGGCTTTGTGACGGCACTTTGAAAATGCGTATGGCCGAAAAGAAACATATAGGAAAAAACGCAAAAGAAAAAAGACAGCCGTCCGGAGCGGAAGAACAGGGACAGGAATATTATACCCTTCGCATATTCTTCGAAAAAAAAGGAATGCTACGTTATGTGGGGCACCACGATCTGATGCGCCTGATGCTCCGGATCTGTAATATGCTGAAATGGCCACTGCGCTACAGCAGCGGATTTACCAAACATCCGCGCATCGCCCTGGGTTATCCTATCCCCATGGGCTTTGACGGCTTGCAGGAAGCTATGGACATTCTCCTGAATGACAGGGTTGAATCCCCGGCGCAAGCGCTGAACGCCCTGCTGCCGGAGGGTCTTCGTATCCTCCGTGCGGAAATACGGAAAGGAAAACAGCCCTCCCTGATGCAAGGCACGCGCGAACTGTGTTACCGCTTCCATTTTGATGAAGCGCTCGACATTGCGGCCGTACGCGAACGTGTTGAAAAGGCACTGGCAGGAGACCGGGTGATCATGGAGCGCAAGAGCGGAAAGCGGCCGGGAAGAATCGACCTGAAACCCTTTA
This sequence comes from Fidelibacterota bacterium, assembly GCA_028718545.1. Lineage (GTDB taxonomy): Bacteria > Fidelibacterota > Fidelibacteria > Fidelibacterales > Fidelibacteraceae > M50B103. The sequence continues at coordinate 18,464 of JAQULT010000029.1, read as the reverse complement.
TCCGCTACTGGAGCGCAGAGGAACAAAGCCTTGAAGTTTGCTATAAGGTCATCAATTCCCGGACCGGAAGGCCGGATGAATTTTTACAGCTTGCATTTGACAAAAAAATACCGTTTTATACGGGTGAACGAAAATACGTTACCATAAAGGAATAACATGAAACGAAACATATATATCAGCGAAACGCCCCTGGAATCGCGTATTGCGATCATGGAAGACAAACAGCTGGTGGAATTTTATATTGAAACGCCCGAAGACATTTCCCTGGTGGGGAATATTTACTATGCCGTAATCGAAAATGTGCAAGCGGGCATGCACGCCGCATTTATGAACCTGGGCACCGAACAGAACGGATTTCTCGGTTATTCCGAGATAGAACAGCTTGCCTCCTTTGAAGAGGGAAAATGGAATGTGCGTCCCTTCAACGGCGCCAAGGATCTTCAGCGGGGCCAGCGCATCCTGGTCCAGGTAGTCAAGGACGCTTATGCCAACAAGGGTCCCCGCCTGACCACCGACATCGCGATACCCGGACGCTTTGCGGTCCTGACACCCTTCAGCAATATGATCGGTATTTCCAAAAAGATCCGCAGCCCGCAGCGCCGGAACAAACTCCGCGATATCGCCAGATCGCTGAAACCGGAAAACTTCGGGTTGATCATCCGGACGGTTGCCGACGGTCGGGATGAAAAAGAGATCAAACAGGACATCAAGAATCTGCTGAACACCTGGGAACAGCTTGAAAATTCGATAAAGAACAGCAACGGGAAACCTGTCCAGGTCTACAAAAGCGTAGGAATGACCTCCTCCGTGATCCGGGATCTCTTTACCCGGGAAGTGGAAACCGTAGTTGTGGACAACAAGCGCAAGTTCCGCGTCATTCAAAACTATGTAAAAGACATAGCTCCCGAACTTGCGGAGCGGATCTTTTATCACAAGGACGGCTCCCTGTTCGGTGCTTACGGCATCAGTGCCGAGACCGACAAATTGCTGCGCCGCAAGATTTGGCTGAAGAGCGGAGGCCATATTGTGATTGACCACACGGAAGCGATGTTCGTGATCGATGTGAACAGCGGACGTTATATCGGACAAAAAGACCAGGAAAAAAATATTTTAAAGGTCAATCTGGAAGCCGCGGTTGAAATTGCGCGCCAGCTCCGGCTGCGCGATATCAGCGGACTGATCGTGATCGATTTTATCGATATGACCGTTCCCGAAAACCGGAAAGCCCTGGTCAATGCCTTTAAGCAGGAACTTGCCAAAGACCGGGCTTCCGTCAGCGTCGGCGAATTGTCGCGCTACGGTTTGCTGGAAATGACCCGCGAACGCATCCGCTTGTCGGTGATGTTCTCGTTGAGCGACGAATGCCCCATGTGCCATGGCTACGGGCGCATTCCCAGTAAGGAAAGCATGATCACCAAGATCGACGGATGGATCCGGAACTTCCGCCAGCACACCCGCGAACGCCGCGTTGAACTGCACCTGCATCCGCTGCTCTACGATTTTATCCGGGAGAACAAGAAAGTACTTTGGAAGACCCAGCTGAAATACGGTGTAAAGCTGGATTTTGTCAAGGATGAAGAGATCAGCGTCGGGAGCCTGCGTTTTATCAGCAAGCGCAGCAAGGAAGATATCAGCAATCTGTATTAACGTGCTTGTCCGTGTTTCGGGAATCTTTCCGGGATGCGGGCTTACCAGCAGCTCTTCTTTCCGGGCTTGACGCAGTTGCCGCCGCAATGGTAGCATATCTCGTTCAGCAATGGCCTGTCGCTAAAGAAATCATCAATGTTTTTCAGGGTTGTATCCGCAATATTCTGCAGGGCTTCCCGGGTAAAGAAGGCCTGATGCGAGGTAATGAGCACATTCGGGAAGGTCATCAGCCGGGCAAGAACGTCATCATCAATGGCGGAATTGGAAAAATCCTCAAAGAAATATTCCGCCTCTTCCTCGTACACATCCAGGCCCGCAGCACCGATCTTGCCGGATTTCAATCCCCGGATCAGCGCCCGGGAATTAATGAGCTGACCCCGGCCGGTATTAATTAACAGTACGCCGGGTTTCATCTGTTCAATTGCTTTTTCATTGATCAGATAATGGGTTTCCGGGGTTAGGGGGCAATGCAGAGAGATCACATCCGATTCCCGGTAGAGTTGTTCAAGATCCACATAAAGGATGCCTTTTTCTTCCGCATAGGCGCGGTTGGGATTGGGATCGTGTGCCAGGATGCGCATTCCGCAGCCCAGAAGAATATCGATCAGACATTGGCCGATCTTGCCGGTTCCGACAATGCCCGCAGTCTTCCCGTGCAGGTCAAAACCCATCAGGCCGTTGATGGAGAAATTTCCGTCGCGTGTCCGGTAATAGGCCCGGTGCGTTTTGCGGTTTAGCGCCATGATCAGCGCCATGGCGTGCTCGGCCACCGAATAGGGAGAATAACTGGGAACACGCATCACGTGCAGGCGCCGGTAAGCATGGTTCAGATCCACGTTATTATATCCGGCACTGCGGAGAGCCACCGCTTCGATTCCGTGAGCATTTAAATGGTCGATCACCGTTTTGTCCAGATCATCATTTACAAAAGCGCAGACGGCATCAGCGCCCTCGCTGAGTTCTGCGGTATTCGCGTTCAGATGGGTCTTGAAATAGGTAATATTATAACCGTAAGCAAGATTTGCACGGTCAAAGAACTCCTTATCGTAAGGCTTGGCATCAAAGAAAGCGATTTTTTTCATGGCTTATCTCCCCGTATTGATTTGCTTTAAATATACAATATTCAGGATGTTCCGGATACGAAAAAATCGATACGGCGGAAAGCCGCGTTTCAAGCGGAAAAAAGCCGCGCGAAGGGAAAATAAGTTTTATAAATTATAAAAATATTAATAAAAAACTTGGAACTTTAGGTAAATTTTTGTATACAAGGCGCTCAAAACAAGGAGAAGTTATGAAAAAGATAATTGTAATGCTGATGTTATTAATGTTGTTGATCCCCGCCGCCGCACAGGAAAAGGCAGGCCTGATCAACCGTAAAGACAGCCCCCTGCAATTCTATTTCGAAGTAGAGACCGGACTGGTCAGCGTTCTTTCGCACCGTTATCAGGTCGGGCGCAGCGACGAAGGCGCTACCAATTTCGATTTTGTCAATCAAGGCGGCCAGGATGTTCTGTTCCCTTTTGACCGTTACGTAGCCGGATTAAAGATACGGGACAAGCACAATATCGGGTTGCTTTATCAGCCGCTGACCATCGAAACCGCGGTCACATTCCGCGAAGACGTAATGGTGGACAGCGTACTGTTTGTCGCCGGAACCCCCATGGAGCTGAAATACGGCTTTCCGTTTTACCGCTTCACATACACCTATAACTTTGTAAACAATCCGAAATTAACATTGGCAGGCGGTATCGCCCTGCAGGCGCGGAACGCCTCCATTGTATTTAGGACAATTGACGGATCCGCGCTGACAGTTGCCCAGAACGTCGGCCCGGTGCCTTCCTTTGTCCTGTACGGAGAATACCGTTTTGACGGAGGCTTTTACACCGGCTTTAATATCACCGGCCTGTACGCTTCGTCTGCGATCGTCAACGGCGCAAACTTCGATTTTGAAGGATCGCTGCTTGATGCATCCCTGCAGGCGGGTTATGCCCTGCGGCCCGGCATGGACGTTTTTGGGAACTTCCGCTTTTTGGGCGGTACCTCACGGGGTGAATCGCAGTATCCCGCGGACAGCTGGAGCGTGACCGAAGAACGCTACGGAGAGAATTTTCTGGGAACGATGGCCTTTACGCTGGGTATCAGGATCTATTAAAAAACGGAAAGATCCTATATATTCATTAATTGAGGCGCTTTGTATTGCGCCTCTTTATTTTACTCTTAAAAAAGAGCAGCTGCCGGGTGTACGATACAAGATATGCAAAGGCCCGAGCCACGCTGACATATATCTTGCCAAACCAGAAGGAACATTGTATATTTCTTGGCTTATTTCAAAAAAGGAGACGGCATACATGGGAATTATGAATAAAATGCGTGACCGGATGGGAATAATTCTCATCATTCTTGTGTTAGCGTTTGTCGTGACGATCGTTATTGACTGGGGCGCCGGCGGTGTCGGGACCTTTATGGGCGGCCGCGATCATGTCGGTGTTGTCAACGGTGAAAAAATCAAGATCAATGAATTCTATGAAATATATAATGGGGTATTGGAACAGTACCGCCAGGCTGGCATGGAGCTTGATGCCCAAAACAGTGAAATGGCACTGCAGCAGGCCTGGGAAACGGCGGTAGACCAGGTTCTTTGGAACCAGGAGATTAAGCGTTTGGGTGTTCATATCACGGATGCCGAACTCTTTCACTATCTGGAAAACAACCCGCCTGAATTCCTGAAGAACCAGGAGGTCTTTCTGACCGACGGCGAGTTTGACCGCCAGAAATATCTGAATGTTCTTTACAATCCCCAGGGGAATGAGTGGCTTGAGATCGAACTCTATCTGCGACAGAATGTATTGCCGTATCAGAAACTGAATGATATGATCATAAGTTCGGTAATTGTGGATGAACAGGAGATCCGGAACGCCTATATCGATCAGTATGTTACTTATGAAGCCGAATATGTCGCCGTTCCTCTGCACCGGATACCGGATTCTCTTGCGGTTTATCGCGAAGAGGATTTGCAGGCATTTTATCAGAAACATAAAGAAACACGCTACAAGCAGGAAGAACGCCGCAATTTCCGCTATGTTTACTGGATGAAGGTTCCTTCGGCGCGGGACAGCGCAGCTGTTCTGAACGATCTTGAAGATTTTGCCCAGCGCCACCGCGAAGGCGAAGATTTTGATCAGCTTGCGCAGATATTCTCGGACACCCAGGATGCCGGCAGCAGCGGAGATCTGGGCTGGCTGACGCGCGAAGACATGCGCTCACAATACCGGACCGCGGTAAGCAAGGGGAAAAAGGACGATGTTCTTGAGCCGCTAATGATCGGTGATGAATATCACCTGATCAAGATCAAGGATATTCGCAAAAGCGGCGACAAGGAAGAGTATCGTCTTTCCGTGCTTATCCGCCGCCTGGATCCTGTGAATACCTATGATTTTTATGCTTCGGAAGCGGAAGCTTTCCTGCTGGATGCAGAGAGTTACGGCTTTTCTCGCGCACTGCAGGATGCCGGAGCTCCGCTCGATACCGTTCAGGGTGGTTTTACGCGGGAATTCCCCTATTTCAACCGTCTGGGTTACTTCCCTGCACTGGCAAAATGGGCCTTCCGGAGTAAAGCGGGAAACATAAGCCCCGTTTTTGAAAACGAGAACGCCTATGTGGTCGCAGAGCTCTATTCGGTGGAGCCGGAATCCTATTTGCCTTATGAAAGTATCCGTCCTTCGCTTGTGCGCGCCGTGGTTGCAGAAAAGAAAGCCGGAATAAGTGAAGAAGCCGTAATAAAATTGCAGGATGACCTTGTTCACGGAGCGATAACAGCGGAAGAAGCTCCCGCCAAATATGCTTATGCAGAATACAAAAAGATCAATTTTACCCTGAGCAACCCGCCCTACCCCTTTGCCGCTGCACCGTCTTTTCCCGATGTGGTCCGCAATCTGCCTCCCAGCGGGATCTCCGCGGCTTTCCGGGCAGGCCAGTACGGCAGCGCATTTATCCGCCAGCTTTCAAAATCGGAGATCGATCCGGAAGAATATCAGATCCGGGTCCCCGTTGTTCGTGACGCGCTTATGCAGGAAAAGCAGCAAATGGCCTACCAGAAATGGATTGAACATTTAAGGGAAAAATCCGACATCAAGGATTACCGCTCAGAGTTTGGGTTAAACTGACAATAATTGAAGAATTATTAAAAAAACGGATCCGTGATGATCCGTTTTTTCTTTGTTCCTGAAATATTCCCGGCGGCCGTCGCTTTTTATGAAAAGGGATTTCCATTTTACTGCGGGATGTTGTACATTTGATTGAAAATTATTGTCACATTGACACAAAAAAACAGGAAAACATGGCGAATTTTGTTCATCTTCACGCGCATAGTGATTATAGCACGCTTGACGGCGCATTAAAGATCGGCACTATCATCCAGCTGGCCCGGGAAATGCAATTGCCGGCGGTGGCGCTAACCGACCACGGTAATATGTTTGGGGCGGTGGAGCTGTTCAATACGGCTAAAAGAGCAGGCATTAAACCCATTATCGGATGTGAGATCTATGTCGCCAACGGTTCGCGCTTTGAACGCAGCAGCAACAGGAGTGAGGAAGCCAACTATTTTCACCTTGTTTTGCTGGCCGCCAACGAAGAAGGCTACCGGAATCTCATCAAACTTTCCTCCCTCGGTTATCTGGAAGGTTTTTATTACAAACCCCGGGTAGATAAGGAACTCCTGCGGCAGTACAATACGGGACTGATCGCAACATCGGCCTGTCTGAAGGGCGAGGTGGCGGCAACGGCGAAAGTACATGGATTCGAAAGGGCAAGGGAAGTTGCGGAAGAATATGCGCAGATCTTTCCGCAGCGTTTTTATCTGGAGATTCAGCGGCACGGACTGGACGATGAAGCGATCGTCAATGAGATTCTGATCCGGGTCGCCCGTGAAACCGGCATCCCTCTGGTTTGTTCCAACGATGCGCATTATGCAAAACGCGAACATGCCGAAGCGCACGATGCCCTGCTTTGTATCGGCACCGCATCCAATATCAGCGACATAAACCGGATGCGTTATGCGAATGATCAGTTTTATTATAAATCACCCGATGAAATGGCCGAATTGTTTGCGGACATCCCCGAAGCTTTGGAAAACACGGTTAAGATCGCGGAACAATGCGATTTTGTACTAAAAACGGATGAATATCACCTTCCCTCTTTTCCCATTCCGGATCATGCGGGGACCCGGGACCCGGACGAATATCTGGAAATACTGGTCCATGCCGGCCTGAAAAAACGTTTTGGCGAGGAGTATGATCCCGGCTATTCCGAGCGGGCCGATTATGAACTTTCCGTCATTAAAAAAATGGGATTTTCCGGGTACTTTCTCATTACTCAGGATTTTGTCCAGTGGGCGAAAAACAACAATATCCCGGTCGGCCCCGGCCGCGGTTCCGCAGCGGGAAGCCTGGTCGCCTACGCGCTGGGTATCACCAACATCAATCCCCTGCAATTCGATCTGCTCTTTGAGCGCTTTCTGAATCCCGACCGCATCACCATGCCGGATATTGATATCGATTTTTGTTACGAACGCCGCGGCGAGGTAATTGAATATATCAAGGAGCGCTACGGCCGGGAAAGCGTGACCCAGATCATTACCTTCGGGCGGATGAAAGCCCGGGCCGTTGTGCGGGATGTCGCCCGGGTCATGGGCCTGGATTATGCGACAGGGGACCGTTTTGCCAAAGCAATACCGGAAAATATCAAGATCGAAAAAGACGAAACGGAAAAGGGTGTTACCGAACTGACGAAAGCCCGGGAAATGAACAGGGACCTGGATGCGCTGATACGTGAAAACCCCAACCATGAAAAACTCTGGGAGATCTCCCTGGTCCTTGAGGGAATGAATCGCCAGGTCGGCATTCACGCTGCGGGAGTTGTGATTGCGCCGGGTAATCTTCTTGACTACATACCGCTGCAGAAGACTGCCAAGGACGATATTACCAGCCAGTACGACATGGGCTGCCTGGAACAGGTGGGCATGCTGAAAGTGGACTTTCTGGGACTGCGTACCCTGACGGTGATCAAGCACACCCTGGAACTGTTGAAACAACGCGGAATCGACATCGATATCGATAATATTCCGCTGGATGATATGAATGTCTATAAGCTGTTCGGCGAAGGCCGGACCTTTGGTCTTTTCCAGTTTGAATCCGGAGGAATGCGCGAATATCTGCAGAAACTGCAGCCAACCTGCATTGAGGATCTGGTTGCCATGAACGCTTTGTACCGGCCGGGACCCATGGACAATATCAAGACGTTTATCAGCTGTAAATACGGCGAAAAAGTCAAATATCTCGATCCCCAGATGGAGCCGATCCTGAAAACCACCTACGGGGTGATCGTTTACCAGGAACAGGTCATGAAGATCGCTTCCACTATCGCCGGATTATCACTCGGTAAGGCCGATACGCTGCGCCGCGCCATGGGGAAGAAGAAAAAAGACGTCATGGAAAAAATGCGGGCGGAATTTATTGCAGGTGCGAAACAAAACGGCATTAACGAAAAAACGGCCAACGAGATCTATGACCTGCTGATGAAATTCGCATCTTACGGTTTCAATAAAAGCCATTCCGTGGCCTATGCCTATATCGCTTATCAAACCGGGTATTTAAAGGCATATTATCCGGCCGAATTCATGGCTGCGAATCTTACCAGCGAGCGCGGTGAGATCAAGCGCGTGGTCGAACTGGTTGCCGAAGCGAAAAAGCTTGATCTGGACGTTATTCCGCCGGATGTCAATACCTGCACGGAATTCTTTTCCGTTCTGAACGGGAAGATTACCTACGGACTTGCGGCTCTCAAAAGCATCGGGGAAAAAGCCGCAGCCGAGATCGCCCGCGCGCGCCGGGAAGGCGGACCCTATAAGAGTATCTACGATCTTGCCAGCCGCGTGGATCTGCGTATTGTGAACCGGAAAACACTGGAAGCGCTCATCTATGCGGGTGCCATGGATTCTTTGGAGGGCAACCGCTGCCAGAAATTTTACGCAATTGACAGCGCTCTGAAATACGGTCAGCGGGTGCAAGACGAGAAACTGGCGGCACAAGTCAGTCTTTTTGGGATCAGCGGCAGCCAAAGCGTGCTGATCGAACCGGCGCTGGAGCCTTTTGCGGAGTGGAATGAGCAGAGCAAGCTGGAAAAAGAAAAGGAATATATCGGGTTTTATCTGACCGGCCATCCGCTGGAACCCTATCGCGATGAACTTGAAGCTGTCTCCAATGAATACTGTCTGGACGACGAGGAAATTAAAACTCCCGACATGATCCGGGCCGGCGGGATCGTCACGAATTTTGCGGTCCGCTACGACCAGAAGAACAAGCCCTATGCCAAGTTCCGGCTGGAATCGCTTTCCCATGAATTTGAAGTGCTTGCTTTTAAGGCTTATGAGACCTATAAGGAATTGCTGATCGCCGATGCACACATCTATCTTGAAGGCAATCTGAAGATCGACAAAGAACGCAACCAGCTTCCGACGATCTTCCTGAACACGGCAATGCCGCTGCAGAACCTGCGGGAACAGAAGATCCGCGCCCTGCATTTGCGCCTGCGCAATGATGAAAATTTTGAACATAATCTGAGTAAGATCAAAAACCTGGTTTCCGCCTACCCCGGGAATAAGGCACTGTATATTCATATCAGCTATCCCCAGAGCGGCGAAGCGGAAAAGATCATCAAAGCCCGCTCGGGCAGTAACGCCGCACCGCAAATGCTGCAAAAACTTCGTGCTATTGTCGGACAATCAAACGTCTGGCTCAGTTGATCCATGATCCTCTATGTAACAGAAGGCTGGGAAAAAGGGGAAGTCGCAGAGGCTTTCCGCGCTGCTTATCCGCATGCCCGGCTTATCCGCGTTCCCGATAACGAAGCCGCCCGCCGGGAACTTTACGAAAAAGAAGCCGCTACGGAAAAACACAATATTTTCATCACCCCCGCCCGGGGACGGCAATTCCGGGTTTGTCCCGGCACTGCAGCTCCCTATCTTTGCTGTTATTACTGGACACTGCATCAGTCGACAAATTGCCCCTTCGACTGCAGCTATTGCATTCTGCAATATTATCTGAACAATCCACTGCTAACGGTTTTCGCCAATACCGGGGAACTGTGTGAAATGGTTAAGACCCGTATTGACCGGGAGCCGCAGCGGCTTTTTCGGATTGGGACCGGAGAGCTTGCCGACAGCCTGGCGCTGGATACGGCAAGCGGTGCAGGCCCGCAGTTGATCCGCTTTAGTGCAGAACAGAAGAACATGCTGCTGGAGCTCAAGACAAAATCCGACAGGATCGAGCATCTTCTGAATGTGCCCCACGGGGGGAAAACGGTCATATCCTGGTCCTTGAACCCTCCGGAATGTATCCGGAATTATGAACTCCGGGCTGCAGATCTGGACTCCCGGATGCGCGCGGTGGATAAAGTTCAGGATTCCGCATATCTGCTGGGTTTTCATTTTGATCCCCTGCTGATCTATCCCGGATGGCAGCGCGGCTATGAAGACCTGGTCCGTGAATTGTTCCGGCATTCGCGTCCCGAACGCATTGCCTGGATCTCCATGGGAAGTCTGCGCTTTCCCCCGGAAATGATGAAAAAGATCCTGCACAAATTTCCTTCAACAAACATGCTGAACGGTGAAATGGTTCGTGGAGCGGACAGAAAAATGCGCTATTTCAAGCCGCAGCGCATTGCACTATACCGGCATATTTATCGCCTCCTGCGGCATTATGGCGGTGAGGATCTCTTTATTTATTTTTGCATGGAAGATGCCGAAGTATGGGAACAGGTCATGGATTTTGCTCCCGAAAGCAACGAACACCTCGATTTTCTGTTTGCGGAATATCTTACAAAAAAATTCCCGCAGCTGCATCTGCCGCTTGCGGACCCGGAGAAATACCGGGCATTCGAATCCCCGCGCAGCGGGGAACAGAACATCCCTTAAACAAAAATTCCAAAATGAAAGAAAGGTAACCAACGCTTCCTTTGCACCTGTTGGTCCGATACCAAAACAAAGGATTGGGAAGGGAAATTATTCCTTCGGCTCAATATGAATAGTCGCTTCGATCCGCCGTTCGCTTTTAATCTGTTTTTCGATGCGCGTTGCCAGTTCATGTGCCTGGCGCAGGGAATAATCCGGCGGCAGCAATACGTGAAAGGTAAGCTCCATATGCTTGCCGTAACGATGGAGATGGACATGATGCACATTGGCGGAGGAACCCGTCATACGCCGGCAGACATCGGAAAGATATGTTAATAGTTCTTTGTCGGGAGCTTCACCAAGCAGGGGGCGGATACCTTCGCGGAGAATATGAACCGCCGTCCAGGCGATCATCAGGGATACCAGAATAGTCAGAACGCCGTCCGCCCACCAAACACAGCGTCCGATTAAAATACCCACAAGTATTACAAGGGACGAAAGCGCGTCGCTGCGGTGATGCCAGGCATCCGCTTTCAGGGAGAGATAGCCGCTTTTTCGGTAACAAAAAAGCGCATATTGTGTGAGTGCTTCTTTTCCAATCAGAGATATCAGCGTTACCAGGACGGCAATGAACCCGTAATCGGCGCTGCGGTGTTCACGAATGCGCGCTACGCCTTCCAGAAAGAACTCGAAAGCAATAAAAGCAAGCAACATTCCCACAAAGAGTGCCGCAATCAGTTCCGCGCGCCCATGCCCGAAAGGATGCTCCTTGTCGGCCTTTTTCCGCGCTATGCCGGCGCCCGCAAGGACGATCAGTGAACTTAAGGAATCCGATAAGGTATGCCAGGCATCGGCGATCATCGCGGCGGAAGCCGAAACCAGTCCCGCCCAGAATTTTACGGCAAACAGGAGCAGATTTGCCGCGAGGGACCATCTACCCTCCTGCAGAAGATAGGTATCGGGATCGCGCTGTATCATGGCGGTATCCTCTTTTATAAGAAGTATTATGCTTTGCCCAGGATTTTTTTGATCATCTTTTGCAAATCCGACTGGCGGTAGGGTTTCTTTAAATAAGCTTTGACTCCCAGGTCGCGCAGAGCATTGGTTTGTTCGTTGTTGGCAAATCCGGAGGAGATCAGCACCGCAACTCCGGGATCGATCTCCCGAAGTTTTTTGTAGGTCGTGACCCCGTCCATTCCGGGCATGATCACATCCAGAATGATCAGACTGATTTTTTCGTGATATTTTCGGTAAAGCTCAACGCCCGTGCTGCCGTCAGCGGCTTCCAGAACTTCAAGGCCCATGTACCCCAGCGATTTATTCAACATTCTGCGAATCGCTTCCTCGTCGTCAATAATCAGGACAGTATTCCCGGAGAATTCTTTTTTAATACTGCTCTGCTGTTTCCCCTGGTGAGCATCCGGCTTCAGGGCAGATACAGGGAAGAATAAATGGAAGGTACTGCCTTTCATCGGCCGGCTATCGGCGTAGATATATCCGTTATGCGCATTTACGGTCCCGTAGACGGAGGAAAGTCCGAGACCCGTTCCAAGCCCGGTCGACTTTGTTGTAAAAAAGGGTTCAAAGATCTTGGACAACACTTCCCGCTCCATTCCGACCCCATTATCAATAACATCAAGGCGAAAATAATTACCGGGTTCCATATCCAGCGGATAAGGAGCCGCATTCTTTTCATAGATACTAACATTTTCGGTTCTCAACGTAAAAACACCGCCAACGGGCATGGCGTCATGGGCATTAAAGGCAAGATTCAGCAATACATTCTGCAATTGCGTATATTCACCCATGATAAAATGTTCTTTCGCTGTCAGATGATGCCGGATGTCGATGTTTTTGCCCAGTGCATGCCGCAGAAGGTCCAGGGAACTCAAAACCAGGTCATGCATATCGATCGCCGTGGATTGTTTGCGTTGTTTTCGCGCAAAGGTCAACAGCTGGTTTGTCAGCGTTGCGGCACGCTCACAGGTATCGATGATGTTCTTACAATAATAACTCAGCTCTTTATCTTCCTGCAGCTCTTCCGAAAGCAGCTCGGCAAAACCGAGTATGGTTGCCAGCATATTGTTAAAATCGTGGGCAATACCTCCGGTCAACTGTCCCATGGCCTTTAATTTCCGGGACTGGGCCAGGCTTTCCTCCTGTTCACGGATCGTGTCCAGCATTGTATGTTCCCGGGTAATATCAATGCTGACGCCGATAACAAGCGAAGGATTCCCTTTTTTGTCATATTCAATCGCCTGCATGGAACAGCGGAACCATTTAAAACGATCATCGTGGTCTCTTAAACGGAATTCAAATTTACATGTATTATTTTGCTGTCGGAAAAACTTCTCGATATTATTGAGCATATTGGGCAGATCATCTTGATGTACTCGTTCATACCATTGGCTTAAGGGAAGTTCGCGTTCTTCTCCCTCAATACCGTAAAGCCGCATCAGCTGATTATCGGGTATCCATTTCTTGCCCAAAAGGAGGATGGTAAAGGTTCCGATCTGGGCTGCATCGAAAGCGGTGTTCAGCCGTTCCCGGCTCAGGATCAATTCCCGCTGGCGCCGGTGCAATTCGGTCGTATCGGAAAGCACCTCAATGACATTGACCACCTCACCGTCTTTATTATAGATGGGTGTTGAAGAAACACTCCAGATCCTGCCTTTCCCGTAGGGCTTTTCGGCCTGGACCCGCCGCCCTTCCCGTATCGCGTTAATTGCCGTACAGGGAACACATTCTTTATCCAGGCGGTGAAAAACGGAATGACATTTTTTGCCGATAATATCGCTGGCCTTTTCTTTTCCAACCAGTTTTGCGGCGGCATCGTTTGCCTGTACAATATGATGTTCCAGATCAAACATTACAATGCCTTCGCTGAGGGCTTCAAAAATGGAGGCTTTTTCCAATCGGAGCCGTTCACTTTGCTCCCGATACCGGACCAGTTCGGTAATATCCTGAAAAACACCCCGGTACGCCACCGTTTTTCCGCTCTTGTCGCGTTCGTAAAAAGCACTAATACGCAAATGATAGGTCACGCCATCGATAATGACACGGAAAAAAGCGTTAACGGTTTCGTTGCCTTCCAGATATTCCCGGAGCTTATCTTCAAGGTAGGGGACATCGTCAGGATGTGCATACTGGAATAAGGTTTTTAGATTAAAAATCCGAACGATCCCGCCGATAATGCTGGAAACATCGCCCTCAAATGTCACGATCCGCGTTTCCGGATCCATTTCCCAGTTCATCATCTTGCCGACGATCTGCGAATGCTCCAACAGGGTATTTCTTGCATTCAGTTCCTGAATCATCAACTGCTGTTCGGTAACATCCTTCCCGAAGCACTGGTAGGCGGTCAAATGATTTTGTTTATCGTAAATTCCGCGGTATGTCCACTGAATGTAATGAATTTCGCCATGGATATCGTTAAAGCTAAAAATCCGGGTATCGCTTTGGTGCTGCAAACTTATTACATCCAAATTGCGGATAAAGGCAAGCTCTTTGCGTTCGGGGTATGCCTTGAGCAAATTAATGCCGGTCAATTTTGAAACACCATCCGAGAACCAAAACTCGAAAGCGCGGTTTACGTATTCAATCTCTTTTTGAGAATTGAAACGGCAGAACATGATCGGCGAATCCTCAAGCACCGCGGTCATCAGGGTGTGTTCGCGTACGATCTCCCGCTGCAGTTGATAGCGCTCTACGTGCGTCTTGAGACGCGCCAGCAAAACACGGTCATTAAAAGGCTTGGAAACATAATCATCCCCGCCGACATCAAAGCCCTTTTCAATAGCCTCAACATCGGTTCTTGCCGTTACAAAGATAACAGGGATCTGCCGGGTCTCTTTTTTCTCTTTCAGGATGCGGCAAACCTCATACCCGTCCATGCGCGACATCATAATATCCAGCAGAATAATATCCGGGTGATACTGATTTGCGGCCTCAAGAGCCTCCTCTCCGGATTGCGCAAGCAAAATATTATAACCCTGAGTTGTAACAATAGAGGTCAGCACCTGCAAATTTGCTGCAGTATCGTCAACAATCAGTACGGTGATATTGCTATTGTCCATAAAGTCCTTAAAAATGCAGTTTCCGTGAAATGATCAAACTGCGGAAACGGATAAAAATATGATGAATAGATCAAATTAACAATAAATAAAACGGATATGGTTTATGCGGGGATCTTCCGTTCAAATTCGGCAGCCGCGCTAAGATCCGGTGATTTGGCATCAACACGGGGAAGCCCGCCCTTATGGTTAACGGAATCGATACGGGCTTTTGTTCAAGGGGAAAATTTACTGAAAACAGTAGGCGTATCGGGGATTAATAGCGTAATTTTACACATGAAAAATAAATTGCAGATCGAATATTCCGGGATTATCCCCTATGAGACCGCCTTTCGGCGGCAGCTGGAATTGCATGAAATGCGCGTAAGTGACCGGATACCGGACACCCTGCTTCTGCTGGAGCATCCGCATGTCTACACCCTGGGACGCCACGCACGTAAGGAAAACCTTGTATGGACCGAGCCGGAGCGCCAGGTTCACAAGGTAGAAGTGCAGCAAACAGACCGGGGCGGCGATGTAACCTATCACGGGCCGGGGCAGCTTGTGGGATATCCGATCATTAAACTAACGGAACGCGGTCTGCTTCCCCGCCGAATGGTGGAATGGGTGGAAAACTCGGTTATTCAGACACTGGAAGCATTTGGAATAAAAGCCGGCATACACCCGGATTATCCCGGTGTCTGGGTGGATGAGGCCAAGATCTGCGCTATCGGCATGCGCATCCGCGAAGGGGTTTCCTATCACGGTTTTGCGCTGAACGTATCGACGGACCTTTCCTATTTTGCGGGGATCGTCCCCTGCGGTATCAGCGACAAACACGTGTGTTCCATGGAAAGCGTGCTTGGGGAGCATACGGATATCCTTGAAGTGCGGGAAACGCTTTCCGTCATCGCAGCGAAGTTGCTTCCGGGAATACCCTAACGCGCTAAATTATCCGCATGCGGTAAATAAACGTCCGGCACAGTCCTCCATTTCTTCGGCATAAAAAATCATTCCAATTATCCCAATAATTATGTAATCTATAGGGGATTTAGGAATTGATAATCAATAAGGAGTTTCAGGTGAAGACCGTTTACGCCGGAAATTGTGAAAAAACAGACCGTTCGGACTGCAGTATCGCGCTGACATTAAAAGAAAGCGGCGGCATACAAATATCGCTGAACAGCAAGGTCGCCGTTCTGTACGGCGCATTGATCCGACAAAGCTGCGAAAGCGTGCTGACTTTCTTTGGTATAGATCATGCGGAGCTGCAGATCGACGATTCGGGCGCTGCCGACTATGTCATCACGGCACGCCTGGAGGCCTGTATCAAACAGTTGAAAAAGACGGACAGATCCCGGCTGCCGGAGCTGTTGCCGCAAAATACTGCAGGAACGGCCCGGGACCGCCTGCGCCGTTCACGGCTTTACCTGCCCGGAAACACGCCGAAACTGGCCATTAACGCGGGTCTGCACAGCGGGGACGGTATTATTCTGGACCTGGAAGATTCGGTTGCGCCGGCGCGAAAGGACGAAGCGCGTATCCTGGTCCGCAATACCCTGCGCGCGGTGAACTTTTACGGCGCCGAACGTATGGTCCGCATCAATCAGGGCGAGCGGGGTTTGATGGATCTGGATGCCGTTGTGCCGCAGCACGTAAATGTGATCCTGCTGCCCAAATGCGAAAGCGCGGAACAGGTCCGGGTGGTCGATTCGCATATACAGCAATTGCGGAAGGAACATCACATCGAACATGAGACCTGGATCATGCCGATTATTGAAAGCGCCGTGGGCGTGCTGCGGGCGTTCGAGATCGCCGGTGCAAGCCCGAACGTGATTGCGCTGGCTGTGGGGCTGGAAGATTATACGGCCGATATCGGAGCGCCGAGAACGCCCGGGGGAACGGAAAGCTTTTTTGCGCGCTCCATGATCGTCAATGCCGCAAAGGCATGCGGCATCCAGGCCATAGACTCGGTCTTCTCGGATATTTCGGACATGGAGGCGCTGCGAGAAAACGTACTTGCATCAAAAGCGCTGGGTTTTGACGGTATGGGCTGTATCCACCCGCGGCAGATCAGGGTCATTCACGAAGCCTTTGCGCCGACAGCAGAAGAGCTTGAGAAAGCGCAAAAGATCGTCGAAGCTTTTCATATGGCCGAAGAAAAGGGACTCGGCGTTGTCGCCGTCGGTTCCAAAATGATCGATCCACCGGTGGTCAAACGCGCATTGCGTATTGTTGAACTGGCAAAGAACACCGCTAAAGTATAAATCCCCGGGAGCTGAATTCATGAAAATGCTTAAAAATGCAGTCGGTCGTATGGTTCCGGCAGAGATCAACGGCGAGAAGGTCATTCCCTTTAAGGGCATCGGAAAACATCGCCCCGAAGGCAGAAAGTACGCACCCAAGATCGTCACGGCTGCGGACTATCCGCCCGACGGCGATAAGCGTGTGCCTTCACTGAAAGAAGCGCTGGTCAAGGCCGGACTGAAAGACGGCATGGTCGTTTCCACGCACCACCATCTGCGCGATGGCGATCTGGTGGCAAATCAGGTCTTTGACATTGCCGCGGAACTCGGTGTAAAGGACCTGATCTGGTTTCCTTCGGCTTCTTTTCCCTGTCATCAAGAGATCATTAAGCACCTGGAAAGCGGTGTGGTGCACCATATCGAAGGCAGCATGAACGGTCCGCTGGGAAAATTCACCTCCGAAGGTAAAATGAAAGGCACGGCCGTACTGCGATCCCATGGCGGCCGCTATCAGGCGGTGCAGGACGGCGAGGTAAAGATCGATATCGCCGTACTGGCGGCGCCGACGGCGGATGCCTTCGGGAATGCGCACGGACTGGAAGGTCCATCGGCCTGCGGGGGATTGGGTTATGCGCTGGCGGATTATCAGTTTGCGGAAAAGGTTATTGTGGTTACCGATCACCTGGTTCCCTTCCCGGCGATCCCCATGCACATCGTCGGAAATTATGTTGATTATGTTGTGGAGATGGACAAGATAGGCATTCCCGAACGCATCGTATCGGGAACCACGCAGATCACCAAAAGTCCGGATCGCCTGCTGATCGCGGAGCTGACGGCAAAATTCTGCGATGCAGCCGGACTGGTCCGGGACGGTTTTTCTTTCCAGATGGGTGCCGGCGGGACCTCCCTGTCCATCGGATTGTATTTTCATGAAATGCTGAAGGCCCGAGGAATCAAAGCACGCTTTGCCGTCGGCGGCAGCACGCAGTATTCCGTCAAAATGCTCGAGGACGGCTGCCTGGATTATATGCTGGATGCGCAAACCTTCGATCTGGAGGCGGTGCGCTCCATGCGGGAAAACCGCGGCAAGCATCCGGACATTTCCATATTCCATTGTTACGATTATCATGCCAAAGGCAATTTCACCACAATGATGGATGTCATGATCCTGGGCGCCACCGAGGTGGATGTGAACTTTAACGGCAATGTGGTCACGCATTCGGACGGCTACATGCTGCACGGCATCGGCGGCTGGCAGAACTGTCTCTTTGCCAAATGCACCATTCTGCCGCTGCCGCTGTTCCGGAACCGGATCCCTATCATTGTAGATGAGGTTACGACCCTGGTCGGGCCGGGTGAGCTGATCGATGTGATCGTTACCGAACGCGGTATTGCGGTCAATCCCCGCCGGCAGGACCTGATCGACAAGGTAGAACATTCCGGATTGCCGCTCAAATCCATCGAAGAACTCAAGGCCGAAGCCGAACGTATCTGCGGCAAACCGCAACGACCCGAACTCGGTGACAAGATCGTGGCCGCCATCAAATGGGTTGACGGGACCGTAATCGACGTGGT
>JAQULT010000028.1 GCA_028718545.1 Fidelibacterota bacterium | reverse complement strand
ACAAAACCGTCTCCGCCGTTATTGCCGTTGCCGCAGAATATCTGTACCTGTGTGATCCGGTTCCGGCGGCAAAGTTCCAGAGCGCAGTCGGCCACGGCGCGGCCGGCCTTCAGCATCAATGCGGTTCCGAGAATATTCCGGATTTCTATGGCGTCCCGGTCGATATTCCGCACCGCTTCCGCGGTAAGGATCAGGCTCATGCGTTTTCTCCGTTCAATGTTGCAATAATATCGAGAATTCCGTCAAAACGATCGATCTCGTAATCGGCACCGTGGTCGACGGTATTGAAAATATCGCCGTAGCGTGCAAAGACCGTCCGCATACCGATGTTTTTCGCTCCGATCATATCCCGTTCCGGCCAGTCTCCCAGCATCAGGCATTCTTCCGGTGCGGCTTTCAGCCGTTCCAGTGCCATCCGGAAGGGAAGGGGAGACGGTTTAAAGACCCCGCTGTCGCTGTGGGTCACGACCACATCAAAGAGATGGTGGAAGTTTAGCTGGTAGAGCCGCAGCCAGGCTTCACGTCCGGGAGCGTCGGAGACCACCGCCAACTTGATGCCTTTTTTGATCAGTGCGATCAGCGTTGCATACACTGCGGGATAGGGCTTCAGAGCGGCTTCGCGGCTTTTCTTATAACCGCTGATGGCGGCTGCCAGGTATTTATGATCATAACGCCCGTTGAACTCCAAAATCACGTCGTCAAAAACGGTTTGGTATTCCCAGCCTTTTTCCTCATAGATCGCAAAGATCCGCCGGTAGACCGCTTCGACGTCCGCCCGCAGCCCGGCTTCCAGCATGGCAGTGACGCCGCCGCGTACGGCCTGCTTTTTCAGCAGGGAAAAATCCACCAGGGTATTGTCCAGATCGAAAATCACGGCTTTGATCATGCCGCAATATAGGAAAAAGCGCGAAGCGGGTAAAGAGGTTTTTCTTCTTAAAAAATACAATATGCCTAAAAATAAAATGTTTTCTTTTTTAATAATATGATTAAATTTATATGACAATGGGAAATCATTACCTTTCCCGGGATCGGGAGGAGTGTCCGGTGTGTGCTGTGCGGCAAATGACCGGGTGGGCCTTGCGGAATGCCGGACTAAGTTCCGGCGCACCGATATTTCTCCCCCGTGTGTTCAAATATCTGCCTGCCGCCAATAAAAATCAAATATTCAGGAGCTTCAAATGAAAATGTTTGTAAAATGCCTATTTGCGGTGTTATTCGTAACGGTATTGTGTGTTGCACAGGATATTCAGGAACTGGAACGCAATGCCAATTCCGGAAACGCGCAGGCTCAGTATTTACTGGGATTATCCTATTACAATGGCGAGGGAGTCAGTAAAGATGCTGAAAAGGCGTTTTCCTGGTTCCTGAAATCTGCCCGGCAGGAATATACCCAAGCGGAATTTTCCGTAGGAATACTTTATGATACCGGCGAAGGGGTGGAAGCGGATTTGGAAGAAGCCTTCCGCTGGGTGGAAAAAGCCGCTAAAAAAGGGCTTGGAGAGGCTGAGGGACAATTGGGTTACATGTACAGTAACGGCAGGGGGGTCGACAGGAATTATGAAAAAGCTGTGGAATGGTATCGGAAAAGCGCGGAAAAAGGAATTGATTTCGCCCAATATTCTCTTGCTTACCTGTATTCGAATGGTTATGGTGTAGAACAAAACAATCAACTGGCTATTTACTGGTACAGAAAAAGCGCCGCGCAGAATTATGAGAATTCCGCAGAATTGCTCTTAAACCTGCTGGATTCGGGTTACGGCGGTGAGGAAGGCTATACGGAAGCCGCGGAAGTACTGAAGAAAATTCTTGAAAACAGTGAAGATGCTGATCTGCAGTATAAAATGGCCAATAAATATCTTGTTGGCAAGGGAATAAAGGCTGACCCACAAATGGCTTTTTACTGGATGAAAAAAAGCGCGAATAATGAAAATATTGACGCCATGTACGACCTTGCCGACATGTATTATCGCGGTATCGGTACGGAAGTGGACAGTTCGTGGGGGGACTACTGGTACGACCTTGCGGAGGAATACGATGACTGGTACTACTGGGGCTGGTAACGGTCAAAGGAGAACGAAAAACAATTTGAGATCGAGTCCCGGAGCAATCAGAAACCTTCAGGGAATATGACATTATTCTAACGCAAAGTAAGTTGAAGTAAAAGCGTAACTTCATTCGTATTTGTAGAGTTCTTAATTGACTTATTAAAGGAGGAGGCTGTTATGAAGACCTTGAAGATCGTATTGCTTGCACTGTTCCTTACCGTAGCGGAATTTTTAAAGGCTGTTGATTACAATGAAATCCTGCGTTTGGCGAACGCCGGGAATGCGGAGGCACAGTATGTGCTGGGTTCTGAATACTATAACGGTAATAATTTGACAAAAGATTACGCTACAGCAAAATACTGGATGGAAAAATCCGCACAGCAAGGTTATACTCCGGCAGAATATTTCATGGGATGGTTCTGTAACTATGCCGAGGGTATAGAACATGATCCGGTTAAGGCATTCGAATGGTATTCCCGCGCGGCGAAAAAAGGGCACGCCGCTTCCCAGGGTGAATTGGGTTTTATGTATTACAGCGGGAAAGGGGTATCACAGGATTTAGCCGAATCCGCCCGCTGGTATCAGAAGAGTGCCGAGGGAGGTGAAGATTTTGCCCAGCATTCACTCGGCTATATGTACATGAACGGCGAAGGTGTGGAACAAAACAACACTCAGGCGATTTACTGGTTCAGAAAGAGCGTGGCACAGGGATATGAAAAATCCAAAGTGCATCTTTTCAACATGCTGTATGAGGGCAAGGGCGGAGAGGCGGCCTATCCGGAAGCCTTCCGTCTGTTAAGCGAAATGCTGGAGAAAGATCCGGAAAATGAAGATTATCAGTATGCGATGGCCTGTATGTATTTTGACGGTATTGGCGTTAAGGAGGATTATGAGCGGGCTTTTTACTGGATGAAGAAAGCGGCGGAAAATGAGCATATCGATGCCCAATACGACCTGTCCGAAATGTATTTTTACGGCTTAGGCGTAGAAAGGGATTCCGTGCTCGGAAATTATTGGCTGGAAGCGGCCGAAGAAAACGAATACTGGTGGTATTACGGCTGGTAAATAAATATAAAGGAGATAGATGATGCGACGTTTCCCTTTAGTGTTATTCTTCCTGCTTCTGACGGCAGGAGCAAGTTCTCTTTACGCGCATTGCGAGATCCCCTGCGGGATCTACGGGGATTCCCTGCGCTTTGAACTGATCCGCGAACATGTGCTGACCGTTGAAAAGTCCATGCGGGAGATCGAGGCTATCGGCAAATCCAAAAAACCGGACCTGCATCAGCTGGTGCGCTGGGTTGATAACAAAGAGGAACATGCCCGGCTGATCCAGGATATTGTCTCGCAGTATTTTCTGCATCAGCGCATCAAACCGATCGCCGAAGGAGAGCCCGGGCGCGAACTGTATGTCCGGAAACTGGAACTGATGCACCGCATTCTGGTTTCGGCCATGAAATGCAAGCAGGGGACGGACTTGCAGGATGCAGCCCGTATCCGTGAAGACCTGCATTGCTTTGAAGATCTGTATTGGGAAGAACACGGGCACGCCCATTGATGAACAGGAAAAGTATAAAATAAAAAAAGGCTCCGAACGGAGCCTTTTTCATTATTGCTTATCGATCAGAAACTCAAGCCTTTTCCGGTAATGAGCCGTTCGCGTTCGGGATCGATCAGATTGCGCCAGTCGCCGTCAAGGCGTCCTTTGTTAAAGGCATTGATGGCATTCTGTGTATCTCCCAGCTTGGCATAGGCAATTCCAAGTTCGAACCAGCCGCCGCCGAAGCGGGTATTGACATTGGTCACTTCCCGGGCGGTTTCCAGGGCTTTCCCGTACTGGGCGGAACGGTTATAGGCGTAAGCAAGCCGGTAGTTGGTCAGATATTTATCCCGGGGATTCCGGATCAGGGATGCGGCTTTTTCCAAATGTACAATAGACTCATCAAAACGTTCCTGGGTATTCAGGAGTTCGCCGTAGCTTTCGCGGGCCGGAGCGGATTCCGGGTCCAGTTCGATCGCCTTTTTTAAATATTTTTCGGCTTCTTGAAGGTCGTTTTCCGCCAGATAGGTCTGTCCGATTGTGGTGTAGGATTTGGCATCACTGGGATCCAGTTCAATGGCGCGGAGGAGGGCTTCTTCTGCCTTTTTGTATTGCCGGCTCCGGCGATAAATACTGCCCAGGTTGTACCAGGCGGACTGGCTTTCCGGGCTGTACTGAACGGCTTTTTCCATATTTTCGGTTGCGGCGACGATATCGCCGGCGCGCAGTTTGATATTGCCCAGGATCGAATAGGCCGAGCCGAATTCGGGATTAATGCGCAGACTGGTCAGAGTTTTGCGTTCCGAGGTGGTCAGGTCTCCCGAACGCAGGGAATTGATGGCTTCCTGCAGAATACGGGCAGCAAGGATATTTTTTGCTTTGGCATACTTTTCCACGTTGGGTGCAAGAATGCCGGCCTTGTCGAAATTATCGCGGGCGGCATCGTAGTCTTCTTCCTGGATAGCCACAAATCCAAGACGGTAATAGATCTCCGCAATGGAGGGATTCTTTGCGATCAGTTCATTATAAATGCGTTTGGCGGCCTCGTAATTCCGGCTGTCCACTTCGCGCTGCGCATCCCGGATCTGATTGATCAGATCGCGCAGTTCGTCAAATTTCGTGCGGTAAGACTGTTCGGTGGGATTGTATTCGATCGCTTTGCGGACATAAGCCTGCGCTTCGTTCAGGTTCCCGTACATCAGTTCGATCTGATGATACGTATAGAGGGCGGGTGCGTAGGAAGAATCCCGCGCCAGGGTTTCGTCCAGAATGGCCTGGGCGCCGGCGGCATCGAAATTCTCCAAAAGCCGGATGGCCTCACTCACGTTCCCGTTCAGGATCTCCGCCTGACTCTGGGCGAATACCGCTGAAAAAGCGCCGATAACACAAAACAATATCAGGGATGCTCTCTTCAGGGTCATAATGCTATCCTTTCATATCTGGTGCTACAGATGGACACACAATGTTATAAAGTACCCGGGGCGGGACTTGAACCCGCATAACGTAACCGTTACATGGCCCTCAACCATGCGCGTCTGCCAATTCCGCCACCCGGGCGCGAAAGCGTGCAAATATAGGCACAGAAAATAAATATTTCAATTATTTATTTGCGTTCTTCCGGCTGCGGCTGCTCAGTCGGCTGCTCGATCTCGATGTTGGCGGGGGCAGACAAACCCGAGGCCTGGGTTGCGACCTGTTTGCCGGACTGGCGCTGGACTACACTTTCGGCTCCGCCGGTATCGCGGCGGGCGACAGTAATGTTGATCGCCAGAATGAGTACAAAAAAGAGAATACCGGCCCACTGGGTGAATTTTGAGAGGAAAGTTGCGGCGCCGCGTCCACCCAGGACCGAAGATCCGGCTGTCATGGCAACCATGCCGTCCCCTTTGGAAGATTGCATTAAAACCGAGATCACCAGCAGGATGGAGGTGAGGATCAAAAGAATGACAAAAAAGGTATACATATTACAAATTCCTTTTATTTGTTAATGGTATCGGCTATTTCAATAATACGGTAAAAATCATCGGCCTTCAGACTTGCACCGCCGATCAGGAGCCCGTCTATATCCGTTTCCGAAAGAAGCTCTTCCGCATTGTCCGGTTTGGCGCTGCCGCCGTAAAGGATACGCAATAGCTCCGCACAGTCGTCTCCGGCAATTTCCGCAAGGAACTTTCGAATGTAACGGTGGACCTCCTGGGCTTGTTCCGGCGTTGCAGTCAGTCCGGTGCCAATAGCCCAGACGGGTTCATAGGCGATCACGGTTTTCCGGACGGCATCCGGCGCAAAGCCCTCGAGCGCGCCGCTCAGCTGGGTTTTGATCACGGCATTGGTTACGCCTTTCTCACGTTCTTCGAGGGTTTCCCCGATGCAGATCACCGGAGTCAATCCGTATTCCAGCGCCTTACGGGTCTTGGCATTGACCCCGGCGTCGCTTTCGTGAAAATACTGCCGGCGTTCCGAATGGCCGATCAATACGTGGCTGCAGCCGGCTTCTTTGAGCATAGCCGCCGATATCTCCCCGGTATAGGCGCCTTTGCTTTCCTGGTGGAGATTTTGGCCGCCTACATGGACAGGTGTTCCCTGCAGCAGCGAGACCATGGCCGCGATCGAGGTAAAGGGCGGGAAAAGCAGAACTTCCGCCCGCTGGCCTTCCAGTCCGAGGGAACGCAGGTCCCGGCAGAAATCTACCGTTGCCGCAACGGCATGGTTCATTTTCCAGTTCCCGGCAATAAGTAATTTACGCATGCGATCCTTTCATCTTGATTTATGAACAACAGGATTTTTCGCTGATCTTTGCCACCGCGGGGAGGCTCAGTCCCGAGATCAGTTCCAGGGAGGCGCCGCCGCCGGTGGAAACATGGCTGATCTTGTCGGAAAAACCGAGTTTCTTAACCGCTGAGACCGAATCGCCGCCGCCGACCACGGTAATGGCGCCGTTCGCCGTTGCTTCGGCGACTGCGGTGCAGACCATTTCGGTGCCTTTGGCAAAATTCGGCATTTCAAATACGCCCATCGGACCGTTCCAGAGGACAGTATTGCTTTTGCGGATCACTTCGGCAAAAAGCCGGACGCTGCGGGGACCAATATCCAGGCCGATCTGGCCGGGTTTGATCTCGTCCACATCTACAATACTGGACGGAGCGTCGTTTTCGAAGGCTTCCGCGATCACCACGTCGAGAGGCAGAAGAAAATTGACTCCGGATCCCTTAACGGCATCCAGAATTTCTTTAGCCAGTTCAACCTTGTCGTCTTCGACCAGAGAGTCCCCGATCTCATATCCCATCGCCTTGAAAAAGGTAAAGATCATACCGCCGCCGACAATAAGATTGTCAACCTTGTTCATCAGGTGGCGGATCGTGTCGATCTTTCCGCTGATCTTGGCGCCGCCGAGAATGGCGGTATAGGGCCGCAGCGGTACTTCGAGCTTGTCTTTAAGGTAGATCAGTTCTTTTTCGAGCAGTAAACCGGAGATGATCTGTTCAAAATGATCGCAGACGCCGGTGGTCGAAGCGTGAGCACGGTGTGAGGTTCCGAAGGCGTCGTTGACATAGACATCGGCCAGGGATGCCAGCTTCTCCGCAAATGCGGGGTCATTGTTCTTTTCTTCTTTATAAAAACGCAGATTTTCCAGCAGCAGGACCTGTCCGGGCTTCAGTTCGGCGGCAAGTTTTTCCGCTTCGGGACCGACACAGTCGGGAGCGAAAAGCACCGGGGTTTCCAACAATTGCGCCAGGCGTTCCTGTACCGGTTTCAGGCTGAAGGCCGCTTCGTAACCGGCGCCTTTGGGGCGGCCAAGGTGACTCATACAGATGGCGGAACCGCCGTCATCCAAGATCTTCTTTATGGTAGGAAGGGAAGAGACAATCCGGAAATCATTGCCGATCTTTCCGCTTTCGTCCACAGGCACATTGAAGTCCACACGGATCAGGGCCCGCTTATTGCGGAAATTCACGTCTTTTACTGTAAGTCTTGACATAAATGTCCTCCACATTGCTTTAGTTTGCAAATATAATACATTTTTATAAAAAACGAAGGATTTTTTCATTTGAGCACAAAAGCGCTTATACTCGGATTTTTAGGCACTTGCCGCTTTTGTCCTCTCCTCCGCGACTTCAGGGAATAAAATGCTTGCCTCTCGTGGAATCTTCCGTAAATTATTTTGTGTTTTGCGGAAATAATTGATAGATTAACCGGAATCAATGACCGGCTCCGCAGATCCGCATATAAAAAGGAACGCTTATGGAAATAAAACATCAAATGATCGGCTCGACACTGCTTTTTAAATGCCATGACCCGGTTTTCAACGAGGTCAGCGTGATCCAGTACAAGCGCAATCTTGCGGCACTGCTCGAAAAAAACATGATCCGGGATATCGTTCTGGATGTCGAGAATATCCGTATTGTTGATAATTTCGGGCTTGGAGCCCTGCTCTTTGCCCGCCGCTATACCCGCGCGAACGGTAATACCTGCTTTCTGGCCATGCCGCGGCCCAAGCTGATCAGTCTGCTGAAGGCGGCAAAACTGACGGAATCCTTTACCATTATCGACCGCCGGGAAGAATACCAGGCTTATCTGAAGATGCTGGTGGAAAAGCAGGATCAGGAAAAAGCCGAACGTGAGGCGGAACGTGCCCGCAAGGCCGAGGAGGCGAGGAAAGCCGAAGAGGCCCGCAAGACAGAGGAAACACAGATGTCTGCAGACAATGCGCCGCTTGCGGAAAAAGCGGAAACTCCCAATAACAGCACAGCGGGTGAACATGCCGAAACGGCCCCGGCTGTACGAAAGCCCCGCCGCCGGGTATCCCGTAAGCCGAGAAACAACGGCGAAGATTAATACGGAGTTTTTACAGGATAAATGCAGACGGTGCCGCAAGGCACCGTTTTTTTATCGGGCAGGCAAAAAACGGGAATCAGGCATGGCCACGGATCTTTTGAATGATCTTATTGGCGTGGCGGGGGAGGATCAGGGACAATTTGCGGATATCCTGCCGATATTCCCCGAAGAACCATTCCAGATCCTCCAGAATACCCAGATCCCGCACAATGGCCGCGCGCTGGCAATAATTGTGCTGTTTTCCGTTCCAGGTATCGGCATGATTCCCCGAAAGATAGATCCCTGCGCCATAGGCGATATATTCGGCCGCACCCGGAGGAATACGTTCCTTGAGCCCGTTGAGGTAAGCGCTGTCAAGCAGTACCCCGTCCGCTACCAGCCACTGACCCTCGTAAAATATTTCCACCCAGACACTGATCAGAGTTTCCGGAAGCAGTCTGTAGGCGGGGCTGCGCAGCAATCCCCGGTAGAGCTCTTTTTTAATTCTGAAAGCGTGCCAGCGGCAAAGGACTCCGCAGGCATCCAGCAGCGTCTTCAGCAGAATGCATTTATTCAGGGCTGAGGCCTTTCCGGCTTCAAGAACGGCGGAGGCGGGCTGGCAGGGCCGGGAAGAAAAACCGAAGGGGATCTCGTTCTTGACGAAATCATGAATGCACATGATCTTATTGCGCTCGATCAGCTTTTCCCAGTTCCTTGTAGAGATCAGTCCGCGTACCGCGGCAGAATCGGCATCAAATATTTTTTCGGGATCCTTCAGCACATTCACCCTTTTGGCTAGCAGTCTGAATATACGATTTTTAGCGGATGTATAAAACGGGTTTTTTCGGATTTTTCATTTGAATCGGAGCGAAAAAAAGCGTATTATTGACGCGTTTAAAAATCCCCTTACGTTCAGTCCCCTTCTAATAATTAATGTATAATATCATTAGTATATTAGATAAATTAATGTTATATTAGCGCATGAAAAAAATCACGTCCGCCGTGGATAAAATCGTTATCCGCATTGCGGGTAAACATGCCCTGGAAGAGTACCGTGCTTACCGGAGCTGGAATGCCGTTGTCGGGGATGTGATCGCAAAGGTTGCCGTACCGCTGCGGGTGCAGAACGGAGTCCTGTACGTCAGCGTCAGGAACAGCACCTGGCGGCAGGAGATCCTGATGCAGAAGCCGCTGATCCTGAAGAAATACGCGGAGCAGTTCGGTCCGGACATTATCAAAGACATACGGTTGAAGTAAACGGGATAAACGAATACGCTGAAGAAAAAAGGAAAAGGAGATGTATGTATCAAAGCAGTGCAAGTGAATACAATTCAAATAAAATAAAGGTACTGGAAGGGCTTCAGGCTGTCCGCAAGCGTCCCGCCATGTATATCGGCGACACCGGACGGCGCGGTCTGCATCATCTGGTCTACGAAGTAGTGGACAACTCCATTGATGAGGCGCTGGCCGGCTACTGTACGCATATCCAGGTTACGGTAAACAAGGACGGCAGTGTCAGCGTGGAAGATGACGGACGCGGTATGCCGGTTGACCTGCACGCCGAGCAGAAGAAACCCGGTGTCGAGGTCATTATGACCGTCCTGCATGCCGGCGGTAAGTTCGATAAAGGCAGCTACAAAGTGTCCGGCGGCCTCCACGGAGTCGGTGTTTCCGTTGTGAACGCCCTGTCCAAATATGTCCGGGTCCAGGTCAACCGCAACAACAAGACCTATGTACAGGAATATGCCTTCGGAAAGGCTCAGACCGGCCTGATCGAAAGTGGAAAATCCAAAAAAACGGGCACGATTGTGACCTTCATGCCGGACGATACGATCTTTCCGGACATTACCTTTGAGTATAATGTGCTGCGGGACCGTCTCCGCGAGCTGGCGTTTCTGAACAAGGACGTCCATATCAGTCTGCGCGACGAACGCGAAGAGCGCGAAGATTCCTTCCACTACAAGGGCGGGATCCGCGAATTCGTCGAATATCTGAACGAAGCCCGTACGCCGCTGCATCCCAAACCGGTATATATGGAGGGCGAGCGCAGCGATATCAGCGTGGAATTCGCCTTTCAGTACAACGACACCTACAATGAGAATTTCTTTTCCTATGTCAATTGCATCAATACCATCGAAGGCGGAACGCATCTGACCGGCGCCCGTACGGCGCTAACCCGTGCGCTGAACAATTACGCGCAGAAGAACAATATGTTCAAGACTATTAAGGCCAAGGAATTTTCACTGAGCGGGGAGGACACCCGGGAAGGCATTACTGCGGTGATCTCGGTCAAGGTGCCGGAACCGCAGTTCGAGGGACAGACCAAGACCAAGCTGGGCAACGGTGAGGTCAAGGGCATTGTTGACAGTCTGGTAATGGAGAACCTGAACGAGTACTTCGAGACCAACCCCGCCGTGGCGAAGCGCATTATTGAAAAATCGGTCCTTGCCGCCAAGGCACGGGAAGCCGCACGCACGGCACGCGAATTGACCCGCCGGAAAAATGCGCTCGAGATCAGCGGTCTTCCCGGAAAACTTGCGGATTGTTCCATTAAAGATCCCGCACACTGCGAACTCTATATTGTCGAGGGCGATTCGGCGGGCGGATCGGCCAAACAAGGCCGCGACCGCCGTTTTCAGGCTATCCTTCCGCTGCGCGGTAAGATCCTGAACGTGGAAAAAGCCCGTTACGACCGGGTACTGGAGAGCAAGGAGATCCAAGCGTTGTTCACCGCTATCGGCGGCGGCCTGCGCGATGACTTCGATGTTGAAAAGATCCGTTACCACAAGGTCATTATTATGACCGATGCCGATGTGGACGGCGCGCATATCCGCACCCTGCTGCTGACCTTTTTCTTCCGCCAGATGCGGGACCTGATCACCAGCGGGCACGTTTATATCGCCCAGCCGCCGCTGTACCGGCTCAAGCAGGGCAATTCGGAACGCTATGCCTACGACGATAACGAAATGGAAATGATCATGGCCCGGATGAAAAAGGACAAGGCCGTCAAGGTCAACCTGTCCCGCTACAAAGGTCTGGGAGAAATGAATCCCGATCAGCTTTGGAGCACCACCATGGATCCCGAATCGCGGACCGTCCGCCGGGTCACCCTGGAAGACGCCAGCGCCGCCGACCACATGTTCTCGGTCCTGATGGGCGAAAACGTCGAAGCCCGCCGGGTGTTCATTGAAGAAAACGCAAAATACGTCAAAAATCTCGATGTGTAAAGCACTTCGGGAATGTTTATAAAAAAGAGAGGAAACATTGGCTAACGAACGAATTATACCGGTCAATATTGAAGAAGAACTTCAGAACTGCTATCTCGATTACTCCATGTCCGTAATCGTTTCCCGCGCCCTTCCGGATGTGCGCGACGGCATGAAGCCGGTGCACCGCCGCATTTTGTTCGGCATGTACGAATTGGGCATGCAATACAACAAACCCTACAAAAAGTCCGCACGTATCGTCGGTGACGTACTGGGTAAATACCATCCGCACGGCGATTCCTCGGTCTATAACGCCATGGCCCGCCTTGCGCAGGATTTTGCCATGCGCTACTGCATCGTGGACGGCCAGGGGAACTTTGGCTCCATCGACGGTGACAGCCCCGCCGCCATGCGTTATACCGAAGCGCGCCTGGCACGCATCGCGGACGATATTCTTGCCGATATTGACAAAGAAACCGTGAACTTTGTCCCGAACTTTGACGATTCGCTGACCGAACCTTCCGTTTTGCCCAGCAAGATCCCTTATCTACTGATCAACGGCGCCGCGGGGATTGCCGTAGGTATGGCTACCAATATCCCCCCGCACAATATCCGGGAAGTCTGCGACGCTATCGTGGCCTGCGTCGATAATCCAGAGATCGACACTAAAACACTGATGCAGTACATCAAAGGTCCCGACTTTCCGACCGGTGCTCTGGCTTACGGAAAATCCGGCCTTTTTTCGGCTTATGAGACCGGTAACGGAAAGATCACCATGCGCGCCCGCGCGAACGTGGAACAGATCCGCAATAACCGGGATCAGATCATCTTTACCGAGATCCCTTATCAGATCAATAAAAGCAACCTGATCGAACGCATCGCGGACCTGGTCCGCAGCAAGGTCATCGACGGGATCAGCGATCTGCGGGATGAGTCGGACAAGGAAGGAATCCGGATCGTCATTGAACTCAAAAAGGATTTTGAACCGCAGGTCGTACTGAACAATCTTTATAAACATACGGCACTGCAGAGCACCTTCGGCATCAACATGCTGGCTCTGGTCAACGGTATTCCCAAGGTACTGCCTCTGCGCGAGATGCTGCTGCTCTTTATTGAGCACCGGCACGAGATCATTGTCCGCAGGACCCGCTTTGAGCTGAACAAGGCCGAAGAACGCGCCCATATCCTGGAAGGCTTCAAGATCGCGCTGGAAAATATTGACGAAGTGATCGAGATCATCAAAAAATCTTCCAGTGTGGCCAATGCCCGGCAGAACCTTATCAGCCGCTTTGCCTTTTCCGAAGCTCAGACCCAGGCGATCCTGGACCTGCGCCTGCAGAAACTGACCGGACTGGAACGCGAAAAGATCATTCAGGAATACATCGACCTGCTGAAACAGATCGAACGTCTGAAATTCATTCTGGACAACAAGGATAAGAGGATGGAGATTTTGGTGCAGGAAACCCGGGAGATCCGGGAAAAGTACGGTGACGAACGGCGCACCGAGATGATCGCGGACGCCGGGGATTTTTCGGTCGAGGATATGATCGCCGATGAAGAGATGGCCATTACCATCACGCATAACGGCTTTATCAAGCGCACGGCGGTCAACGTCTACCGGGCACAGCGCCGCGGCGGCGTCGGACGCCTGGGCGCCACGGCCAAGGACGACGATTTTGTGGAGAACCTCTTTATCGCTTCCACCCACGACTATCTGATGTTCTTTACCAATTTCGGAAAAGTCTACTGGCTGAAAGTGCACGAGATCCCTGAAGCCGGACGGGCAACCCGGGGCCGTGCCATCGTTAATCTGCTGGAATGCGAAAAGGACGAAAAAGTCCGCGCCTTTCTGAATGTCCGCGATTTCAACGGCGACCGCTATATCGTGATGGCAACGAAAAAAGGCACGATCAAAAAGACCCGGCTCGACGCTTACAGCCGGCCGCGCCGGACGGGTATTATCGCCGTCAATCTGGTGGACGGGGACGACCTTATCGGCGTGGATATCACCAACGGCAAGCAGGATATCATTCTGGGCACCCGCAAGGGCAAGGCCATCCGCTTCAACGAATCGCACGTACGCGACATGGGCCGCAGCGCCACCGGAGTCCGCGGCGTGACCCTGGAACCCAAAGACGACGCCGTGGTCGATATGGTCGTGGTCAAGCGCGAAGGTGCCACTGTCCTGGCCGTCAGCGAACGCGGATACGGTAAACGTTCGGATATTATCGATTACCGCATTACAAACCGCGGCGGCAAAGGCGTGATTACGCTGAAGACCAACAGCAAGATCGGCCAGATGGTTGCACTGAAAGAAGTTGTGGATACCGACGACCTGATGATCATTACCAAGAACGGCCTTCTGATCCGCCAGAACATCAGCCGCATCAGTACCCTTTCACGCAATACTCAGGGCGTCCGCCTGATCAATCTGCACGAAGATGACCGTATTTCCGCGGTACGCTACGTCATGGAATCCGATGAAAGCAACGGTGAAGAACTCGAGACCCTGAAAGGCGAATAATGAGCATAGCCGGCCGCATAGCGCAGATTCGCGAAACGATCCGGACCGAAAGTCCCCATCCGGAACGGGTGCGCCTGATCGCGGTCAGCAAAAAACAGAATCCGGAACGGATGCTTGAGGCCGCCCGGGCCGGGATCCTGGATTTCGGAGAGAACCGTATTCAGGAAGCCCTGGACAAATTTTCCCGGGAAAGCTTCCCGGGGATAACCCGGCATTTCATCGGCTACCTGCAGTCAAACAAAGTAAATAAATGCTTGCAGAATTTTAATTGGCTTCATAGTTTGCAGACAGAGAAACTTGCCGGCCTGATCGCAGACAGTGAAATACCGCTTTTGTGTCTGATCGAAGTCAATATTTCCGGAGAAAGCAGCAAATCCGGGATCCGGCCGGAAGCATTACGGACCTTTGTGAAACAGCTGTCCGCTTACCGCGGCCTGCAGGTCCGCGGACTGATGGGCATCGCGCCGCAGAGCGAAGAAACGGCTATACGGCGTTCTTTTAAACTGTTGCGGGAACTGGCGCAGGACTGCCGTTCCCTTGAAACGGAAAACCTGCGCTTTGAAGAGCTTTCCATGGGTATGAGCGGCGATTACCGCATCGCATTGCAGGAAGGCGCAAGCATGCTGCGCATCGGAACGGCCATTTTCGGACCGCGTGAAAACTGAAAGAAAGGAAGCAGAATGCACTGGATCGATTTTTCGGCACTGAAGGTAAAGGATACGCTGCTGCCACCGGGCTGGACCTATGCGTCCGCCGAATCGGCGCTTCCTGCGGAAACGATTGCCGGGAAAGGCCCGCAGCTGCTGCTGAGCATGCATTCGGACGCGCTTGAACCCGGGGAACTGCGTTTTGTCGCCGATCATGTCAATTTATCCGGATACAATCCTCTGCGGGGACACAACAAGGATGCGTACGGCGTACGCTTTCCGGATATGTCCGAGCCGTACAGCGTTCCCGTTTCCGTCTCCGATGAAGACACTCTGGTGATCCGCGCCGGTCAGCATCCGCGCTATCCCGCCGATCTGCCCGAAGCCGCAGCCATCGTTTTTCAGACCATTATCGCAAAACATCAGTTAAAAAGCGTCACGGCCGTTCTCTACGGCCGCAGGACCGGCGCAGAGACCATTCTTAAAATCATAAAGGGAGCCAATTATGCATAAGAACTCAATGAACAAAGTGATCCTGGTCGGGCGTCTGGGACAAAATCCCGAACAGCGCGCCACACCCGGCGGTACGGCGGTCACCAATTTCAGCATCGCCACCAACGAAACCTACAAATCCCAGAGCGGGGAATACAACGACAACACTGAATGGCACCGCTGCGTGGCTTTTGGAAAAGCTGCCGAATATATCGGGAATTTTTTCACCAAGGGACGCCTGGTGTATGTGGACGGACGTCTGCGGACCCGGAAATGGACCGATCAGAGCAATGCCACCCATTACACTACCGAGATCATTGTGGAAACGGCCATGCTGCTGGATCGCGGACCCCAGACAGAAGACGGCGTTTACGCCCCGCCGGCCCGGAACAACAGCAACAACAATAAAAGCACCGGCCGCAGGGAACAGGATCCGGGAATGAACGAACCGGCACTGCCGGAAAACGAGGAAGAACTGCCGTTCTGACAGGAGCGCCGATGACGCCTTTCTTTTACAATCCGGAAATGCGGCAGACGGAAGACGATGCCGTTATGGTCATGTGTCCGGTCTGCGGGAATCCCGTCAACAATCACGCTGTGGAAGAACTCTATACCGTAGATGTGGTGGAAAGCGATTTCCGCGTCCGCACGCTGGACGACGATATCCTGGACAGCTGGCTGGTCTTTTGCCACCACTGCCTTTATATCACGCATGACTTCAGTCTGATCCCCGACAATATTGCGCAACTGCGGGAAATTGTCGATACGGAGGCGTACCGGGAACGTTTTTCGGATACCAATCCTACAACCATGGAGCTTTTCGGGCATTATCTCTATCTGCTCGAGAAGGCGGAGGCTCCGCCAATGGTCTTTGCGGACACCTATTTGCGCATGTCCTGGCTCTGCGAGGATGAGGAGCAAAGCAGTAAGGCGGACGCTTTCCGGGAAAAGGCCGTCAGCAATTTTGCAAAATCCCTTCTGGTCAGCGATCCGGATAGGAAGGAACGCTCGCTGATCTACTATTACATTGCCGAACTCAGCCGCCGGAACGGAGAATTCGAGCGCGCCAAAAAGACGCTCCTGAAAATGGATATGAAGCAGAGTATGTTCCGCCGGCTCTACGATATGCAGAACGAACTCATCCGTGCACGCAACCGCAATGCGGCGCTGATGCCGCGGGAGGAATCCTGAAATGATGATCAATTATCCCGAATTCGAGGCGATGCTGCTGGAACAGGAAGCCGGTGCCACGACCATTCTGTTCAAGTACATCAATATTTTGAACCGCTATTTCAGCGAGCACGCGGATCTGTCACGCGCCGCCCAGCGGGAAGCGCTGGAATATGTGTATAAGGAAGTGCGCGCCGCCCATCCGCTGATGGCTATATTCCCCAATCTGCACAGCTTTATGCTGGAACAGATGGAAAAAAACAAGAAGAACATTCCCGATATCCTGAATGTTTTTGCGGAAAAGACCAACAGCAATATCAATAAGACCATTGAGACCTGCGTCAGCAAACTGATCAAGGACGGTTCCTTTATTTTTACCTTCAGCCACAGTTCCGTGGTGCGTAAGGCGATTATGGAAGCTGCCAGCCGCGGACGCCGCTTTGAGGTGATCCTGACGGAAGCGCGCCCGGTCGGGGAGGGCGTGGCTCTGGCCAAATTCCTCGGACGCGCCGGTATACCGGTCTCGCTGTACACCGATGCGGCGATGGAGCTGGCGATCTCGCGCTCGGACCTGGTGCTGGTCGGCACGGACTGGTACTGGCACCGCGGCTTCATCAACAAGATCGGGACCCATTCCGCGCTGCGTATCGCGGAGGAACGGGAAAAACTCTTTTATATTCTGAGCGATACAAGCAAGCAAATGCCGACACCGCCTTCGGACTGGTCCCGCGACAAACATCCGCAGTCCCAGCTCCTGATGGAAAGCATTGAGAATGTCACCGTCTACAATCCCTATTTCGAATCGATCTGGTACCGCGGGGTTGACGGGATCCTGATCGACGGCGAAATAAAACGCTTTGACGCAAAGAACGAGATCATCATGTAAACCCTGAAAAAAGGAGCGGGTCCCATGTCCCAGTATTATAACTACAAAACCGCAGTACTGATCCTCCTGATGAGCCTGGTTGCCTATCTTGTTCTGGTGGTGGGACTGTATTACAATCCCGATGTCATGGGCAAAACCCCGCAGGCTGTTCGCTATATCGCACTGATCTTTTTCGAACTGCTGCTTCTCACACCCCTGCTACTCTATGTGATCGGCAATAAGAAATCCATTAAACACGCCTTCCGGCTGCGTCCCGTTCCCTGGCGGGGAATGCGGGACATACTTTTTGTTGCGGCCGGCATGTTCATTGTCCTGGAACTGATCCGCTACCTGATGCAGCGCTTTCTGGATTTTGAGCCGCTTTTCCGTACCGATATCCGGGTGGAATTCCCGCTGAATGTCATTCTGCTTTTTATCCTCAGTGTGATCATTACCCCCGTAGTGGAAGAAGCCCTGTTCCGCGGGTACCTGCTGCGGGTTATGCTGCGGAATAAGTATTCCCCACTGATCGCCATCATCACCACGTCCCTGCTCTTTTCCCTGAGCCACCTGTCCTACCGCAACGCTCCCGCCATCTTTGTCGCGGGACTGATCCTGGGCTATGTGGCCTATTCCTACTATTCCATCGTTCCGGCGATCCTGATCCACAGTATGTTCAATTTTATCGTCCTGCTGGATGTCAATATACCCGCCGCACGCGAGCTGATCCTCAATGCCAGTTCCTGGGTGGCCTGGCTTGTGGCCGCCGGCGGGATCCTGGCGCTGACACTGGGACTTATGAATATCAAGAACAAGGTTCACATACACCGTACAAAACGCCAGGAAAACACGGAAGGAGGCGGCGATGAGAAATAATGAAGTCATTCTGCTGGTAGACGCTTATCGCAAACTGCACCGCAGGGGCGCAAAGCTCAATCTCATCAATATCATCGACAAGACCCACCCCGCCGACCTGGCGCTCTTGTTCCGCTCCTTTACCCTGCACGAGCGCCTGTACTTTTTCTCGCTGATCAAGAGTAACGAGAAAAAAGCGGAAGTGCTGTCGGAAGCGGATGACAACATTATCATCGAGATCCTCAAGCCCATGAAGCGGCCGGATGTCATTCATATCTTGCGCGAAATGGATTATGACGACGAGTCCCGCATTCTGCGCCTGCTGCCCCCGGAAGAACAGCAGGAATTGCTGAAACTCATGAAAGAGGACGAATCCCGCGAAGTGGAAGCGCTGATGGGTTACGAGGAAGACACCGCCGGAAGTATCATGAACCCGGAAGTCTTCCACCTCTCCGAGGACCTGACCGTGGCTCAGGCCATCGAAGAGATCCAGAAAAGCGTGGATACCGAAATGGTCTTTTATATTTATGTTACCGATGAGCGTTTGCACCTGATCGGCGTAGTCTCCCTGCGCGAGCTGATCCTGAACGATCCCAAGAAACATCTGCGGGATCTGATGGTCGAGGACGTGATCAGCATCCGGCCGGAAACAGACCAGGAAGAGGTCGCCCGCATTGCATCACGCTACAATTTTGTGGCCGTACCGGTCGTGGATGACGAAAATAAACTGATCGGTGTGGTGACCGTGGACGATATTATCGATGTTCTGCGCGAAGAAGCCACGGAAGACCTTCTGCAGATGGCCGGTCTGGGCCGGGACTCGGATATTATCCTGAAAACCCCTTGGGAAACCACGAAAAAACGCTTTCCCTGGCTGCTGGCGACCTATATCGGCGGACTGATCGCTGCAGTGACCATCGGTCTGTTCCACGGACTGCTCAGCGAATATATCATTCTGGCTTCCTTCCTCCCCATTATCGCGGGAATGGGAGGAAATATCGGGACCCAGAGTTCCACGATCATTACCCGTGGATTGCTGACCGGCCGGGTCAATCCGGATACCGCCGGGAGGATCATCTTCAAGGAAGTGCGGGTTGGGGCAACACTGGGAATGATCTACGGCTTTATCCTGGGGATCATTGCCTTCCTGATGACCTATGTGATCGCGAGCAATGCCTACGATTATCCCCTGATCCGCTGCATTGAACTGAGCGTTGCCGTTGCGACCGGTATTGCCATTGCCATGACCCTGGCGACTTTTACCGGTACCGTGGCTCCCATGATCCTGAACCGCATGAAGATCGATCCCGCCATTGCAACGGGACCCTTCGTGACAACCACCATTGATATTCTCGGCGATCTGATCTACCTGCTGATCGCCACACTTCTGGTCAGCCTGTAATATGAAAATTGCAAAGATCATGCTTGTCCTTCCGCTTATTGCGATATCCCTCCGGGGCGCGGATACGCTGTATTACGATATCAGCCTGCTGGGCATCAAGGTCGCAGGCGTGGAAATTATCGATTCCCTGCGCAAGGACGCTTCCCGGGAGATCATGTACCGGGCTTTTACCGTGGGCGCTTTCGACAAGATCTACGATACCGACAACCGCTACTACTTCTATAGCGATTCCGCGTTGACACGGCTGGATTCGCTCAAAAAGGTCATTCATGAACATGACCTGGATCAGATCTACAGCGAACATGTCCGGAACGGAATGATCCATTATCCGGACGCTTCGCCCATGCCGAGCATCCTGCCCGTACAGCATGTGCTGAGTTTTTTGATCTATCTGCAGTACTATCCCGAAAAGCGGATCAGTGATGCGCCCTTCAATTTTCTGCTCAGCGACGAAGGAGAACTCTACCACCCGGAGATCCGTGTTGTTTACAATGCGGCCAGGGATCAGGACGAAGTGTATTTTACCCTGTACAAGGTCGCCGGCGTGGAAGTGCTGGAACCCACGGACGTGTTCAACTGGATGATCTGCGCCGGAAAGGGCGAGCGCATGATGGCTTATTCACGGAAGGACAACAAGATCAGCGAAGGTTTCTTTTCCCTGGGCTGGGGACTGAATTTACGCGCAAAACGCGTTCATAAATAATCAAGGGACGAAGAACATTGAAACGAGGTTGCCATGAAACGATCCCGGACCGTGCTGTTGCTTTTATTGCCGCTTACCCTGCTATTCTCGCAGGAGCTGATCTTTGAGAAGAAGTCCGGCACGTCGCAGCGGGTTGATCTGAGCAGGCTGGAAAGGATCCGCTTTGCGGAGCTCGATACGCTGTCCCATGCAGCGCTGAGCATCCATACCGTAACCGGGATCCGGCATTTCCGCCTGTCGGACATCGATTCGCTGGATATGAAGGACAGTACGGATCTGCGGATCTTCCGTGCGGGATCGGCCGAACGCATCCGCCGCGCAGATATCGATAAAATGGCGATATCACCGGTCACCCTGCCGGACCGCCCCACCGATGCCCGCAACGGTTCGCAATTCATGCAGGATATCCTGGGCATGAATTTCAGTCAGCGCGAACCGCTGATCCTGCAGGAATTCCTGAACGGGAACATCCCGGATATCGCACGGAATTTCATTACCTGCAGTGCTACCTTTACGGATGCCGACGGCGTCGCACATACGGTGGAATATGATGTAATGTCCGACTATCTTTCCATCGGGAGCGATGCGGACTATTGCCGGGTTCCCATGGGACCGAAAACCGCGCAGGAGATAGCGGACGCGTACGGATGCATCCTGAGCACCCGGAAGCTTTGCGACGACATCTGGCAGCATGCCACGGTGCGCCTGAACCCCATTCCCTATGCGCCGGTCGGCGACAACAACTCCCAGGTTTACAAATTTATCGAGCACAATACGGATATCAATGCCGCCCGTTCGGCCGCCGGCGGTCAGATCTTTGAACTGATCGCCGGGATCAAAAAAGATGTCGTGATCTGCAACGCCATCAAAAGCAAACCGGGCTATGTGGCCATCTACGGCTGGCACTATCCCGGCGGTACGCCCATTCAGCCGCTGTATACCGGTCACGTGGATTATTACGTCGACTACAGTCACGGGATCCGCCTGATCAACGCGATCGTCCGCGTGGACGGCGTGCCGATGAACGCCCACGATATCTTACGGGATCCGCTGCTGTACAAACTGCTGAGCGATGAAAGCGCCGCCATGCAGCAAACCCGTTATCTATATTAAGCGAAATCATGAATAAGCATATTGCAAAAACCGGGTTAATGCTGATCCTTGCAGCACAATTGTGCGGACAGGTCCTGCTGCTGGATTACCGGGACGGCGAATGCGATTCTCTGCGTCTCGACGAGATCGCGTATTTTTATGTTGCGGACAGCA
Organism: Fidelibacterota bacterium; assembly: GCA_028718545.1. Lineage (GTDB taxonomy): Bacteria > Fidelibacterota > Fidelibacteria > Fidelibacterales > Fidelibacteraceae > M50B103. Next base: position 1,039 of record JAQULT010000028.1, on the reverse strand, counting down.
GTGCCGAAGTCGTACGCCTGACATCTCCTTACAACGGAGAGAGCAATGTAGATCAGAATCCCGCCTTCAGCTGGCGGGAGGTTTCCGGGCAGACCTACGAGCTGCTGCTGTCCCGCAGTGAAAGTTTTATGGATACGGTATACCATGTTTCCGGTCTGGAAAACGGCGGCTGGACCCCGCCGGCGGCGCTGGAAATCCAGACGCGCTATTACTGGAAGGTGCGGATCGACGGAAAAAGCCTGTGGACCGCGGCCTGGTCTTTCAGCACCTGGACGCCCGCCCTGCCGGAAAAGATCAGTACCCTGGCCTTGCTGCAGGGCGATCAGAGCGGCAGTATCCGGATCGCTGCGCTGCTGCCCCTGATGGTTGAGGATCTGCTTGTGGTATCCGGCTTTGACGGATTGCGTTTTCCGGATACGCTGCAATGCGATTCCAGCGGCAGCGTGATCGGCGGCCTGGAGCCCGACAGTTGTTATTATATGCGGATCGCGGGTGTGAACGCCGCCGGCAGGGGTCCATTTTCGGAACTGCTGGCTATCCGGCCTTCCCGGGATACCGCTCCGGTACTGATCGTGAACGGTTTCGACCGCGCGACAGCCGGCAATACTTACAATTTTGTCCGTCAGCACGCTTCCGCCGTGCGGAACAGCGGACGGATCCCAGTCTCGGCGTCCAATGAAGCCGTTACGGAAGGTTTGCTGTCTTTGGATGATCATGCGGCTGTGATATGGGTTCTGGGAGAAGAGAGCACGGTGGACGAGACCTTCAGCGATGCCGAACAGGACAGCGTGGAAAGCTATCTGAAAAACGGCGGAACGCTTTTCGTATCGGGTGCCGAGATCGCCTGGGACCTGGATTACAAGGGCAGCGACGGCGATAAGGCTTTTTGTCACGATTTCCTGCGGGTGCGCTATGTGCAGGATTCCCCGAACAATGCGGTCGGAACCTATTACGGAGTGGAAGCGACCGGGCCGGAGCTCTTTTCGGAACTAAACGCTTTTTCTTTCGACAACGGGACCCATGGCAGCTATGATGTCCG
>JAQULT010000027.1 GCA_028718545.1 Fidelibacterota bacterium | reverse complement strand
CCTGGTCGGCTTTGCCTTTGGTACTGCGCATGACCTGGCCGATAAAAAATGCCAGCAGTTTGCTTTCACCCTGACGGTAGCGTTCGCATTCGGCCGGGTTTTCTTTCAGGATCGTTTCGATCAGAAATTCAAGCTCTGAACTGTCGGAAATCTGTTCCAACCCCTTCTCCCGTATAATATCCGCTGCGGTTTTTCCTGTGGCTGCCATGTCATCCAGGACTGTTTTGGCGGTTTGCGGAGTGATGGTATTGCTTTCTAAAAATTGCAGCAGTCCGGCCAGAGCCGCAGGCGCAACCGGGGATTCCTTGACAGACTTCCCGTTTTCGGATAAAATGCGCAGGATCTCATTTTTTATCCAGTTTCCCGTCAAACGGGGATTGTTGAAGGTCTGCAGGGATTCTTCAAAATAATCGGCGATCTCCTTTTCCGAACTCAGCAATGCCGCATCCTCTTCCGTTAATTTGTATTCTTCCATAAAGCGCTTTTTACGGCTATCGGGCAATTCCGGTAAAATTTTACGGATAGTATCGATCCAGGCCCCGTCAATGCGCAAGGGACTCAGGTCCGGTTCAGGGAAATACCTGTAATCATGGGAATCTTCTTTACTGCGCATAATGCGGGTCTGAGCGTTCTGTTCGTCCCAGAGCAGGGTCTGTTGGGTAACGCTGCCGCCCGATTCCAGAACTTTTTGCTGGCGGGCGGCTTCGTATCTTAAAGCGCGTTCCACATTCCGGAAGGAATTCATATTCTTTAGCTCTGTACGGATTCCGAACGCCTTTTGCCCTTTCGGTTTGATGGAGATATTCGCATCGCAGCGCATGGAGCCTTCTTCCATATTGCAGTCCGAGATCCCCGTATAGCGTACAATCTGCTTCAGGGTGGTCAAATAAGCGTAAGCTTCTTCCGGGCAGCGGATATCGGGTTCGCTTACGATCTCCAGCAAAGGGGTCCCGCAGCGGTTCAGATCGATCAGCGTACCTTCTTCGCCGTGCATGGATTTTCCGGCATCCTCCTCGATGTGAATACGGGTCAGCCCGATACGTTTTTGACCCTCTGCTACTGCGATGTCAATATAGCCGTCGTAGCAGATGGGATCTTTGTATTGCGATATCTGATAGCCTTTTGGCAGGTCGGGATAAAAATAATTCTTACGTGCAAAGGTATTGTGTTCACGGATCTTGCAGTGGGTTGCGAGGCCCAGCATGATGGCCGAATCTACCACAGCCCGGTTCAGCACCGGGAGGGAGCCCGGATAAGCAAGACAAACGGGGCAGACCTGGGTATTTGCCGCGTCACCGTAGCTGACCTTACAGGTACAGAAAGCCTTGGTTTCCGTGTTCAGCTGTACGTGGACTTCCAGTCCGATTACAATATCCCAATCCATGCATACTCCGTTTTTCGTCCTGAATTTAATCAGAAACCCGGGTAATACCAAACAGAACTTCGCAGCCGTCGCCGGACAAAATGAGGGATTGCCGGAAAAAATCTCCTTTCTTTTTGCGGGAATGATGTATATTTAGACATGATGCAAAAAATGATCTTTAGAATTCCGTTGTTCTTTTGTCTTTGGGGTCTGCTCGGCTGCCTGGGACCCGAGCCTGAGGAGAATCTGCTCCTCGGCAGCTGGAAATATTCCAGTTATTACACCGGCAGTTGGGAGAAGATCACGTTCCGCGAAGAATTGACTTATCGTCTGGAAACCTACAACGGAGAAAGCTATCAGCTGAACGTTCTGGAAGGGACTTACCGTTATGACGCCCGGAAATTCATCCTGGAGCAGCGCTTTACGGGAGATGTGGCTTTTCAGTATCAGATCAGCGGCGACAGCCTCTTTACAATGAACAAGGTCTACCTGCGTCAGTAAACAGCACCCGGGGCGGCGAAAAATTCCATAGCGAATCAGGGAAAAAAATCGTAAATTACCAAATGGGGTAATTGTTGAGGATATGAGATCAGAAATTGTAAATCCCGAAGCACTGGCCATCGACGAGGAGCTTGATTATTCGCTTCGTCCCCGCACATTAAAAGAATTTGTCGGTCAGCGTAAACTGGTCGAAAATCTGAAAATTTCCATCGAAGCGGCGCGAAATCGCAAGGAACCCCTTGATCATGTCCTGCTTTTCGGACCGCCGGGACTGGGGAAGACCACGTTGGCCAATATCATTGCCGCGGAGCTCGGCAGCAATATTAAAGTTTCTTCCGGACCGGTGCTGGAACGTGCGGGCGATCTGGCCGGCATGCTGACCAATCTGGAACAGGGGGATGTTCTTTTTATCGACGAGATCCACCGCATGAACCGGGTTGTGGAAGAGTATTTGTATTCCGCTATGGAAGATTACCGCATTGACATCATGATCGACAAAGGACCCAGCGCACGCAGTATTCAATTGAATCTGGAGGGATTTACCCTGGTAGGTGCCACTACGCGGGCCGGGCTGCTGACCTCGCCCATCCGGGACCGTTTCGGCATTACCTTGCGGATGGAATATTATGACCATCGCGAGCTGACCCGCATTGCCTTGCGTTCGGCGGATATATTAAAAATTAAGCTGACCCAGGATGGTGCGGCGGAACTGGGACGCAGGTCCCGGGGCACACCCCGCATCGTGAACCGCCTGCTGCGCCGCTGCCGCGATTATGCCGAAGTCAAAGGCGACGGGATCATTGATAAAAAGATCGCCGATGAAGCCCTCCGGATGCTGGAAGTGGATGAGATCGGACTTGATAATATGGACCGCCGCATTTTGTTTACACTGGTCAACCATTTTGAGGGCGGACCGGTGGGCTTGCAGAATCTGGCCGTAGCCATCAGCGAAGATGCGGATACCATCGAAGAGGTCTACGAACCCTTCCTGATCCAGGAAGGGTTTCTTCAGCGCACGGCAAGAGGACGTGTGGCGCTGGACCGCACCTACCGGCACCTTAACCTAAAAAAACGCAAACCCAACTCACAGGAGAGCTTGTTCCATGACGAAATTTGAGATCTTCAATACACAGCCCAAGGCTTATCGCCTCTCCGATTTTGATTTCGAACTTCCCAGAGAACGTATAGCACAGTATCCCAGCGATAAACGCGGGGAAGACCGTCTGATGGTAGTGGACCGTTCCAAAAATACCTTTAACCACCATCGCTTTGCTGAACTCCCGGATTTTTTGAAAAACGGGGACTGTATGGTCTACAATAATACCAAAGTGTTTCCCGCCCGGCTCTTTGCTTTCAAGGATAAAAGCGATTCCGAAGTAGAGGTCTTTCTGCTCCGCGAACTGGAAGAACAGATCTGGGAAGTGCTGGTAAAACCCGCCCGTAAGGTACGCATCGGAAATAAATTGCGATTCAGTGACAAGATCTACGCGGACGTTATCGATAACACTATTTCCGGCGGCCGTGTAATCCGGCATAATTGCCCCAAAAGTGTCTTTATGAAATACGTCATGAGCAATGGTAAATCGCCGCTGCCGCCTTATATTAAACGCGAAAGCGAACCCATTGACAAAGAGCGCTATCAAACCGTATTTGCCAAAGAACTGGGAGCGGTCGCCGCACCTACCGCCGGTTTGCACTTTACCGAATCTCTGTTTGAGACCATCGCCGGAAAGGGGGTCAAACTCGCTCCGTTGACCCTGCATATCGGTCTTGGAACCTTCCGCTCTGTACAGGTCGAAGACCTTCGCCGGCATCAGATGGATTCGGAATATTTCAAAATTCCAAAGAAGACCGCAGCGACCATCAATACCACCAAACAGCACGGCAGCCGTATTATTGCCGTAGGGACTTCCACTGTACGTTCCCTGGAGTCTTCGCTGGTCTCGGGAAGCGATGTCAATCCCAAAAATACCTGGACCGATAAGTTCATTTATCCCCCCTACGAATTTCAGGTCGTAGACGCGCTGATCACTAATTTTCATCAGCCTTGTTCAACGCTGATCATGATGGTATCCGCCTTTGCCGGTCATGATCTGATCATGAAAGCCTACGCCGAAGCCATTAAGGAAAAATACAACTTTTATTCCTACGGCGATGCGATGCTGATCATTTGATCGTGAGTCGTGAATCGTGAAGTGTTTGTGTTAAGGCAGCGTAGATCGGCTTGGAAATATATTTAAGTCGAGGGGATTGATTCAATGCATTCCCGGAAGCCTTGATTCGCCGCTTTCAGCCGGTTTATTACTGAATGGTTACGCCTGCTTCCTTCTCTCCACGCTGCGCTATTGGCGCAAACATCCCGTTGCTTAATCCCGTGAAAAAGAGTATAATATGATCATGCAAACTGTAATACGAACATTATCGGTCATTATTCCTGCAGGCGGTTCCGGCCGCCGCATGCAACATGCGCTTCCCAAACTGCTGATTCCTTTGGATGGTGTCCCGCTTATTGAATACACGATACGGCGTTTTTTTTCTGTCCCCCTGCAAGAGATGATCATTCCGGTTTCCGATGCCCTGCGCGAACCGCTGACCCGCATCTGTGCGGATCTGCGCGCCCCCTTTCCTATTCGCCTGACCGGCGGCGGAGCGGAACGGCAGGATTCGGTCTGGAATGCACTCCAAATCCTGGACCCGGAAACGGAGACGGTCGCTGTCCACGATGCGGCACGTCCCTTCTTTGATCCTGATCTGCTAAAAAAAGCGCAGCCGCTGCTGGAAGAATTTTCCGCCGTGATAGCAGCGATTCCCGCCACCTATACCATGAAAGAAGCCGATGGCAACGTGATCCTTCGTACGGTTCCCCGGGAAAAGCTGTGGCAGATCAATACGCCGCAGATATTTTTACGCACAGCCCTGATACGGGCTTTTGAGACCGCGATGCGGGACGGTTTTTACGGGACTGACGAGGCCATGCTGCTGGAGCGCATCGGCCTGACCCTGGCGCTGATCCCGGACACTCCGCGGAATATCAAGATCACGACGGCGGTGGATCTGCTGGTGGCGGATGCAATGTTAAAAAACAAAGAGGAATAAAATATGTACCGGATCGGACAGGGATATGACGTACACCGGCTGGTCGCAGGGCGACGTTTGCTGCTTGGCGGCGTGGAGATCCCCAACGACAAAGGCTGTTTGGGGCACAGTGATGCGGATGTGCTGCTGCATGCCCTGATGGACGCACTTCTGGGTGCGGCGGCCATGGGGGATATCGGCCGTCATTTTCCCGATACGGATCCCGCTTATAAGGATGCCGACAGCCTCTATCTGCTCCGGCAGGTGGCCGGACTGCTGTCGGAAGCTCGTTTCGGCATATTGAATGTTGACAGCACGCTAATTCTTCAAGAGCCAAAAGTCGCGCCCTACATTGAAACCATGCGCAAAAATATTGCCGAAGCCCTGCATATCAATGCGGATTGGGTTTCCGTCAAAGCGACCACCGAAGAGGGGATGGGCTTTACCGGAAAAGGCGAGGGTATCGCGGCATCTGCGATAGTACTGCTTTCCCGGACCGCATAATGGAACTGTTTCGTAATCTCCTGCATTTTTTCACCGAACTGCATCCCGCCTGGTATCTCTTGCTGGTCTTTCTGGCCTATTATGCCGAAAATCTTTTTCCGCCCCTCCCGGGAGATACCATGCTGGTACTGGCCGCTTACGTCTTTGGCCTGCATCACGAAAGACTGATGTTCCTCTGGCTCTATATTTCCAGCGTTGCCGGTGCCGTTGCAGGGTTTATGCTGATGTACGGAGTGGGGCGGCACTTCGGACGGGATTTCCTGATCGAAAAGAATTACAAATATGCGTCCCGGCGCTTTTTTGAACAGGTCGAGGGTGCCTTTCAACGTCATGGCTGGGGCGTGCTGCTTTGGAACCGGCTCTTTTTCGGTCTGCGCCCCGTGATCGGGCTTTTTGCGGGTATATCAAGGATGCGCAGTACCAGGACCCTCGCTCTGCTCAGCCTCTCTGCACTGATTTTTAATGCCCTTTTCATCCTTCTGGGTTTTCTGATGGGAGAAAACTGGCCGCTCATTGAATCCATTCTGCGCAAATATACGCTTATTACCATTCTGGCAGCGCTGCTGTTGATCGCCTTGTTCATCTTGCGCCTGATCAAACGGCGAAATAAATCCTAGTCGGGGACATTGCTGCAAATATCCTGTGGAAAATTCTGCTTTCCGCTTTAAATTAAGGCGTGATCGTGATTTTTCGGCAGGAAGGAGACCCAATGAGCGTTGTTACCCGATTTGCACCCAGTCCAACCGGCTTTGTCCACGTCGGCAGTCACCGGACCGCACTGTATAATTATTTGTTCGCCCGTCAGCAGGGTGGAAAATTTATTTTGCGGATCGAAGATACCGACCGCAAACGCTACGTCAAAGGCACAGTGGAAAATCTGCTTTTTTCCCTGCAGCGACTGGGGATCAGCTACGACGCCGGACCGGGTAAGGAGGATGACAAAGGTCCCTATTTCCAGAGCCGGCGCATCGATATTTACCGCAAGGCAGTGGAACAGCTCCTGCAGCAGGGGCATGCTTACCGCTGTTTCTGCACCGCGCAGCGGCTGGAAGAATTACGCAAGAGCCAAACCGCGCAAAAACTGCCGCCGGCCTATGACGGATTATGCAGGGAACTCACACTGGAAGAATCCGAACAACGCGCGCAAAATACCCCTTTTGTAATTCGCCTGAAAGTCCCGAAAGAAGGAACTTGCGCCTTTCACGATCTGGTGCGCGGCAATGTGCAGATCGCCTGGTCACAGATCGACGATCAGGTCCTGATGAAATCGGACGGATTTCCGACCTATCATCTTGCCAATGTGGTGGACGATCATTTCATGGAAGTAACGCATATCATCCGCGGTGAGGAATGGCTGCCTTCCGTGCCCAAACATTTGCATTTGTACCATTGCTTTGGCTGGGATGCCCCGAAAATGGCACATCTTCCGCTGTTGCTGAATCCGGATCGTTCAAAACTGTCCAAGCGCCAGGGCGATGTGGCCATTGAGGATTACCTGAAAAAAGGTTATGTCCCGGAAGCGCTCAATAACTTTCTTGCACTGATGGGCTGGAATCCCGGTGAAAAGAACGAGATCTATTCGATGGAGGAGCTTATCGCGGCCTTTGATATTAACAAGATCGTAAAAGCCGGAGCGGTGTTCGATCTGCAAAAGCTCAACTGGATGAACGGTCAGTACATCCGCAATATGGATACCGCGCGCTATCTGAAGGAAGCGAAGACCTGGCTGCACCCGGAACGGCAGAGGGACTCCCGGATCGAAACCGCCCTTCTGGCGCTGAAGACAGCCCTGAACACCTTTACCGAAATACCCGAAAAACTGGGGATATTTACCGGAACGCCGCCAGAAGCTAACGAAGAAGCGCAAAATATCCTGAATGAAGCGTCCGCACAGCAGGTCTTTTCGGAATTTCTTCGTGAAATGGATGCGATGACGGAACTCCGGGAAGCGGATTTTAAAGCGATCATGAAAAGAGTTCAGGAGCGCAGCGGGGTAAAAGGCAAAGAGCTCTGGATGCCCCTGCGTGTCGCCCTGACGGGTGCAATGCACGGTCCGGAACTGGGTTATATTGCCGAATACCTTGGAAAGGCAGAAGCCGTCCGGCGTATTACCGCTCATTTAAAGAAATGAAGGAAACGATCCTTACACTGCAGGCGCATGCCAAGATCAATCTGGGTTTGCGCATTCTGGGCCGCCGTCCGCAGGATGGCTACCATCTTCTGGAAACCATTTTTCAGGAATTGGATTTCGGTGACGAGATCCGCATCCGGGAAAAGCGGCAAAGGGGAAATCTGCAAGAACGTTTCCGGCTCTTTTGCAATCATCCGGACCTGCCCTCCGATGAGAATAATCTGATCTTCAAAGCGCTGAGATGCATGGAGCCTTTTCTGCCGGAAGAACTTGCTGCGGATATTACACTGATAAAAAGGATCCCCATGGGTGCGGGACTGGGAGGCGGTTCTTCCGATGCGGCGGCCATGCTGAAATACCTGAATCGATATGCCGGACTGCCGGAAGTCCGCTTGCATTCCCTGGCCTTGCAGCTGGGAGCGGATGTACCCTTTTTTCTGCGGGGCGGAACCGCCTATGCGGAGGGCGTCGGCGATATCCTGCGGGACCTGGAAATCCCGAAAGACTGGTATGCCGTCCTGGTATTCCCGGGCTTTCCCATTCCTACTCCGGAGGCGTACGCTGCGTTAAGAATTTCCTTGACTGACAAGGTAAAAAGGGCTATAATACCCAGCCAATTGGAAAAAGGATTTTCCTGGAAGATATTTGAAAACACGTTTGATGCAGCAATCATACCATCATATCCGCAGATCGGCAAGATCAGGGAAGACCTGTACCAGCAGGGCGCCCTTTATGCCGGTTTGTCGGGCTCCGGCTCGACTGTGTTTGGGATTTGCGAATCGTGCGACATTGCAGAAAAAGCTTCTGCGGCCTTTGATCACGCGCTGATCGCCAGGCCGCTGTAACCAAAATTCGGGGGTCGTTCAATGGCAGGACAGTTGGTTTTGGTCCAACCGATCGGGGTTCGAGTCCCTGCCCCTGAGCACGATAACAAAAGCCTGAACCGTCTTGTTCAGGCTTTTTTTATTTGGAGAAAGGGATAGCGATGAAGAATAACGAACTCAAGGTGTTCTCCGGGTCATCAAATCCGGAACTGACGAAAAAGATCTGTGAAGCACTCGGTATCGAGCAGGGCTTGCTGACCTCCAAAAAGTTTTCGGATGGCGAAATTTGGGTACGCTTTGACGAAAATATCCGTGGTCAGGATGTGTTCGTGGTGCAGTCCACCGGTCAGCCTTCGGACAATATGATCGAACTGCTCATCATTCTGGACGCGGCAAAACGTTCTTCCGCAGGCCGTATCACCGTTGTGCTTCCCTATTACGGGTATGCGCGTCAGGACCGCAAGGACCAGCCGAGAGTACCGATCTCGGCACGGCTCTTTATGGATATGATCGTCAAGGCGGGGGCCAACCGTATTATTTCCATGGACCTGCACTCCATGCAGATACAGGGCTTTGTGGATATCCCCTTTGACCACCTGTTCTCGCGCCCGGCCTTTATGAAGCACTTCCGGGCAAAGGGGCTCTTTGACGACCCGGAACTGCTGATCGTCGCACCGGATATGGGTTCGGTGGCACGCTCGCGCAGTATTGCCATGTACATGCAGAAGGGACTTGCGATCATTGACAAGCGCCGGGTAGCCCACAACAAGGCAAAGGCTATGAATATTATCGGCGACGTAAAAGGGAAAAAGTGCATGATCATTGACGACATGGTCGACACGGCAGGAACCATCGTAGCGGCGGCGGAGCATCTCAAGGAAGAAGGCGCCAAGGAAGTGCAGTGCGCCTTTACGCATGCCGTGCTTTCCGGTCCGGCCATTGAACGTCTGCGGGATTCGCAGGTATCGGTGATCTATACGACCGATACCATTGCACTCCCGAAAGAGAAGATCCTGCCGAATATGGAGATTATCAGTGTTGCGAACATCCTGGCTTCCTCCATTCAGCGCTCGCACATGAACGCCTCGATCTCAGACCTCTTTTATGAGTTTAACATAGAAAGCTGAAATTTAACGAAAACGATTAGGAGATAGAACACAATGACAGAACAGTTACTACAAGCGGAAGTCCGTGAAGGACACGGAAAAGAAGCCAGCAAAAAGCTTCGCAGACAAGGCATTGTTCCGGCGGTATTCTACCAGAAGGACAAATCCCGATCCCTGCAGGTAGCGGAATTGGAATTCCGGAAAGTGCTGAAAAGCGGGAAACAGGTAATTGAGCTGAAATTCGACGGCAAGAAACACAAAGCGCTGATCAAGGATATTCAATATCACCCGGTGAGCGAACATATTTTGCATATCGATTTTCAGGGCGTCAGCATGAGCGAGGTCGTTCATGTGACCGTACCGCTAAACTTTATTGGCACACCTCCGGGTATCAAGGCCGGCGGACTTTTCGATGTCAACATGCACGAGATCGAAGTCAAGTGTAAGGCTTCGGATATTCCCCAGCATCTGGATGTGGATGTCAGCAGCATGGAGATCGGCCACACTCTGCATGTGAACGATCTGAAATTTGAAGGACTGGAGATCATGAGCCATAATGAGCTTTTGATCGCCAGCATCACTGTCGCCAAAGATCTGGCAGAACCGGTCGTCGCACCCGAAACCGAAGGTGAGGAAGGCGAAGAGGCCGAAGCTGAAGAAGGCGAAGAAGAAAGTAAAAAGGACGGAGAATAAAACCGTGAAGACCGTAGTGGGTTTGGGCAATCCGGGAAGCCGCTATCGCCATACACGTCACAATGTGGGCTTTATGCTGCTGGATCTGCTTGCCGAACGCCACGGACTGCGTTTCCGGGCAGGAAAGGGCGAGTACATGATCGCCGTTTCCGAAGAACTGGACACGGCTTTTATTAAACCGCTGACCTATATGAACGAAAGCGGACTTGCAGTACGGGATGCAGTCCGGCGTTATGCCGTTCAAAGCCCCGACCTGCTGGTCGCGCACGACGAATTGGACCTGGAACTGGGCCGTTTCAAGTTCAAAGCCGGCGGTTCCTCCGGGACCCACAAGGGGATCCGTTCCATCATTTATCATCTGGATACGGATGCCTTTCCCCGCCTGAAGGTCGGTATTGACGTGGCGGGACGCCGTGAAAGCAATGAAGCGGTGGATTATGTTCTGAGCAAATTTTCACGGGAAGAAAAGGAGCTCCTGAACGAGACCCTGCGCCTGTCTGCAGAAGCGGTGGACTGCTTTCTGAAAGAAGGCCTTGAAAAAACCATGAACATGTATCATCAACGGCAATAAACATGTGTCGTATTGAAAGGAGAATACATTGAGATATTACGAAATGCTTTTCATTGTTCATCCCAACTATGAACAGGATCAGTTGGATGCGATCGTCAACGCGGTCAAAAAAGAGATCACTGCCAAGAACGGCAAGATCCTGAAAGTCGATAACTGGGGCAAACGCAAGCTGGCCTACCTGATCAACAAACAGCGTTACGGTTCCTACGTGCTGATGTACTTCGAAGCCGAGCCTGCAACCATCAAGGATCTGTATGAATGGATGGAAATCCAGTCGCAAATTCTGCATCAGCTTGTCATTCGCCTGGAGAACGAACCCGACCTTTCGGCGGAAAGTGAAAATCCCGATGCCGCTTATGTCCGGTCCGATCAGACCAATGATGAAAAGAAGCATGATAGCGGTGAAGGAAAAAAGGACTATAATTCCGATGATGAGGAAGAAGAGTCCGAAGAAAACGAAGTAGAAGCATAGGAGACGGCCATGGCCTTTACATCACGAAAAAAGATCTGCAAGTATTGTGAAAACAAAAAGATCAAGATTGATTACAAAGATTACAAAAACCTGAAACGATCCATTACGGAACAGGGCAAAATCATTCCCCGCCGGGTCACCGGAACCTGTGCAAAGCATCAGCGCGAGTTGGTCACCGCGATCAAGCGCGCCAGGAATATTGCTTTGCTCCCGTATTCTTACGATGTGATCCAAAACTGAGAGGAGTGACAGCATGAAGATCATTTTAACCAAAGATGTTGAAAAGCTCGGGAAAGCCGGCGATATTGTAAAAGTCAAGGATGGTTATGCCCGCAATTACCTTATTCCCCGGGCACTGGGAGTTGCGGCCACCGCGGCCACGCTGAAGCTGGCGGAACAGCTGAAAGCGCAGGAAAACAAAAAGGCAAAGAAGGCCGAAGTGCAGGCACAGTCACTGGCTAAGAAACTCAAGGACATTTCCGTGACCGCCACCATGAAGGCCGGCGAAGAGGATAAGCTTTTCGGTGCCGTGACCGCGCAGATCATTGCGGACCTCCTTGCCGAAAAAGGCATAGAGATCAACAAGCATGACATTCTGCTCGACGAGCCCATCAAAGAGCTGGGTGTATATGACGTTCCCATAAAGGCGGGCGCCGGTGTCAAAGCCGAGATCAAGGTTTGGGTGGTTAAAGAATAAGAACCCGAATTTTCGCAGGAATGAACAGGGGCGGATCAGGATCCGCCTTTGTTTTTTTGTATGAAATATTTTGAGGATTTGAGTCAAATAATTACAATCAATTTGACTCAAATCGCCAAACCGTTTTCCGCTTTTGCCTGCGATTATAGAACATAATTGCTTTTAATCCCTGAAAGGATTGTTTAAATTTCACTTTGTCAATAAAGGAGGATTATTCAGCATGCCGGCATATATCGTCATCGGAGCCCAATGGGGGGATGAGGGAAAAGGAAAGATCGTGGATGTCCTTGCCGAGAAAATGGATCTGGTCTTGCGTTTTCAGGGAGGAGCGAACGCCGGTCATACCGTTTTACACGGCAACACCAAATACGTGACCCATCTGGTGCCCAGCGGCGTCATCTCCGGCTGCGCTCTGAATATCATCGGCAACGGCTGTGTGGTCTGCCCCTTTACCTTGCTGGAAGAAATGCAGATCCTGGAAAAACAAGGAGTCTGTATAACCCCTGCGAATTTCGTTATTTCAGAGGCGGCCCACATGGTACTTCCCGTTCATAAATATCTGGATAAACGTCTGAACGAAAGGATCGGCACGACGGTCCGGGGTATCGGTCCCGCTTATACTGATAAGATTTCACGCAGCGGTATACGCTGGGAAACGGTCGTCAAAGGCACCTTTGAAGCGGCCTATCACGAACATCTTGACTATGTGGAGAAGGTCTTTGCCGTGGTCGACAAAGACGAGATGGATCGTTTGCGTGCTTCCCTCCCGCAGTTGCTTGAAACACTTGAAAAACTGCAACCCTTTGTGCAGGATGCCCGGCCGCAGCTGGCGGAGGCGATCCGCGAAAACAAAAAAATCCTTTTTGAAGGTGCACAGGGGACTTTTCTGGATATCGATCACGGGACCTATCCTTTTGTAACTTCCTCAAGCACCAGTATCGGCGGTGCCTTCACCGGCAGCGGCGTGTTCCTTGATTTTGATAAGCGCATCGGGATCGTCAAATCCTATACTACCCGCGTGGGTGAAGGTCCTTTTCCGACGGAACTCTTAGACGCAAACGGAGAAAAGCTGCGGAAAAACGGCAATGAATACGGTGCGACCACCGGACGCCCGCGGCGCTGCGGATGGCTGGATTTGGCCCTTCTGAAGCGTTCCTGCCTCATCAACGGCTTTAATTACCTGGTCTTTTCCAAGATCAGCTGTCTTTCGGGACTGGGAACACTGAAAGTGGCTATCGACTATGACGCCGCCGGAAAACCGGTCTATACGGAACTGCCGGGCTGGGATGAGGATATCGAAGGCTGCAGGGATTTTAATGCCCTGCCCGAAAATTGCCGGAATTATATCAAATTTGTCGAAGATTTCCTGCAGGTCCCTATCGGCCTCGTTTCTACAGGCCCGGACCGCGAACATGTGATTCTGAGAAAAACCTTATTTACATCGTGAGTCGTGATTCGTAAGTCATAAGTCGTGAGTCGTGAGTATTCCTTTTTTACAGATAAGCGGTAAGTGACTGTGAAGGCCATGCGCGTATTCATACCCGGGAAAGGAACAGTTTTGTTGTTCATGCATTTATGCATTTGTCCCTCTGCGGATGTTTTTATTGTTAAAGATCAGATTTCAGCTTAAATTAACTTTTTAATACTATTTACGGAGGACAAGATGGAAAATAAGATAAGCGGCGATCAGTTATTCATGGGACTGGTGTTCAGTTTAACACAATCCGCTTTTATCGCACTGGGAAAATTGCCGGATCCGGTTTCCGGAAAGATCGAACGCAGCCTGGAACAGGCCTCGCAAACGATTGATCTGTTAGCCGCACTGATGGAAAAGACCAAGGGGAATCTGAAAGAGGAAGAAGAATCCTTCTTAAGCCATACCATCAGCGAACTGCGCTTGAATTATGTCGACGAGGTTAACAAGGCAAAAAAGACCCCTGCTGAAGCAAAGAAAACTGAAGAAAAAGAAAAAGAAAGCAACAAAGAAAAACAACACGGTCCTTCCGATAAAGAGAAAAAAGCCGAGGCCGAATCGAAAGAAAACAAACCTTCTTAATAAAAGTTAAGTGCTTACCCAAGCATAAAGGATTATCATGTTCATCGAAAAGATCAAACAGGCAAATAAGCTGAAACTCGGCTTTGGTATCGCCACACTGTTCGCTTCATTCATCGTATATCTGCTGACCATTGCTCCCACGGTATCTTTCTGGGATTGCGGTGAGTTTATCGCATGTTCCTATACGCTGGCTGTTCCGCATCCACCCGGAGCGCCGATGTTCCTGCTCATCGGACGGATCTTCAGCATGATCCCCTTCAGCAGCGATATCGCTTTCCGTACCAATATGCTCTCGGTCCTGAGCTCTGCAGTAAGCATACTCTTTTTATATTACAGTATCGCCCTGCTGATCCGGCGTTTCCGTGGAGATATCAGCGGCCGCCGGGAAGAATTTTTTATGTATTTTTCTTCCTTTCTGGGTGCCCTGGCCTTTGCCTTCTCGGACTCTCAGTGGTTCAATGCGGTGGAGACGGAAGTCTACGGTATGAGCACCCTTCTGACGGCAGTCACCGCCTGGCTCATTCTGAAATGGGATGCCGAGGACATCCGGGGCCGGCATGCGGAAAAGTACCTGCTTTTCCTCTTTTATGTCATCGGTATCGGCGTGGGTATCCACCTGCTGAACATTCTGGTCATTCCCTTTGTCGCTCTCATTATCTACTTCCGCTACAGTTCCTTTCATTTCAAAGGATTTTTAGGCATTACCGCTTTGGCCGGATTGGTATATCTGGTCATTCACAAAGGCATTATTGACGGTGCCCCCAAAATTGCCAGGCTCATTAATATCAATCCGGCGGCTGTCTCCTTTCCGCTGACCCTCTTGCTGATGCTGGGCTTCTTTTTAGGACTCTTTTTCCTCTTTAGCAGGATCTTCCGTGCAAGACCCATGGCGCTTAAGTGGAGCCGGATGCTGTGTATCGGCATGATACTGGTGACGGTTGGCTATTCCAGTTACGAGATGATCTTTATCCGTTCGCTCAAGGATCCGCGTATCGACGAAAACGATCCCGAGACCGTCGCGGCAGCTGTCTCGTATCTGCAGCGCGAACAGTACGGACAACATTCCTGGAGCCGCGAGGAAGCTATGAAACAAAACCGCTCGCCGGTTTCCTACCGCGGTCCGATGGATTTTTTCTGGCGTTACCAGTTCAAACAGATGTATACCCGTTACTTTAACTGGCAATATATCGGACGTGCGGAAGGGGGCGGCGTTGGATGGAGCGGCGCCGGCGTGGATATCAAGCAATTATGGGCACTGCCCTTCCTGATCGGTATGCTGGGTGCATTTTTCCACTTCAGCAAGGACTGGAAACGCGCCTTCCCGGTTTTGGTGCTCTTTATCATGACAGGTCTGGCTATTGTACTCTACGTCAATAACCCCGATCCCCAGCCGCGCGAGCGCGACTATTCCTATGTGGGGAGTTTTTATACCTTCGCATTCTGGATCGGGCTGGGAGCCATGGCAATCCTGGATGCGGTCAACCGCTGGATCAAAAAGAAAAAACTGCGGGAATCCGTCATCGTACTGGTATCCGTTCTGCTGCTGCTGGCTTTGCCGGTCAATATGCTGCAGGCCAACTATAACAGCCACGACCGCTGGGGTCACTACGTCGCTTCCGATTATGCCTACAATCTTTTGAATTCCTGCGAAGAGAACGCTATTCTGTTCACGAACGGCGACAACGATACCTTTCCGCTCTGGTATATGCAGGAAGTGGAAAAATTCCGGATGGACGTCAAGGTTGTCAATCTCAGCCTGCTCAATACACCCTGGTATATTAAACAACTCAAAAATATTGAACCCAAGATCCCCCTGCGCTGGAGCGATCAGCAGATCGATATGATCCGCCCGGTGGTCTGGAAGGCACAGGACGTCAAGATCGCGGGAATTTCATTCCATGTCGAACCGACTTACGGCGGACAATTCCTGCGGGTCCAGGATCTGATGATCATGGAACTTATCCAGGTCCTGAACTGGCAACGCCCCATCTACTTTGCGACCACGGTTTCCGGCGACTCCCGGCTGAACCTCGACGAATATCTTTCTATGGAAGGCCAGGTCCTTCGCCTCTATCCCCACAAGGTAGATCCGATCGACAAAGAAATGATCGCGAAGAATTTCCTGAGCAATTACCGCTTCCGCAATCTGAACAATCCCCGGGTCTATTTTGATCCCAATACTCAGCGCCTGATGCAGAATTACCGCACCGCCGCGCTGCAGTCATCCCTGGAATACCTCAACAGCGGCGATACCACCATGGCCCTGAAACTGCTGGAAGCGCTTGATGAAAAGATACCCGAAAGTGTCATTCCGCAGTACCATCCCGAACTAAGCCTGCAGACCGGACGTCTGTATTTCCAACTGGGAGATACGGCGGAATACCGGCGGCGCATTGATGCGGTACTGGGAAAAAGCGGACTGGAGGAGCGTACGATGATGATCATTGCCCAGGAGTTGGTATACAGCCTGGAAGATTACGATCGCGCTGAAAAGATCCTCCTTCCAATGTATCAACGGGATCCCCAAAATAACTGGGTGACCGGTATTCTGGTCCGCGTCTACCGGGAACGCGGAGAATATGATAAAGCGCTGAATATCCTGGACGGCTGGCTTCGTATTGCTCCCAACGATTATCAGGCGCAGGCACTGAAAACCCAGATCGAAGCATTGGCGAATGAATGATCTATAAATGCCGCGATAATCCACGTATCCGCGTTAAAGAAAAAGTAGCCATTGTACTGCTGAGCTACAACAGCCGGGTTTATCTGGAACAATTTTTACCTTTTGTTCTTCAGACCCGCTATCCCGATTTCCGGCTCATTGTCGTGGATAACGCTTCCACGGATGATACGGCAGCATTTCTGACGGAGCACTATCCGCAGATCGATGTGATCCAAATCGATGTAAACCGGGGCTTTACCAACGGCTTCGTAAAATCTCTGCCCTGTATCGAGGCGGAATATTACGCCCTTCTGACCTCCGATGTGGAACTGCCGCCGGATTGGCTGGATCCCCTGGTAAAAGCAATGGACGCGGATCCGTGGCTGGGCGCCTGTCAGCCCAAGATCAAGGCCTACCGGGAACGGGACGCCTTTGAATATGCCGGTGCTGCGGGCGGATATCTGGATATCTTCAGTTATCCCTTTTGCCGGGGACGTATCTTTGATCATGTGGAAAAAGATAAGGGGCAATATGACCGGTCCGCAGAGATCTTTTGGGCCAGCGGTGCCGTTTTTCTGCTCCGGGCAGAACTCTATCACCGGGTCGGCGGCTTCGACAACGATTTTTTTGCGCATATGGAGGAGATCGACCTCTGCTGGCGTATCCGGCGTGCGGGTTACGGCATCCGCGTCATACCGGATTCCGTGGTCTATCATGTCGGCGGTAGTGTGATCCTCTACGGCAGCCCGGAAAAGGTCTATTATAATTACCGGAACAATCTTATCATGATGACCAAAAACCTTCCCGACGCTTCGCTGATCTGGATCCTCCCTCTGCGCCTTTTACTGGACCTTGTATCGGGTCTCTATACCCTGCTGAAAGGGCATTCAGGCGATTGTGCGGCCATGCTCCGGGCTCACCGGGATTACTGGTGCCATTGGCGAAAATGGCTCAATAAACGCTATTTTGAAGAATCCGAGATCCCCTGGCACAGGATGCCCGGCGTCTACAGGAAAAGCGTCGTCTGGCAGTTCTTTGTGAGAGGAATTAAAACCTTTTCGGAATTACCCGCGATCGGCAGAGCGGGAGAACAGGAGTCAACACCATGAAAGTCGTGATCTTTGCCGGCGGAAAAGGCAGCCGCATTTCCGAGGAATCCCAGCTTCGGCCCAAACCCATGATCGAGATCGGAGGCAAACCCATTCTTTGGCATATCATGAAACGCTACGCGGCTTACGGTCATAACGATTTTGTGATCTGTCTCGGCTATAAGGGTGAAATGATCAAGGAATACTTCTTGAACTATTATTCCTACAACTCCGATCTGACCGTTGACCTGCGGGATAACAAACTCAAGGTACGTGAAAGCAGTTGCGAGGAATTCCGCGTTTCACTGATTGATACCGGGCTGGAAACGATGACGGCGGGACGTTTGAAGCGCATACAAAAATATGTCGGTGAAGAAAGCTTTATGCTGACCTACGGAGACGGTGTTGCGGATATCGATATCAACCGGCTGATTGATTTTCATAAGAAGAAGAAATGCCTGGCAACCATGACCGGTGTTCAGCCGCAGAGCCGTTTTGGTATCCTGGATATTGATGAAAACGATATGGTACAGACCTTTCAGGAAAAACCGAAAAATGAGAATGTCTGGATCAACGGTGGCTTTTTTGTCCTGGAACCCGGCATCTTTGGTCACCTTCACGCCGATGCCGATCAGGTGATGTGGGAGCGCCAGCCTCTGGAAGATATTTGCCGCGCCCGGCAACTGAGCGTCTACCGGCATTACGGTTTCTGGAAATGCATGGATACGCTGCGCGATAAAATTGAATTGAACGAGCTTTGGGAAAGGGATCCCCAATGGAAAAACTGGGAATCATGAAAGAACTGCGGGATTTTTACGCAGGCAAGCGCGTATTCCTGACCGGGCATACCGGTTTCAAAGGTTCCTGGCTGCTCTTGCTGTTGCGGGAACTCGGTGCGGAAATCAGCGGATTTTCCCTTGCTCCGCTGCATAAAAACGATCTCTACCTCCTTGCCGGCGGCGATGCGCTCTGCGATTCCCGAATTGCCGATATCCGCGACCGCGAAGCTGTGGAAACAGCTATTGCCGCCGCCCGCCCCGATCTGATCTTTCACCTGGCAGCGCAGCCCCTGGTGCGGGAATCTTACCGCTGTCCGCTGGAGACCTTTGATACCAATGTTATCGGGAGCGTGCATGTTCTTGATGCCATGCGTCAACTGCCGGGAGCCTGTACTGCGCTAATGATCACGACCGACAAAGTATACGAGAACAGGGAATGGGGTTTTCCTTATAAAGAAAATGACCGTCTCGGCGGTTTCGATCCCTATAGTTCCAGCAAGGCCGCTGCGGAGATCTGTATCGCCTCCTATCAAAAAGCTTTTTTTGCGCCCGAAAAATTTAAAGAACACCGCAAGTCCCTCGCCGTTGCCCGCGGCGGTAATGTCATCGGCGGGGGAGACCGCGCGGAAGACCGCATTATTCCGGACCTGATCCGTTCCATCGAAGCAAACCGGGAACTCCGGATCCGCAACCCCCGGGCCATCCGCCCCTGGCAGCATGTACTGGAACTGCTTTACGGATACTGTCTGCTGGGCATGCGCCTGAATAAAGATCCGCTGCTTCAGGGAGCTTATAATTTCGGTCCCCGTGACGGAGATGAAATGACAGTCGAAGAACTGGTCATGACAGCCATCCGCATCTACGGGAAAGGCCATTATGCACACCGTCCGGACACCGAAGAACTCCACGAAACCGGTATTTTGCGCCTGAATATCGAAAAGGCGCAAAATACTCTGAACTGGTACCCGCGCTGGTCCTCCACCGAAGCTGTGGAAAAGACCATTTCCTGGTACCGGGACATTGCCGGAGGAGCAGATCCGCGCGCGTACTGCCAGCGCCAGATCCGCGAATATTTTGAGGAGGAAGGATCATGAAGATCCTGAAAAAAATATTCGATGCGGCGCTGTACCTGAAAATCCCGCGTTTCGAGGATCTGCGGGGTTCCTTCACCAAATTTTACGGACAGAAAATCTTCCGTAATTTGGGGATTGACACGGAGCTTCGTGAAGTCTATTATTCCGTATCTGCCCGCAATGTGATCCGCGGCATGCACTTTCAGGAACCACCTGCCCAGCACGGCAAACTGGTGACGGTAGCCTGCGGTTCGGTACGCGACGTGATCCTTGATCTGCGAAAAAATAGTCCGACTTACGGAAAAACAGCGGATATTCTGCTCTCCGGGAAAAAGGCGGAGGCCTTTTACATCCCGCCGGGTTTTGCCCACGGTTTCCTGAGTCTGGAGGACAACACCCTGATGCAGTACCTGGTCAGCAGTGAACACTGCCCGGAACACGACAAGGGCATACGCTGGGATTCTATTCCCTTTGACTGGGGGGTCGCTAAACCGCTGCTCTCGGAACGCGACCTGCATCTTCCGCCGTTTCGGGAATTCGAAAGTCCGTTTTAAAATCTAATATCCATGTAGTATTATGCGTGTATTTATCATTGGAGCATCGGGGCTGGTCGGCAACAACTGTATGCAGTATCTGCGCAAGAACGCGCAATGCGAAGTGGTAGGCTCCCACTATTCCTTTGCCACCATTGATACGGAATACTTCAATGTGTTCAATCCGGAAGCCGCGACCTTTGATCTTGACGCCTTCCGCCCGGAAGTGATCGTTCATACCGGTGCCCTGACCCACGTGGATTACTGCGAGACCCATCCCGAGGAAAGCTATCACAATACCGTGGAATCCACCGCAGCAGTGCTGGACCTTGCCCGAAAGTACGGAGCCCTGCTCGTCTATATCTCGTCGGATTATGTCTTTGATGGACGAAACGGTCCTTATGCCGAAGAGGACCCCGTCAACCCGCTCAGTGTTTACGGCCGGCATAAGCTGCAGGCCGAAGATCTGATCCGGGCAGCCGCGCCGGCGCACCTGATCCTGCGGGTCACGAATGTTTACGGCGATGAAATGCGCGGCAAGAATTTTGTCGCTTTCCTGATCCGCGAAGCCCGAAAGCAAGAGGAGAAGATTTTGCGCCTGCCGTCGGATCAGTTTGCCACACCTGTCAATGCTTACGATATCGGCCGCGCCTGCTCGCTTCTGATCCGGGACGGGAAACGCGGGCTCTATCATCTATCCGCCGGCGAATACTTTAGCCGTGTTCAGCTGGCGGAAAAAGTACTGCATTATTTTCCGGATATCCGGCTGCGCATCAGAGCCCTGCCGACAAAAAAACTAAATCAGGACGCTCCGCGGCCGCTGAAAGGCGGACTGAAAAACGATAAATTTCTGGCGGAATTTCCGGAATTCCGTTTTTCAACCATTGATGATTATATGAGGGAAAAACATGGAATATAAGAATCTCGGTGAATCTTTAAAACGTGAACTGAATGCCATTGCAAAAGAACGGGTGAAACGCAGCATGCGCCCGGGCATTGATTACATACCGGCATCGGGGAAGCTGATGTTCCCGCAGGACCTGCTGGCCGGCGTAGAGGCAGTCCTGGACGGCTGGCTTACCGGCGGACGCTTTAACCGGGAGTTCGAGTCCCGCCTGGCAAAGGAAAGCGGCAGTCTGCGCGCCTTAAGCGTAAACTCGGGATCCTCGGCCAATTTGCTGGCGCTTGCCACACTGACTTCGCCCAAACTCGGCGAACGGGCGCTCAAACCCGGTGATGAAGTGATCACCGTCGCATCGGGCTTCCCGACCACCGTCAATCCCATTTTACAGTACCGCTGTATCCCGGTGCTCTGCGATGTACAGATACCGAATTATAATATCGATCCTGATCTGCTGGAAAAAGCGGTATCTTCAAAAACCAAAGCTATCATGCTGGCGCATACGCTGGGAAATCCCTTTGATCTTGACGCCGTCATGGAGTTTGCGCAAAAATACGGACTCTGGGTGATCGAAGACAATTGCGATGCCCTGGGTGCAAAATTTGACGGAAAGCGGACAGGCAGCATCGGGCACATCGGCACCTGTTCCTTCTATCCCGCACATCACATCACCATGGGGGAGGGCGGCGCGGTATTGCTCAACGACCCCGAGCTGATCCGCATTGCAGAGAGCCTGCGCGACTGGGGCCGGGACTGCTGGTGTGAAACGGGACATGATAATACCTGCGGGCGCCGTTTCAGCGGACAGCATGGTAAACTGCCATTCGGATACGATCATAAGTATGTCTATTCGGAACGCGGCTTTAATTTCAAGATCACCGATATCCAGGCAGCGATCGGGCTCAGCCAGCTGGACAGCCTGGAGGCCTTCATTCAAAAACGCCGCCAAAATCACGCATACCTGACAAAGCGCATCCGGGAAAGGCTCGATGATGTCGTGATTACCGATACCGTTCATCCAAAAGCGGAAGCGGCATGGTTCGGATTCACCTTGACGTTGCGGGAGAAACATGCCGGCAAGCGCCATGCGCTTCTGCAATATCTTGAAAGCGAAAAAAAGGTTGGTTCCCGGCTGCTTTTCGCCGGCAATATCCTCAAACAGCCGGCCTATCTGAACATGCCGCACCGGGTGGTCGGCGGACTGGAAAATACGGACCGTGTGATGACGGAAACTTTCTGGGTCGGCATCTGGCCCGGACTGGAAGAAGAACATCTGGATTATATCGCCGCATCCATTGCGTCGTTCTTTGGGAGATAAATAATCAGAATAAGCTGATATTTTTCCTGAAACTTGAATTTTAAATCTTGAATTTTAAATTGTAATTTAAAAAAGCGGATCGGATATCAGCTATTCCGAAGAACGGCTTCTTCGATCCTGTTGGCGATCGATACCGAGCGCAGGCCGTGTTCTTCATTGATCTCAGGCTTATTTCCCCGTTTCACGGCATTCAGAAAACTCCGCAATTCTTCGGCCATTGCATCATTGCACTCAAAAATCACGGGATCCGTATTTCCCGGCAGTTCCAAACCGCGCTCCATAAAATTCGCAGTATAGGTTCCGGAACTTGTGTGGCAGATCATCTCTCGGCGCCGGCTTTCTTCGGCACGGCTTGCATAGAGGGTCGCAACGGTGCCATTATCAAATTCCAGGGTCGCCGTGGCACGGTCGGCCCTATCGCTGTAAATGATCTCACCCTGCGCATCAATGGATCTTAACGGATAGGGAAGGAGCTGCGTTACGAGTTCGATATCGTGGATCATCAGCTCCAGAACGATCGATACATCCACGCCAACGCCCGGCAAAAAAGGTCCCTGACGGTATGCAAAGATCTTTTTGGGAATTGCCGGCAATTGCTTTTTCAGCGCCCGGAACACCGGATTGAAATGTTCGATATGGCCCACACCCACCAGGAGTCCTTTTTCCGCCGCAAGAGCGGACAGTTCAGCCGCCTGGGCTTCAAATTCGGTGAAGGGTTTTTCGACAAAGATATGTTTTCCGGCTTGCAGGGCGCTTTTGGCAACGGCGAAATGCGCCGATCCCGGTGTCACAATATCCAGGACGTCAATGTGTTTAAGCAGCGTGTCGAGAGATAAATGCGGTATGCCTTTTTCACGGCTGATCTTTTCGCATACAAAAGGATCAATGTCATAAAAACCCACGATCTCCGCATCATTAAGATCCAGCCATTTGTCCAGGTGACGCGATCCAAAACGTCCGACACCCGCAATCCCCACTTTTATACGCTGTTTTTGCATAACTCCCAAGTATAAGGAAAAAAACAAAAAGCGGAAAGGAGTTTGTTTGTCGAGGTGTCGATCCCCTTCGCTCCTAATGGAGCTTCGGGGATTAAAAGCTGTCGAGGTGTTAATTCAATATTTAAGATTCAAAATTCAAGGTTCAAAGATCAAAGTTCAATGTTCAAAAGAATGTCAGGATGCCTGTCCTCCGAAGCCTGTGCGTTCATGGAAATTTTTATTTGCTCACAATGGCGAAGAAGGATCGAGGTGCCTGCCCGCCGGAGAAACGTCGAATCGTCGAGGCGTCTAGTTGCCGTGCCCTGCGTAGTCTTGACGTAGCAGGGTCGAGACGATCGTTGATTTGTTGATCTGTCGATCTGTTGATATCAATGGATTGATTCAAGATTTAATGTTTTCTGCTTACCAAAGTTCCTATCTTCCTAACTTCCGAACTTCCAACTTCTAGCTTCTGACTTCTGACTTCCGGCTTCTGACTTCCGCCTGCCCACCGTAGCCCTTCGTAGCTCTGAAATGTAGGAGCGAAGAAGGGGCGAAGTCGGGGCGTAGGTGGGTTAATTTGTTGATATACTTTGCTAGAATGTAAATAATTCCGCTTATAACATCCGGTTAATCCTGTCTCTAAAATCTATCCTGTTATCCTGTCTAACAAAACCCATCCCGTATATCTTGTGATCCTGTCTAACAAAACTCATCCCGCATATCCTGTCCCAAGGGGATCCCTGCGGGATTATCCTGTCTAATTAAGACTATCCTGTATATCCTGTCACAAAGGGATCCCGATGGGATGATCCCGTCACGCTGCATATTCGGAAACATCTCCTCAC
>JAQULT010000026.1 GCA_028718545.1 Fidelibacterota bacterium | reverse complement strand
CTTCTGAACGGTATAGTTTAGGGTTTTATTTAAAACGCGTTCACGCGTATCTTCAAATGTCAGGGAAATGCCGAGTTGCAGTGCGGAAAGGGTTGAAGGATTCTTTTTCGTTTCCGCTATCCAGATCAGCGGGAGCGGCGACCAGTTTCCCACGGTCGCATAGTTGGCCCAACCGCTGCGCTGCCCGGGCTGAAGCAGGATCGCTTCCTGCCGCAGAGTATCACCCTCCAGGAGCCAGTACATATCCCCGTACAGGTCGTCCTCCGGCAGGATCCGGATCTTCAGCGGCAGATCCAGGGGATTGGAAAGTGTGGATAATGCGATATATTCCAAAGGCATACCCCGGGAATCGCAGAGTTGTTTCCCGTCGCTGTAAATCTGTATTTCCCCCCAGAGATTATCCAGCATGCAGGACAATGCCTGGATCCGGTCCATAGAAATGCGGGGTGTCCATTCGACTTCCCTGCCGCTGCCGATCTCAAAAAGTCTCATTTCACTGAGACCGCGGGGATTTAGCCGCAGGAATCCGATCTCCTGCGTTCCGCTGTGAACATCGCTATCCTTGATCACTCCCCCGCTGCTTCCCATCACAAGATAGCGGATCCCGTCGATAAGGCCCTCATCCTGGTCATAATGGTAATGTCCCGCGATCACGGCGCGGGTCTTGTATTGTTTCAGGATATCGTGTACAGGTTGCCAGTTCTGCCATACATACCAGTGCGGATGATGGACCAGAACAACAATACCTTTCGCTCGTTTGCTGTTTTCCAGGTCTTCCCGCAACCAGCGCAGTTGTTCATCGGAGATCTTATTCAGAAAGATCGATCCCCAGCGCGGATCGGTATGCAGATATTCCATGGAATAAAGAACGACAAAGTGGTATCCATTGAGATCATAGCTGTAATACGGTTTTTCGTCCAAAAAGGGCAAAGTGATCTGCATCAGGTCCATGAACCAGGCTTCCCGGGAACGGTCATCCGAGAGCGGCCGGTAATCCGGCGGAACGACGTCATGATCACCCACTGCCAGCAGCCAGGGGCAGTCGAAACGTCCCATATTGCCGATCGCCTGCTCATAAAAGGCACGGTAATCTTCAAAGGAAGAAACTCCCTGAACACTTTCCAGCATATCACCGACATGCAGAACGATATCCGGGTCCATCGCGGCAAGTTCCGTGACTCCCTGCTGCATAATGGCATAACTGTTTTCGGCCAAATATGAGCCGAACTGATCGCCCAAAATGCCGATACGGATCTCCTGTGAGCTGCAGGAGCTAAGGACAAGCGCTATCAGCGCAAGGTACTGAATGGCTCTTCGTCTGTGCATTCCCGGTCCGTTTAGTAGTTTGGTTGTTTGGTTGTACCTACAACTCTATATTAAAGAAAAGCCAACTGCCTGTCAAGTATATTTTTACTTAATATATTTTGGGAAAGAACGGCTTGTCAGATCCGGTAAGATCTTCTAATCATTGACCTTATAGCGTTCCCGGGCATTCCGGTACTGTGTTAACATTTCTGTACGGACTTCCCGGTATGCGGGATTCTCGTAAACATTATTCAGTTCCTGCGGGTCCTTATTCAGGTCAAAGAGTTCCCAGACGCCGATATCGTAAAAGTGGATAAGTTTGTAATCTTTACTGCGGACACCGTCATGCTTGTGCACGTCGTGCCAGGCCGGGTATTCGTAATAATGATAATACACTGTTTCACGCCATGCGGCTTTATCCGGGTCTTCAAATACCGGACGCATGGATTCGCCCTGGATATCCGCGGGGATGGCAATGCCGGCATAGTCCAGGAAAGTCGGCGCAAAATCCAGGTTCATGACAAAAGCGTCGGAAACGCTGCCGGATTTGATCTTCTTCGGGTAGCGAATGATCAGCGGCATGGTAAAGGATTCCTCGTACATAAATCGCTTATCGAACCAGCCGTGTTCGCCCAGATAAAAACCCTGATCGGATGTATAAACGACAATGGTATTCTTTGTGAGCTTTTCCTTATCCAGATAGTCCAGCAAACGTCCGATATTCTCGTCAACCGCTACGATACAGGCCAGATAATCTTCCATATAGCGCTGGTATTTCCATTCCCGGAGTTCCTTGTCGCTAAATTCCCGGCTGCGGTAATCCAGGTTCACCTGATCGTAATAGCTGTCAAATACCGCTTTTTGCGAAGGCGTAAGTGCATTGTAAACCTGCTTCCAGCTATTGGTGGCATCCCAGTTGATGCTGCGTCCTCCCCCGCTGTAAGGTTCTTTTTCACCGGGCAGTAAATGGATCTTCATATCATAGCCCAGATACATATCCTTAACCTCCATATCCTGGTCCCCTGCCGTACGTTCCCGGGTCCGGTAATCATCATAAAAGGTTTCGGGTAAAGGGAATTTCCGGTCCCGGAACATACCGATGTGCCGTTCCGCCGGCATCCAGCTGCGGTGGGGTGCCTTGTGGTGATATAAAACACAGAAAGGACGGCTCTTATCTCTGTTAGCAATAAAATCAATGACCATATCGGTAATAATATCGGTCACATAACCTTCATGGACTACGGTGTCTCCGTTCTCGTAGAACAGAGGATTGTAGTAACTCCCCTGCCCGTGAAGGATCTTCCAGGTGTCAAATCCGACCGGAGTGGATTGCAAATGCCACTTTCCCAGCATGGCAGTCTGATAGCCCGCCTCTTGCAGGATTCTCGGGAATGTGGGTTGACTGCCGTCAAAACGATCCCGGTTATCGCGAAGTCCGTTGATATGGCTGTATTTCCCGGTCAGCATGACGGCGCGGCTGGGAGCACAAATGGAATTTGTGACATAACTGTTGGTAAAACGTATGCCCTCCTTTGCAAGGCGGTCGATATTGGGTGTCCGGATCAGACTGCTGTCATAGGCCGAGATCGCGCGTTCGGCATGATCATCGGTCATGATATAAATAATATTCGGGCGCCGGTCCGCGGCACAATTCCCCAAGATAAATGCCAAAATAAACAGCAGGAAACATTTCTTCATCATGATCCCCTTTTTCGTGATTATTAATAAACAGCACTTGAATTTACGGGAGGGATAAAGGAAAATTCAAGCTTTAAATTTTTTCCTCTGGAAATACTCAACCAGCCTTGCGGGAAGAATGCGTATCATGAAAGCCAGTACCGGGGCGTCTCCCCCGGCCGGATATGCGGGCTTGGGATGTTTGAGCTGCAGGACTTTCAGGACCTTTTTTGCAATAAGTCCGGGATCGGCACCCTTTTCAATGTTACGGTCGCGGATCGTCTTAAATGCCGAAAGCCGTTTATAATATTCGGAATCGCTGGAAAATAATGCTTCCTGGCGGATACCGGTGGCAATGTAGCCCGGTTGGATTAGCACGACCCGGATGCCGAACGGGGCAAGTTCCTGCCGCAGGGAACGGGATAGTCCTTCCAGAGCGAATTTGGTACTGCAGTAAACCGGCGTATAGGCCACTCCGAAAACGCCCGACATGGAGGAAACGTTGATGATCATACCCTTGCGTCGCCGGCGCATAGCGGGGATTAGAGCCTTGCTCAAGCGGAGCAGACCAAAAAAGTTGATCTCGAACAGTTCGCGGATCTTTTCCATGGGAACTTCTTCAAGGGGACCGATCTGGCTCTGCCCGGCATTGTTGATCAGAATATCGGTATCCTGCACTTCCGCGGCAAGCCGGTCAATGCTTTCGGGATCCTGCATATCCAATGCCAGATAGCGCAGACCGCATATCTTGTCCCTGATCTTATCCGGATCACGGGATGTCCCGGTGACCGTATAGCCTTTTTCGGCCAGCAATGCGGCAATGGCCCTTCCGATACCGGAGGAAGCTCCCGTCACTAATACGCGTTGTAGTTGTTGCATTTCCTTCCCGTGATCTATTCGTCGACTTCTTTAAAATCCGCATCTTCCACATTCGACATATCAATGCTTTTGCGGACCGCATCGTCGTTTCCGGGAGTCTCGTCATTCCGGGGGGAACGGAGATCTTCCGGACGCTTATAGGGATTAAAAAAGCGACGGCTGGCAAATAACTTGATAAGCAGATAAAAGAAAATTGCGACAAGAATGATATTCAATAAAATACCCATTAAGGTGACCCTGCCTTATAATATTTAGTTCCGGCCGGCGGCTGCTGGATATATTTCATGACCTCCTCGAGATCTTCTTTCTTGTTGACAAAATCGATATCCGTCGTATTGATGATCAGCAGCGGGGTTTGGTCGTAATGGAAAAAGAACTGGTTATAGAACTGATTGAGCGAATCGATGTATTCCCGGTCCATATTCCGCTCGTAACTGCGTCCGCGAAGATCGATGTTCTTCATCAGGCGCTCGGTATCGGATTGCAGGTAGATAACCAGATCGGGTTTGGTGATCTCGCGGGAGAGGATCGAATAAAGCTGATCGTAAAGATGCAGTTCTTTTTCATCCAGGTTGATGTAGGCAAAGAGCCGGTCTTTGGCAAAAATATAATCCGTGATCAGACTGCGGTGGAACATGTCGGTCTGCATCAGCTCCAGCTGCTGGCGGTAGCGGCTTAATAGGAAGAACAGCTGCGTCTGGAAAGCATAACGCTGACGGTCACCGTAAAAATCCGAAAGAAAGGGGTTCTCTTCGAATTTTTCAAGGATCAGCCTGCTGCCCAGTTGTTTGCAAAGGATTTTTGCCAGACTCGTTTTACCGACACCGATAACACCCTCGATTGCAATATAATATGCGGGACCCGTCATATTCTTACCACCTTTGATTTATCCGGACAGCGTTGTATATAATCCCAAATGCTGAACGATGTTCCGGGAACGATGTAATTTACATCAATTTCCGCCATGGGAAAAAGAATAAATTTTCTTTCATGAAAGCGTGGATGCGGAATGCACAATCCGGGCTCCCGTATCTGCAGATCCCCGTAAAACAGGATATCGATATCAATAGTGCGGGGACCTTTGGGACGCAGCGGATCCCTCCGGCGCAGAAAACGGGTTTCGATCAATTGCAGAAAGTCCAGAAGTTCCCGGGGATCCAGGTCGCTGCGGTATTTCACCACGGCATTGACAAAATCGGGCTGATCAGGGTCATAGAGGGCTTGCGTGCGCCAGAGAGAGCTCTGTTTGACAAACTCAATATGCGGATTGGACGCCACTTCCTTAATGGAGCGGGTTACCAGATGGCTAGAGTCACCCAGGTTTGAGCCGAAGCCGAGAAACAGAGATTTATAATTAGTATTATTCATAAAATTTTAATATTGGTTTGTTCCGGGTTGTGTCATGTTCCTTCGTTAAACCCTTGCTTCTGTTCTTTTTGAATCTTTCAGCATGATATCTGTTCGATCTCGAGTTTAATACTTTCAGCTGCAATGAGCATTTCCGGCTTTATTTTCAACTTCTCCATCTCGCCCGGAGCCATGTGTTTTTTATGGTAACTTTTTATTTTTTTATCATTTATAAACACATTCACGCCGGCATTTGTATAAACCTTGGCGACGCGGAAGAACAGCTCGAAAAATTCCCTGCAATTGGCCGGACGGATCTCCTGCGGAAGCACATAGGCGATACCTTCACCCGCAACGATGTTGATCGCGGCTGCCGGCTTCAATTCTCCGCGTACATAGCAGGCCGCACTGCGTCCGGCTTTGCGGCTCTCTTCCGTAACGTAATCGACCAGGTCATGGACATGCGCAACATTGCCGCAGGCAAAAATGCCCGGAATGGAAGTTTCCATGGATTCGTTGACCCGGGGACCCCGACTGCGTTTATCCAGGGTAATTCCGGAAGCAAAGGGCAGTTCGATCTCCGGAAGCAATCCCACGGAGAGGAGCAAGGTGTCGCAGATATATTCCTTTTCCGTGCCGGGAATGGTCTGAAGCTTATCATCCACTTTTGAAATGATCAGCGATTCCAGGCGGTTTCTTCCGCGGATCTCGCTAACGGTATGCTGAAGAAGAAGCGGAATTTGAAAGTCTTCAAGGCACTGCACTATATTCCTTGTTAATCCGCTGGAAAAGGGCATGATCTCCGCAACGGCAAGGACCTTGGCACCTTCCAGGCTCATGCGGCGTGCCATAATGAGTCCGATATCGCCGGAACCGAGAATAACGATCTTCCGGCCTATTCTGCAGCCTTCGATATTGACCAGGCGCTGTGCGGCGCCGGCGGTCAAAACGCCGGCGGGGCGGCTGCCCGGTATGGCCAGCGCTCCGCGGGTCCGTTCCCGGCATCCCATGCTCAGGATCAGGGCCTTTGCCTGCAAAATATTATAGCCTTGCTGCGGGTTTAGGGTATAGACCGTTTTTTGCGGCGTAATCTCCAGGACCATGGTATCGGTTTTCACTTCGATATCGCTGTTGCGGACCTCATTGATAAAACGTTGGGCGTATTCCGGTCCGCTCAGATCTTCGCCAAAGATCTGTAATCCGAACCCCTTATGAATACATTGCTGAAGAATGCCGCCCAACTCCATATCGCGTTCGATGATGCAAACCCGCCCCGCCCCGTTTTCCCGCGCCGAAAGCGCGGCTGCCAGGCCGGCGGGTCCGCCGCCGATACAGATAACGTCATACTGTTCCATGATAGACCTCCTCAGCGGCAGTCTCGAAAAGGATCCCGGAACCGGCATTGTCTTTACGTACCTTCTCCCGGGGAATATCCAGTTCGCGGGAAAGGATCTCAATGATACGCGGACCGCAGAAGCCGCCCTGGCAGCGGCCGCCGCCGCAGCGTGTACGCCGCTTGACGCCGTCCAGTGTCTTTGCACCGGCATTCCGGTGAATGGCATCCACGATCTCGCCTTCAGTGACACTTTCGCAGCGGCAGATGATACGCCCGAAACGCGGATCTTTTTTTACCAACTCCCGGCGTGCCTCATGCGAAAGCTGATGAAAATGCGGCAACTCCCGGCGCCTTTCGCGGAAAGCGGATCTTTGTTGCATTTTACCCGTCTGCGTTTCGAGCATTTCGACGACATGCCCAGCAATGGCCGGCGCTGCCGTCAATCCGGGAGATTTGATACCCGCCACATCAATATAGCCGGGCATTTCGGGATAATCCCGAATGATAAAATCGCCGGACGAAGGCTCGGCGCGGACTCCGGAGAATGTTGTTATCACCTGATTATAAGGAAGATCGGGTATACTCTTTAAAGCGGTTTCCCAGACTTCTTTCAAACCCCGGGCGCTGGTCTCCGTTGCATCCGGATCGGAAATTTCCTCGGCATTCGGACCGACGATAACATTCGCGTGTACGGTCGGCGCAACCAGGATCCCCTTGCCCTGTGCACTGGGGCACTGAAATAAAATATGTCCCACCTGTCCGGCCGCATATTTATCCAATAAAAAATATTCTCCGCGACGCGGACGGATCGTGAACATTTGCGGGAGCAGCATATTGTGGACAGTATCCGCATATACCCCTGCGCAGTTGATTATGCAGCTGCTTTCGACGCTCTTGCCGGATGTTTCGATCAGGTAGTTCCTTCGGGAGCGCCGGATATTTTTTACCGGCGACTCCAGCCATAGGGAGACACCGTTATCCATTGCATTTTCCATCAGGGCAATGCAAAGTTCATAAGGACTTACAATTCCCGCGTCGGGAGCGTATAGCGCAGCTTTGACGTCAGGATTGATATGCGCTTCCCGGTCTAAGACATCCGGAGCATCCAGGATCTGCAGTCCCTGTACCCCGTTGATATCTCCCCGTTTTTTCAATTCTTCCAGTGTTTGCATCTCTTTATCGCTGAAAGCCAGCAGCAGGGATCCCGTCTTGCGATACGGGACATCCAGACGCGTGCAAAGCTCGGGGTACAGGCTTTTGCCGGAAATATTGAATTTCGCCATCATTGTCCCGGGCTCCGCATCATAACCTGCATGAACGATACCACTGTTGGCTTTGCTGGCGCCGTTCGAAACGTCGTTGCTTTTTTCGATTACCAGTACGGAACGCTCGTATCTAGCCAGCGCATTGGCAATGGCTGTTCCGCTTATCCCGGCTCCGATGATCACGATATCGTATTTCATGATGAAAGCAACCTCTTGGCTTTCAGCACTTTTTTAAGATATTGCCCCGTATAGGAGCGCTTGTGCGCGGCGACCTGTTCGGGGGTTCCGCAAACGACAAGTGTGCCGCCGCGGTCTCCGCCTTCGGGTCCGAGGTCGATGACCCAGTCCGCATTTTTGATCACATCCAGATTGTGTTCAATGATCAGAACGGTATTCCCCTTGTTGACCAGCTTGTTCAGCACGTCCAGCAGCATATGCACATCGGCAAAATGCAGACCGGTAGTGGGTTCGTCAAGCACATAGAGCGTCTTCCCGGTCCCGATCCGGCTCAGTTCGGTCGCCAGTTTTACGCGTTGTGCCTCGCCGCCGGACAGGGTGGTCGCCTGCTGCCCCAAATGAATGTATCCAAGCCCCACATCAAACAGGGTCTTAAGCTTATTGCAGATCTTGGGATGATTTTTGAAGAATTCCATGGTTTCTTCGACGGTCATTTCAAGAATATCGGCGATATTCTTTCCGCGGTAACGGATCTCCAGCGTCTCGCGATTATAGCGTTTGCCCTTACAAACCTCGCAGGTTACATAGACGTCCGATAAAAAATGCATCTCGATCTTTTTGACCCCGTCACCCGTACATGCCTCGCAGCGGCCGCCTTTGACATTGAAGCTAAAACGCCCCGGACTGTAGCCGCGCTGTTTGGATTCGTTCAGAGAGGCATAAAGGTCCCGGATAAGAGTAAAGACCCCCGTGTAGGTTGCGGGATTGGATCGCGGCGTACGTCCTATCGGAGCCTGGTTGATGCTGATGATCTTATCCAGATACTGCTTTCCTTCGATATGCTCGTATTTCAGAGGCGTACCGCGAGCCTGCATCAGGTCCCGGTTCAGGATCTCCACCAGTGTTTCGTTGATCAGGGTACTTTTGCCGGAACCGCTGACACCGCTGACACAGGTCATCGTGCCCAGCGGGATCTCCAGATCCACTTTCTTGAGATTATTTCCTTCCGCACCAAAAAGCCTGAGGTATTTTCCTTTTCCTTTGCGGCGTATTTCGGGGATCTCAATACTGCGTTTCCCCGACAGATAAAGGCCCGTTAATGAATCTCCGCAATTTTTGATCCTCTCCGGATCCCCCGCACAGACGATATCCCCTCCGTGTATCCCGGCTCCGGGTCCCATATCGATGATCCAGTCCGCCTCTTCCATCGTTTCCTGATCATGTTCGATCACAATGATGGTATTCCCAAGATCCCGGAGATTCTTAAGGGTCTCCAGTAATTTTTGATTGTCCCGCTGATGCAGACCGATACTGGGTTCGTCCAGAATATACATCACGCCCATCAGTTGCGATCCGATCTGCGTCGCGAGCCGGATACGCTGGGCTTCGCCGCCGGACAGGGTTCCGGCACTGCGGTTGAGCGTCAGATAATCCAGCCCCACATTATTCAGGAATACCAGGCGTTGCCGCATCTCTTTTACGATCTGCTCGGCAATCAGACTTTCCGAAGTATTGAGTTCCAGATTCGAGATGAATTCCAATGCTTCACGAATGGACATGCGTTCCAGATCGTCAATGCTTTGTTCGTTGATATAGACGGAGGTAGCAATGCGTTTAAGACGGCTTCCGCCGCAAACGCGGCAGGTCTGCTGCGAAATGAATTTTTCGATCCAGGAACGGATACGGTTGCTGGTCGTTTGCTGAAAACGGCGTTCCAGATTGGGAATTACGCCCTCCCAGCCTGTTGTATAATGACCGCTGAAGTGACTGCCTTCATAATCGATCATGAAGGTATCGTGGCCGCTGCCGTACAGGAGCAGTTCCTGCACTTCTTTGCTCAGCATATACCAGGGAGTGGTAAAACGGAAATTGTATTTTTTTGCCATACCTTTCAGCAGACTGCTGTAGTAGGTCCCGCGCGGCTGTTCTCCCAGGGGTTTCAATGCTCCTTCCAGCAAGCTTTTGGACTTGTCGGGGACAACCAGGTCGGGACTGAATTCCATCTGATACCCCAGTCCGTTACAGGCGGGACAGGCTCCGATGGGATTGTTGAAGGAGAACATGCGCGGCGACAGTTCTTCCAGACTCACCTGCGGGTGGTCGGGACAGATAAAATTCTCGCTGTAATTATACTCTTTTTCGGGAGATTCGTAGATGATGACATTCCCGTTCCCGTTTTGCAGTGCCAGTTCGATGCTCTCTGTCAGCCGCTGACGGACATCGGGTTTGACGATCAGGCGGTCGATGATGATATCGATATTATGCTTATTATTGCGTTCCGGCGTTTCAATTTCGCTGAGCATCTGGATCTTCCCGTCCAGCCGGATACGCAGAAAACCCTCTTTTTTCAGTTGGTTGAAAAACTCCCGGAATTCCCCTTTGCGCTCGCGAAAGGCCGGTGCCAGGATCTGGATTCGGCTGTCTTCGGGCAAATCCATAACACGGTCGACGATCTCCTGGACAGTCATCTTACTGATGGGTTTTCCGCAGATAAAGCAATGCGGTTTCCCGATCCGCGCAAAAAGCAGGCGCATGTAATCATGGATCTCCGTAATGGTTGCTACCGTCGAACGCGGATTCCGGTGCGTTGTTTTCTGCTCGATGGAAATCGCCGGGGACAGACCCTCGATCTTATCGACATCGGGTTTTTCCATGACTCCGAGAAACTGGCGCGCATAGGCAGATAAGGACTCCACATAGCGGCGCTGGCCTTCGGCATAGAGGGTATCAAAGGCCAGCGAAGATTTCCCGCTGCCGCTTAATCCGGTAATGATCACCAGTTTATCGCGCGGGATCTCGACATCGATATTCTTAAGGTTGTGTTCCCGGGCTCCCCGGATAACAATATTCTTTTGCAGCATGGATTTTCTGTCCGTAAATATGAAAAATATCTGATAAAAATAGGGAATAAATCAAGAATATGGAAGTATTATTTCGGATTAAACTATAGGAGTCCCGCAGTGTGGGTGTGCATACTGCTGCCATGACGGCAGTCTTTTTGAGCGTGGACTTTACAAGCCGATCTTGTTCTGCAACTCCTTCGCGCCCTCATGATCGGGATCCTGTTCCAGCATCTGCTTCAGGATCTCGTGGGTGGAAAAGAGCATATCCTGTTCATAGTAGGATAAGGCCAGATAATATTTTGCTCTGATATTCGCGCTGTCCAGAGCAATCGCTTCACGGTAAGCCTTGATAGCGTCTTTATAATAGTTCTGATTATACAGCGCATGTCCCATTGCCAGATAGATCTCGGATTGCGGATTGATCAGCAGCGCTTGCCTGTAGAGCATCAGCGCCTTGTCGGGCTGACGGCTTTGCAGGTAATAAGCAGCCAGGTTCAGGACGGCTTTTTCATGTCCGGGGCAGGTTTTTACGGTCTTCTCGTATTCCGATACCGCCATGGCAGGCCGGTTCTGCCGCCAGTAGGTCAGTGCCAGATTATAGCGTGCATCGCAAAGATCTTTGTCCAGTTTGAGTGCCTTAAGATAATAGGACTGGGCAACGGCGTTATTGCCCTCATGCAAATAGTAATTCCCGACATTATAGTATACATAGGCGCTGTTGGGATCGAGATTCAGCGCGGTCAGCAGCAAGGGCAGCGCCTCACTGCGCCGGTCCTGCAGCATGTAGAGATTCGCAAGATTATTATAGGGAAAAGCGTAATTGCTTCCAAATTGCATTGCTTTCCGGAAATAATATTCCGCACGGGTAAGATCACCCAGTTTCAGATAGGCGTTCCCCATACCGTTGTGGGCAAAGACATAGGTGGAATCTTTTTTCAGCGATTCCCTGAAAAGGCTGATGGCTTTTTCGTATTCTCCGTTGCGTGCCGCGAAATGTGCGCTCTCGACAGGCTGAACAACCTGTTCGTAATATTCGATACTGACAAAACGCTGTTCGGTACTGGACCTCGCGGTACCGATAATGTCGTAGGGACCGTATTCAATGCTCATACTGCCCATGGGGTCCTGCTGGGCAAAGAGCGCAACTCCTGTTACCAGAACAAATAAAAACAATTTAAAGTATTTCATAGACGATCGGGGGTTTTGAGGTGAATTCCCCGGAGATGCTAAAACGCTGTTCGATAAGGATTGCAAGCGATTCGATGCTCTTCTTTTTTGCCGAGTGCAGTGTCACGAGCAATTCTCCTTTCCGGACCTTATCTCCAAGGTGCTTGTGGATGACCAATCCCGCACGGGGATCGATCTTGTCTGTTATTGCCGTTCTTCCCGCTCCCAGCGCGATCGCATCCAGACCCAGCTGATAGGTGTCTATCGCGGCGATCGTGCCCTCACGGCGGGCTTTCACCTGAATTATATGCCTTGCCGGCCGGTAACGTTCCGGATTTTCGAGATAACGTATATCGGCGCCCTGCGCTTTGGCAATCTTTAAAAAAGCCTCAAAAGCGTGACCTTTGTTCAGTAATTTCTCCAGTTCACGGCGAATCAGCGCTTCGCCGGCCTGCGGATCCGCCAGGGAAAGCATTTGTGTGGTCAATACCAGACTTAATTCCCTTACATCCGCGGGACCGCCGCCTTTCAGAACATCCAGGGATTCTTCCACTTCCAGCCAGTTCCCTATCTTTTCTCCCAGCGGCTGATTCATGTCTGTCAATACCGGCCGTACCGCAAGTCCGTATGCCTCACCGAAATATTTCAGATTTTCCGCCAACTCGCGCGATTTGGAATATTCCGAAATAAATGCTCCGTTTCCGGTCTTGACATCCAAGACCAGGCCCCGGATGCCCTCGGCGATCTTTTTGCTTAAAATCGAACCACAGATCAGCGGAACAGAGCGTACGGTTGCGGTAACATCACGCAGTGCATACAATTCCTTATCCGCCGGGCAAAGGTCCGCCGTCTGCCCGATCAGCGCGCAGCCGATCGCATCGGTCTGTCTCCGGAACTCCGAAAGGCTCAGATCTGTCCGGAAACCGGGAATGCTTTCGAGTTTGTCCAGCGTTCCGCCGGAATGGCCAAGCCCGCGGCCGGAGATCATGGGAACCCGGACCCTTCCGCTGGCCATCGCCAGAGGCGCAAGGATGAGAGAGATCTTATCGCCGACACCGCCGGTACTGTGTTTATCGACATAATAGGCGTTTTTATCCGTAAAACGGACGCGCTTCCCACTGTTGAGAATTACATCAATGTAGGCTGCGATCTCGGCGGCGTCCATGCCTTTAAAATATACCGCCATTAAAAAAGCGGACATCTGATAGGCGGGGATCTCTTTCTTCAAAAAACCTTTGACCAGAAAGCGTATCTCGTCCTTCGTGAGAGATTCCCCTTTTTGTTTCTTTTCAATAAGTGTGTAGGCGAGCATCCTTTACCTTTCATTTTGATCGTTCCGGAATTTCCGGAACATTTTTTCCAGTTTTTTCGGGAGCCGGATACTGATGCGTTCCCGGATGGCATAATGGACCAGGAGCAAACCTAAAAGGGCAAAAATTATGTTCGGGGCCCACATCGACAGCCAGGCCGGCATTAAGAGCCGGTCCGCCAGCCGTTCACCGGTCATCAGGATACCCCAGTAGATCAGAAAGAAGACCAGACTGATCCCGCCGGAAGTCCCCAGTCCGCCCCGCCGGACGATCATTCCCAGCGGCGCTCCAATCAGTACAAAGATGATCGCGGAAACGGGCATGGCGACCTTTTTGTGGATCTCGACCAGATAGCGGCTTTCTGATTGCCGGTAACGCCGTTCCATATCCCGGTAGGAACGGACGCGCATTTTTGTATTTTCCAGCGACTGCAGGCGGCTGCGGTAATGCCGCAGCTGATCGGAACTCAATCCTTCCGCCGCAGAGGAGTCCTTAACGGCTGCAATCCGGGCATCCACGATCGAGAGCCCGCGCAGGGGATCGACGGATGCGGTGTCAAAACCTGCTTCCGCCATATTTTTTAAAATATTGCGGGCGGATTTCCGCTTGAGATCACGGTATTCCCTGACCTTTACCTGCATATCGGGAATGGACATTTCCCGGTCACTTCGATATTTGGAATCCCGGCGTTGCAACTCCAGATTCTTGACCGAAACCACCAGACGGTAACGCTCAAAGGCTGAGCGCTTGTATTCTCCGGATGTATTTTGCGTGAATTCATG
Organism: Fidelibacterota bacterium; assembly: GCA_028718545.1. Taxonomy (GTDB): domain Bacteria; phylum Fidelibacterota; class Fidelibacteria; order Fidelibacterales; family Fidelibacteraceae; genus M50B103. Next base: position 10,769 of record JAQULT010000026.1, on the reverse strand, counting down.
ATATTCCCCTTCATGCAGATTCAGAATAACCTTGTCCCCGACGATCTCCAGTTTGCCGCTCTTGGCCCAGATGGTCTCCTGGATATTGCCCGCATCATGGTAGACCAGGATGTCGTACAGCATATCGTTATATTTCTCTCTAATCAGAATGCGGTAATCGGGAATGTCCTCCAAAAAATAGCCGGCATCGAAATTAATGTCCGGATGCTTATAGGCAATATCCTGACGCAGCAACTTGTATTTGTGATTGGCATCGGGAAGAATATTGTTATTGTAATAGAGCATGGACCCCGCGATCAGTACGGCAAACAGCAATGATGAAGTAAGTATCCGGGAAAAATTGATCCCGGCAGCCCGCCATGCAGTGATCTCGTTGTCTTCGCCAAAGCGCCCGAAGGCCATCAGAACCGCAATAAAGACCGCGACCGGCACCACTTCGGCGAAGATGGGCGCAAGGCTGAGGATCATGAATTCCGAGATGACCATAAATCCCAAATTTTTACCGACCAGCTTGTCGATCTGGGAGATCAGATACTGAACAAGAAAAATAAAACTGAAAACGAAGAGAGCGCCCAGAAAGGGAAAGAGGTGTTCCCGAAAAACGTAGCGATGTATCTTTTTAATACACATATCAATGAATTTACATCATTAAAGCCGCAAAGAGAAGAAAACTCATGAAGTACCGGAATTGTCCCCTTCTCTCCGAAAGGCAAGGATCCCGTTCAGCAAGGCAAATATCAGAAAAGCGATATTCAGCAAGAAATGAAAAGGATGTTGTTCCTGAAAGATCATCCTGATGGCAAAGGTTTTTTCCAGCGGTACGATGCTGAGGGGGCGGTTCATAAAACTGATGGTCTCCCCTGCCGGCACATTGAAGAGAACTCCATGATAACGCAGGGAAAGCAGCTCCAATTCGGGATTGTAATGCTCCAGACTTATCGCGGTTCCCTGCAGGGTTCCGCTCTGTCCTTCATATAATATGATCGAGTCTCCCTGCGAAATGCGGAAAGGCAGGGCCCGGACATGGGAAATATCAAGAATCTGCAGATGGGAGATCTTCATAAATGGCCGGTTTTGCAGATGCAGGGTATCGGCATTGACCTTCAGAACAAGTTCGTAGTTGAGCTTATTCGCTTCATGCAGGATGCGGAAATCCAGCAGCGATAAGCGTAAAGTGTCTTCCTGAAAAACGCGGAGATATTCGCCGCCTTTGCCCAGGATCATGCTTTGGGGTTTGTTTTGCGGGATCGCGATTAGCATCAGGATCAGCAATCCGAGCAGAGCCCCATGGATAAGCTTGGAGAATATCTTTCCTTTCAGGAAAAGCAGAAGAATGTTCAATATTGCAAATAAGGACAGCCACAGGATAAAGAAAAGCGAATGCAGCAGGTCTTGCGACAACAAGACTGCAAGCGGAATAAAGGGAAGAAAAAGCAATCCCAGTATTCCGTTCATATATTTGATCGATCTTACCATTCCGATGTGAGTTTTACCAACACCTTTTCGGCGAGTTTATCCATCAGCGCCGCCATGGCATCTTCGCGTTTTATCTGATCGCCCGGCGATAACGTATTGTTGTACTGATCGCTGTAGTACACAACGTAATCCGAGAAATTATCCTGCATCATATCTTTGGCGTTGATCGTATCGTACCAGCGGAAATCTACACGCAGGCTTAAGCGGTATTCTTTGACAACCTCCGCTTCATCGTAGGTTAAAACGGCATCCCGGATATCGCGCAGGGTAGTGTAAATAATGGAATGCGCCACCGAAGGATCGCTGAGCGGGAGCAGGTTGTCCCGCTGCATCCGCTCGTTCAGCATGATCGTAAATTCCTGTCCGAGATTGAATTCCGCCGTATTATTGACCGTTTCATCAATGGCTACGCTTTTGATATGCGGCGGGATAGTGCCCGGCCGCGGAGAATATTTCCAGATACAGCCCCCGAGCAGCAGCATCAGCAAAAAAAGTACAAGGATCTTCTTCATTTGTCAAACTCCAGTTCCAGCAAAACGGGGCAATGGTCCGAGCCTTCTACATGATCCAGGATATCCGCCTTGCGGACAAAGGGTAAAAGATCCGGACTCACGTAAAAGTAATCGATACGCCATCCGACATTGTTAACACGTGCCCGTGCCCGGTAAGACCACCAGGAATAGCGGTCCTTTTCATCCGGATGCAAATAGCGGAAGGTGTCTACATATCCCTTTGTTTCAAATTTATCCATCCAGGCGCGCTCGACGGGCAGAAAGCCGGAAGTATTTTCATTCTCCCGGGGTCTGGCAAGATCGATAGGATGATGCGCCGTGTTATAATCTCCGCAGATAACCAGGCCTTTCCCGTTGTTTTTACGCAATTCTTCAAAATATTCCAGCGCAAAATCGTAGAAATCGAGTTTATATTTCAGCCGTATATCATCTTTCTGTCCGTTTGGGAAATAGATATTGAAAAATAAAAATTTATCAAATTCCAGCATGATCACACGGCCTTCGTCATCGTTCCAGCCTTGCGTAAAACCGGATACGGTTTGCAGAGGGCGGATCTTGCTGTAAACCCCCACACCGCTGTAGCCCAGCCGTTTCGCAGAATGGAAATAGCTTTCATAACCCGGAATGTGCCGCTGTTCATCGCTCAATTGCTCTTCCCGAACCTTTGTCTCCTGAATTCCCAGAACATCCGGCTGATATTCCGCCACAAATTCCAAAAATCCCTTATTGATCACTGCACGAAAACCGTTGACGTTCCAGGATATCAGTTTCATTGCACCTCCGTCTTGTTCATGGTAATTTAGCTTTTTACAACCCGAATAAAAAATAAAAAACCTTCCGTGCGGAAGGTTAATACTCTGAATGCAAAATGCCGTTTACGCTTTTTCGACCTTGCCTGAACGCAGACAGGATGTGCAGACTTTTGCACGCTTAACGCTGCCTTCGACGCGAATGCGTACACGCTGAAGATTGGGTTCCCAGCGGCGGCGCGTGCGATTGTTGGCATGGCTGACATTATTGCCGTAGACCGGCTTCTTTCCGCATATTTCACAAACTTTGGCCATTGTAACTCCTTCGCATTATAAAAAGCCTGCTAATATTACACTTTCCCGGCAACAAATCAAGGATTATTTTATACTTGAGTGAAGTTTTTCCCGCGCTTTTTTATGAAAAATAAATTTCGTATTTATCCTTAAAGTTTTTACATTAAGTCCGGAAAGGTAATAAGGAGTTAGAAAAAATGAGTAAACGACTTCTCCCGCTGTTGTTGATCGCTTTTTCGATTGTTCGTGCCGACGAGGGTTTGTGGCTGATGCGGCAGATTGCCGATCTTGGATTGGAAGATAAAGGATTTTTGATTTCCGCCGACAGTATCTACAATCCCGGAGGCAATTCTTTAAGCAATGCAATCGTCTGGCTTGGAGGCTGTTCCGCTTCTCTGGTTTCTCCCGACGGACTTGTTCTGACCAATCATCACTGTGCCTATGCGGCATTGCAGCGAGCATCCGCACAGGATAACTATGATTATATTACCCATGGATTTCTGGCAATGGATCCCACTACCGAGATCCCTGCACCCGGACAATATGCTTATTTGCTGACCGCCGTTGAAGATGTCAGCAAGGACGTGTTCCGTGCCGCACGCAATGCGCGCGATCTGACACAGCGCGACCGGCTGATGCAGCAGAAGTGCAAAGAGATCGAGGAACAGTCGGAAAACGGCCGGGACGATATCCGCTGTGTGGTCGTTGAACTCTTTGAAGGCCGGGAATTCCGGAAATATCTCTTCAACAAATACGAGGACCTGCGTATTGTTTATGCCCCCCCCCTGTCAATAGGCAAATACGGCGGCGATATTGACAACTGGATGTGGCCGCGCCATACCGGCGATTTTACTTTTCTGCGCATTTATACGGCTCCGGATGGCAATCCGGCAAAATTTGATTCCTTGAATATCCCCCTTAAGACCGCCACATGGCTTCGGGTTGCAAAAGAAGATCTCTCGGACGGAGATCCGGCTTTCATTATAGGATTCCCCGGGAGAACAAGTCGTTACATGACGGCTGCGGATATTGAATTCACCCTGAACAAACATTATATCCCACAGATCGAAAAATACCGGATTCTGATCGGGATCATGGAAGATATCGCTGCAAAAGATCCCGCTGCGGCAATCCGGCTTGCGAACATGAATGCCAGTATGAACAATATCATGAAAAAATATCAGGGAAACGTTGACGGGATGCGGGATACGGACTTTATTGCAAGCAAACGCACAAAAGAAGCTGAAATACAGCGTTTTATCGAATCCGATAAAAAACGGAACAGCCGCTACGGCGATATCCTGAAGGGCATCGATGCGCTTTACCGGGAACGCGCTAATTTTGAGACCGCCGACAATGTCCTGGATGCCTTTGGTTATTACAGCGGTCTCCTTTACTATCTGGCCGATTATGCCTACGGAGTGGCAAAGGAACGTGAAAAACAAGTACAGGACCGTGCACCGGAATTTTCGGAAAAACGCGTGCGGGAATTTGTCGATCGTCTCAACTATCAATTCCTTTCTTACTGCGACGCCTACGACAAACGTGCCTTGCTCCTTGCGTTACAGAAAGCTGCGGCGGCATCCGAAAATATTGCCTTCTTCGAAATCCCTGAAAACCCCGAAAGCTGGGTGCAAAACGCCTATAAGAATACCCGGCTGAAAGATGCGGACTCCATGCGACGGCTGTTTTCCATGAACAGCGCACAGATCGAAGCCCTGCAGGATCCCATCGTACAGCTTGCAGTCGCCCTGTATCCGCCCAAATTTGAAAAGAAGGAACGTATGCGGCACTGGGATGCGCGTATGCACGATTACCGACTTCGCTACCTGGAAATCCTGGAATCTTTCCTCGGCAAAGCCATTTATCCCGATGCCACCGGTACCATGCGCTTTACATACGGAAACGTCAAAGGCTACCAGCCCCGGGATGCCGTTTGGTATCTGCCCTTTTCCACATTGGGCGGCATGATCGCCAAGGACAGCGGGATACCGCCCTTTGATATGCCCGCGGAACTCCGTAAAATTAAACAAAAGGGTGATCTGGACCCCTGGATCGATCCCGAACTCCGGGATGTGCCCAGCTGCTTTCTGATGACCGGCGATATTACCAATGGGAACAGCGGCTCCGCCGTTATGAACCGGCACGGCGAACTGATCGGACTGGCTTTTGACGGAAATTACGAGGCTATGACCAGCGACTGGATGTTCCAGGAGGAGATCCAGCGCACGATCGCCGTCGATATTCGTTACGTGCTTTTTATAACGCAAAAGTACGCTAAAGCACAATGGATACTCGATGAAATGGGGCTCTGAGAAACCGCTTTGAATTACAAAACACAATCACAGACAACTGCAGTGATCTGCAGCTGTTTGTTTTATGATCAAGAAATAAATTTAACGGGTAAGGACGTCCTTCCATTTTCTGTATGGAAAGACAGCCAGATTGACATTCAAATAGCGGGGATCCTCTGTCAGTTCCTCTCCCGCCCATGCAGGTTTATCAAAATGCTCGTCCTCCTGTTCAAGCTCGATCTCGGCAACAATCAAACCTTCGTTGTTTCCCAAATATTCATCAACATCCCAGCGCCGGCCCTTAAACTCGGGAAAATAGCGGTTTTTTTCAACAATTCTGCCCTCGGCGAACTGATCCATGATCTCCTGCGCATCTTTTAAGGGTATGGGATATTCAAATTCCCAGCGCGTAAAACCGCTGATATGTTTTTTCAGTGCCAGAAAGGCACGCACATCATCTTCAATGCGGATACGGGCATGGGCAAGGTCGTCATTGAAAAGATAAGCCTGGATAACGTGTACCGGCTTCAAGCCTTTTTTATAGTCCGTATGGATGACTTGGAATTTTTTTTCGATCTCTTTCATTACAGGCGGATGATCTTTTCCAGTTCCACCGCGATCTCCTTGACCAGTTCCCTGCGTTCGCGGTGATGCATAAATGCGCTTTTAAAACTGTCAATGATAATGTTTTTGATATTCTCGATATCAAGACCGAAGGTTTTGTAAGCCAGGAACAGTTCCTTGCTGACATTGGTATCGGACATCAGACGGTTATCGGTGTTCAGACTGAGCCGCAATCCGTAATCGAGGAAGAATTTAAAGGGATGCTGTTTGAGCGAAGGCACGCTTTTGGTCTGCAGATTGCTGGTCAGACAGATCTCCAGGCATATGCGGTGGTCGTTGATATAATTCATCAAGCCGCCGTCTTCCGGCAGGTTCGTGCCGTGTCCGATCCGGTGTGCACCGCAGTAATGCACCGCCTGATGAATGCTTTCGGGACCGTAGGCTTCACCGGCATGAATGGTAATGTTAATATTGTTTTTCAGGACCAGCCGGAAGGCCTCTTCATGGGCTTTGGCAGGGTAATTTTCCTCCGGACCGGCAAGATCGAAGCCGATCACGCCGCGGTTTTTATATGCAACGGCGAGTTCCGCAAGTTGAACCGATACCGCGGGATCATAACTTCGCATCCCGCAAACGATCACGCCGCCACGAATGCCGAAATCACGTTCCGCTTTGCGCATACCCCGGATTACCGCTTCAAGGTTATCCATGATTTTCATACCCTTCTGTATGTGCAGGATGGGAGAATAACGGACTTCCAGCCAACGGACATTTTCTGCAGCGGCGTCTTCACAAAGCTCATAGGCAATACGTTCCACCGACTGCGGGTCCTGCATCACGCTGAGGGTGATGTCAAAACGCTTCAAATAATCCGGCAGGGACTTACAGTTTTCGCAATGCATGTAACGTACCAGATCATTCATATCGGTATACGGCAATTTGATATCGTTGAGTTCGGCGAGCTCTTTGATGGTTCCCGGACGCAGGGAACCGTCCAGATGGCAATGCAGGTCAGCTTTGGGGAAAGAAAGAATGGTCTCCCAGGCTTTCTGATAGTTGCGCGTATTTACTTCGTTGTTCATCCGAAATTCTCCTTGATGATCGAGCCCGGATCACGTTTACTGTGCGGTTTAAAACCGCTTTGGATCAGAATTTGTTCCATACTGCTGACCATCAGAGGGTGGCCGCATAAAAAGATCACCGTATTACCGGGATTTACTTCAAGTCCCCAGGCCCGGTCAACATAGCGGTTTTTCCAGGCCTGATCGAGAAAGCCCTGATAACCGGACCATGTCACATGTTCTTTTTCCGGAGCGCTGATAATGGGAATGTATTTAAAATCAGGGCAAAAGCGTTCCATCAGAACCAGTTCGTCCCGGTAACCCAGATCCCAGGAATTCAGGGCTCCGTGCACTACCGCCCATTTTCTTCCGCTGTCACGCATCAGATGGGAACGCAGCATGCTCATATAGGGCGACAGACCGGTTCCGGTGGCAAAGAAGATCACATGTTTATCCGGGGGAAAATCATCCAGCGTGAACATACCAAAGACTTTTTCACGCATCCAGAGTTTGTCGCCGATCTTCAGGGCAAATAAGCGGGGTGTCAGCGAACCGTTGGGAACCATCTTGATATAAAATTCAAGATACTGGTGCTGACTGGAACTGGAAGCAATGGAATACGGCCGTTTGATAAGCTGGTCCTGCGGTTCGGGTTTTTCGGGTGCTTCCGAGTAAGGGACCCGAAGGGCTGAAGGCGGCAATCCCAGAGGGCAATATTGGCCCGGCCGGAATTTCGGGAGTTCCCAGGTCAGCGGCGCTACCCGGAAAATACAAAGGCCGGGAGCCACTTCGATCTTCTGTTGCAGTATGGCGTTCAGGGCTTCCAAGTTACATGACTCCGTTTTTGTTATTATTGAACGAAATATAACAAAATAAGAACGTAAATCAATGCGAAATAAGCGGGGCAGGCTAGACACCTTACTTAATTTCGGGAAGAATCCGTAATCTTTAAAAATTATCCGGAAGGCAAATTCCCGGATGGCGGTTTTGCATCGGGCTTGTTTTCTTGTTCCAGATCGAGATTGTTACGCAGGTCCAGACGGTGGGAGGACTCTTTCCGGAACAGGCCGCTTATTTTCACCATCAGCCATTCAAAACTTCCTGAAAAATTTCTTTTTTCCCATAAGGATACCATAAAAAACCAAAAAGCGAACATTAATGCAACAAATGTAAAGATAGCAAAGGGATTGGTCATAAAGGCATCCCGGCCTTCCGTTAAGGGCGTCCAGAGCGCCTTGCCGCCGAACAGGTGATGGAACCATTCCCCGACGAACATTCCCGGAAGCGCATCAATGATATAAAGGGTCAATGTCAATATGCCGAAACGCCGGAGCCAGCGTGTTCTTTGCGCAAAACACAAGCGCTTTCCCTCCTCGCCAAATTCCACATGCCGAACCAGCGCCTTAAAGATCAGGGTTATGCAGGCCAGGCTGAAGTAAATGATCGTTGGGGAATAAATATCGATATTTGCCAGAAAGCGGATCGGTTGTTTTGTAAAAATAAAGACTGGTGGTATCGAAAGCAGGGTGGCAATAAAAAAAATACGGGCATAGCGCCGCAGGCGTTTATCGATCTCCTCCTTCTCTTTTCCCGAAGCCAGCAGTAAACCGTAGGCAAGACCGAAAAATATATAGGTCCCCATTGGGAAAAAAGACAGCTGCGCACTTCCCAGTATACGCAGGAGATATGCGGCAATATAATGCGGGGATGGACTGCTTAACATCTTTTCGATCAATGGTTCTATGGCATAAGAAAGCGGTACGGTCAGTAATGAAAATACAAATCCGGCAATGAACAGCCCGCGCAAATGACGATCCGTCCGTTGTCGTTGCTTATCATTCTTGAACAAACACAAGACCAGGATCGCGCCCAGCAGACCGCTCAGACCGATCATCGGCAATGCGCCGATCAGATACAGCCGTTCCGGAGAAGGCAGTCCCCATTGCCCGGTCATGATCAGTTTGGAAAATAGGGAATGTGTCATTTCTCCCCGGAACAGATGCGGACGGCTGAAGATCAGTGTCCGTACCGGATCAAGCAGTAAAAGTGCGGCACTGTTGATCAGGATCGGAGAAATGATCTTTTTTGCAGCCACCTTCTTTTCAAAACGCTGGTAAGCCGTATAGGCCGTCGAAATACCGCTGATCAGTACGAAACTTCCTGCCCAGGTAAAAATGATCAGCAAAGGGAAAAGCAGTCCGATGATCCAGGGTGGCACGATCTGAAAGGCCTGTTTTCCGTACCAAACATCCAGAATTAGATTGTGCGATATCAGAACCCCGGTAATGGCAATACCGCGCATAAAATCCAATGATATGATCCGCTTGTATTTCCCGATATTCCCCTCCCTATGCTGTGCAGTTCAGCTGAAATATGATAAAATATTTTGTATAATTCAACAATAAAGCAAAACGCTGACGATCGCAGGTATTTATATGTACGATCAATTAGTTTTTGAAAGATTAGGTATTTAGCGGTTTTAGTTGTCCGTCCGCGATCTCGTATTGTTCGCCGGTGGCCGGGCAACGCAGATCCTCACCAAGAATTTCTCCCGCACGGCTGACCCAGCCTTTTTGACGGGCCGGAACTCCAATCATCAGGGCATAGGGAGGAACATCGCGGGTAAGCACCGCACCCGCGCCGATAAAACAGTATTCTCCGAGCGTTACACCGCATACTATAGTGGCATTTGCGCCGATGGATGCGCCTTTTTTTATGCGCGTGATCCTGTATTCGCTTTTGCGTTCAACAAATGCGCGGGGATTGACAACATTGGTGAACACACAGCTGGGGCCGCAAAAAACATCATCTTCAATGATCACGGAATCGTAGACCGAAACATTATTCTGGATCTTGACACCATTACCGACAACTGCTTTTGAACCGATATTCACGTTCTGACCGATAGAACAGCGTTCCCCGATGCTGGCACCGGACATTATATGAGAAAAGTGCCAGATTTTGGTCCCTTTGCCGATCTTTGCACCGGCATCCACATACGCGCTTTCATGCACAAAATAATCAGACATTCAGATATTCCTTTATACTTTGCGTGATCAGATCAATCTCGGAAGCATTCAGATAAGGGTGCATCGGGAGTGACATCACCGTTTTGGCGAGACGGTTCGAAACCGGGAAATCCTCGCCCTGTTTCAATGAACGGAAAGCCTCCTGCGACGGAAGAGGCATAGGATAATGAACGGCTGTCGGGATCCCTTTGGCCTTTAAGTGTTCCCGCAGAGGTTCGCGGTCTTGCACACGTATGGTATATTGTGCCCATACGGAAGTGTTGTAGCCCGGAACATCCGGTGTATCAACAAAACCTTTCAGGGCTTTTGTATAAGCATCCGCAACGCGCTTGCGTTCGGGGATCTCTTCTTGAAAATGTCGCAGTTTTACACGCAGTATGGCAGCCTGCAAAGTATCCATCCGGCCGTTTATACCGATCATTTTATGATGATAACGTTTTTCCTGACCGTGATTGCGGAGCATGCGCAGTTTTTCGGCGGTCAGCGCATCATCCGTAAAGATCGCTCCGCCGTCACCGTAACAACCTAAAGGCTTAGCCGGAAAAAAACTGGTGGTGGCGATCTGTGTCAGCGCACAGGAATATTTACCCTTGTAGGTCGCGCCGAAAGATTGCGCCGCATCTTCAAGGATCCAGAGACCATGTTTGTCGGCGACCTTTCGGATCGTATCGAAATCGGCGCACTGGCCAAAGAGTGAGACAGCGATAATGCCTTTGGTCCGCGGACTGATCTTTGCTTCCAGCTTATCGGGATCGATATTAAAAGTTCGGGGTTCCGCATCGACAAATAC